>JAAHGL010000150.1 GCA_010692635.1 Symploca sp. SIO2C1 | reverse complement strand
GTGTCGATGTTTACCATCCGCACTAGGAGCAATGTGCCCCCGATCATAACCACTTCTCCTATAGTCCCGTGGCGTGACTTGATAGCAGGGTACATCAGGATCGGGACGGAAATCATCCGCACGTTCGACTTCTCCCATGTAACTCGCATCCACCGTCCACGATACCCAATTAGCAAGATTTCTCGAACAATTGTAGGAAATCACAAACTGCTCCTTGGGGATTAAATAATTATTGAGATCAGTATCAGCATCACTGGGATTACCAAACTTAATTTGTTTTAACACCAATTCTGAAGATGACTTGGGTTGAGGAGGTTCACTCACTTTAGACTTGACTCTTTTAGCTGATTGCGAACCTGGAAGACTAGTGCAAACACGGCCATCGCCGTCCTTATCAAGTTTGAAGAAATCTTCAACAAAAACATCAAACACTGCCTGCGCTTCGGGTTGCGTGGCAAAATCACTGCAATTGCAATCGGTTAGGACGCATTCTGGTAAGTTTAAAGCAACGGCATAGGGAGTGAAGAAGACCAAGCCCAAGCAGGCAAGAGCCACAATCGTTAAAAATATTCGTTTCATCATTTTATCAGCTTTTCGCATATAAGATCATCACACACGAACGACCCCTCAGCACTCAGCTCATCAGCTGCTGAGTGCTGAGGTGCTGACAGCCAAAAACTTATCCTAGAAGAAGTACTCAACCCTGAGTAACTGCATCTCTCTCTAAGGTTCTCTTAAAAATTCTTCCCTTGTCATCCACTGCTGGGATGTATGGCGGATGTGGTAAATTCTAACTGTTTCACCTTCAACGCCATAGAGAATCCGGTAGTATTTCTTGTAGAGGAGACATCGAATCTTTTGCCCTACCAATTTCGTTTCCGGCGCAATTGGACAGCGCCTAGGCATAGAAGCAAGAGTCTCAATAGCTTCAAAAAGTCCATTGAACCAGTCAGCAGCTGCTTCAGGGGAATCGTGCCTAATCCAGAGATAAAATCTTTCAGCATCCGCGAAGGCTGTGGGAGTAATCTTAACGCGGTATGTCATACTTTAATCGCAATTCCTCTAAAGCTTCCACTGCATCCCGATCTTTCCCTTCTGCTGCCTCTGTTATGCCTTGTGTAATCATCGCAGCTGACCGCGCTAATGCTAACTCGTCTAGTAACTCCTGATAGGATACAGCATCCTGCATGATTAGAGCAGCCTTACCATTGACAGTTAAAACAATCGGTTTGTGACTTTGCTCTAACTGTTCAATAAATTGTCTGGCATTCCGCTGAAAGTCTGAAAGAGGGTAAATCTCCCTTGCATCAAGCATTGACCTTACCTCAACTAAAACATTCATGAAATTTCATGTTATCGCATGGAGTCAAGAAATCCAGGGATTTTTCTGGTTCGACACCTAAAATGTCTCCTTCTCGGCAGTGTGGACAGAGCAAGCATCCTCTCTAGAACTCCTAAACTCCACCGTACACTTACAATTTGTCCTACACTCACACTGTTGTGTAGGCAAGATTAACTCAGATAGTGGAACCCATCCTAGAGCTGCATATTTAGGGCAGTGGCGGCAATGCTCACCGCTTCCGAGTACCCGTCGAGCCTCCCTCATTCCGTTAGTTTTTGCAATCGCAGATTTAGTTCCCCAAAATGTCACCTTCCCCGACTCCGAAAACATTCTGAGGCGGTTGGTTAGCTGTGCAGGAGATACTTTTTCCTGGAGCATATCTATCGCTAAATATTTGATTCCAAATCGCTCACCGGTTAGGACATCTGTTCCTGAATGATACTGTTGCTTGAGGTTTCTAGCTACTAACAGGAATTTATCAGAAGTTAAATCCTCTTGCCTATCCAATGCCTGAATCATCTGGGCAATATGGATATGTTTAAGAGCTAATCCTGCTTTCTGTTGCAGCTCTTTTAAGTCTATTCTCCCTTCGTTGTAATCGTTTCCTAGTTTGATTAGAGTCTGTTTTTCTTGCAAAAAATAGCGCTCAGCCTGAGTGCGTACCGCTTCCATTGATGCGAAGGCTTTGGAATCGCGGTATCTCCATCGACGCGAGCGCACATCGAAGGAAATTTGGGGCAGAGCATCCGAATAGAATGACGAATTTAGAATGTAGAATTTAGAATTATTTTTTTCTTTATTCTTCATCCTTAATTCTTCATTTTTACATTGATTTTTCATATTTGACAATCAGTGGAATTGCATCCCTCCAACCCGTTGAGGGCTTAGTAATCCCGTACTCAGCCGCTATTTTGCTGATAGCTGCATATCCTTGCGATTCGTACAACTGCTCAAGCTCCACAGTACGCCCATAGGAAGTCTCTGGTTCATCCCTGAAGATGATTGCTTCTTTATCCAAGTAGTATTCTAAGCCATCAAACTGTTTGAGCTTTTGAACCTGAGAATCTGATAGCTCATTCAGCCCCTTCTTCAGTTCAATGCGCCAAAAATGTTGCTCCAAATAGCCACTAATGTAATGGTTATTTGACATCTCGCCAATCTTTTTTGGGTCAAATTCTATTATCATTTGGAAATTGCTAATTGCTAATTGCTAATTGAAAATAGGAGTCAGGAACCAGGAGTCAGGATAGATTGATTTTCATTCATAGTAGTGAAAAAATATTTTATTGGACTGCTTTCTGCCTTCTAAATTCTAAATTCTAAATTCTAAATTCTAAATTCTAAATTCCCAATTCATCACGCTTTCACCGGGATATCAATATAGCGGCAATCAGTAGGATAATCAAAGATTGCAGGAGTGATACAAGAAAACATCGGGTAAATTCTTCTTAATCCATCTGTCCGAATGTACTCCTCTGGAGCCAGCATTGCCACCTGCTCTTCAATGTGACGATTAATGATATCAGATTCCTTAGGATAGAGCATGATGCGGTCTTTCCCAACCCCTGGTCTAGTTATCCCGGAGCTATCTATTTGGGCAGCTTCTAGTTCTTTAATTTTAGTAATCATCAAATCAGGATAAAGCTGCTCTAACCTTTCCTTTACACTAATAGTTCCTAGGGAATTCTCCAAACTTACTATTAGATGGTGAGGGTCTTTTGGCAGTAGCAAATCCGTAGGATAATCGGTGACAAAGTTATCTGTAAGACTCTCGATAACGTCTACGAAAAAATCCAAACACTGCTGATAGGTTGACGTGTAGATGTTAAATGCACTGTTATCTGTAGCAACTAGCCCATTGACCAAAAAGCCAGGGAAGTTGAAGTTAGGAACACCTAAGGCTGTGAATTTATTAGTTCGTTGGGCGATCGCTTTTCTCGCTACCGCCATCCGTCGCTGAAACCGATCTAGATTGAATGCATGATAATGCTGAGCATTGTAAGCCCGTTCTTCCTGCAAACTCAAGGGGAACCCAGATGCAACCATGTAAATTGGGTATCTATCCTCATCTAGGGAGATATCCACCACTGGAATATTGGTAGCAGCATCAGACACTAAATCTGCATCCCCAAATTCGTTGATCTTTTCATATGCAATTTCCTTCATGCCTGGAGCAAGATCAACCATTGTCGGAATCAAGTCCCCATTCTCAAAGTACATGGTTCGGTATCTCGGTTCTAATACCTTCTCCATGCGTTGAGTCAAATCTTCATACAAAAAAGCCGCCATCAGTCCTCCTGGAAATTTAGAATTTAGAATGAGTGAATTTAGAATTGGAGCATTCCCTATTCCTCATTCCTCATTCCTTATTACTTATTACTTATTACTTATTACTCATTACTCATTACTCATTCTTCATATCATCCTCAATTCCAAAATTCCCACTCCCATCTCTCCAGCTACTGGAGCAGGTGCAGCTTTCAGGAAAGTAGCATTAGGAATTGCGATCGCATTTGCTGTATCTGCATCCTTTCTAAAGCACCCTGCTATCCCCGTCGTTCCAGGCGTTGCTGTGTGACGTAGGAATACTGGACTGCCACGGCTCACATCAGAATCAATAAAGACAGCTATCACACCACGTCTGACTATTGAAACTTCCCGGTCCTTGGGATAGCCAACCCTCCCAGTGGCATCATCCAGGGTATACCCGCTGCGTTTCTCAAAAGTGTCAGTGCGGTAGGTAATCCCCTCAAACTTCCCATTAGCATCAGCTGGTAAAATCACCTTCCCCGTCGCACCTTCCCCAGTACCAGCAACCACACCCAAACCAAAAGGGAGGATTACTCCTGTGCCGTTAGTGAATGTCCAAATCTGAGCATCATCGAGGGAAACCAGTTCCCCTGGTTCATGGGACTTTTCAATAATCAAGTCATAGTTAGTTACTGGCATTGCGTCTGCTCCTTCGGTATGCTCCTTCGTAATTCGCCACCACTTTAGAGCGGATGGTGCTCACCCCATCTGTTCTCTGCTTAGTTTGGGTGAGGAATCGGTCAGTTTTTCTTTGGCTACCTCTATCCTTGATGCCCTCCCAAAGACCATCAATGTAGCTATCGCTCTTATCGTCTAGGTTGAGTTTGGGGTCGATGAGTGCGATCGCAGCGGCTTTAATCTGTGATGGGGTTAGCTTACTATCAATCTCAAGTTTGTCAGACCCAACTACTGGGATAACTTCGTTCCAGGCATCAAACCGCGCCTGGACTTGAGTCTCTATATCCTCATCAGTATTAGTTGTGGTATCAGCTGCGTCAAGCCGTCCCTGTAAGGTATCGTTTTCCTTTTCTAGTTCCCCAATCTTCCCCTCTGCTCCCTCTAAGTCTTTGGTGAGGGTGTCAATTCGAGATTGTAAGGCTGTAATTGCATCCTTCACATCATCAGCCACATCCTTCAAGATGCGCTGGTCCTTCTCATCTATTTTTACTATCAAATCGCTCACATTACGTTCCTCCTTTTTCTCACTATCGTTGTTAAACAAGAAATACAGAGGCTCTACCACAGCATCTCCTGTATCAAATCTGAGTGTTAAGTTTTGTCCTCCTCTACCCTGTCCCGGTAGTAGTGGTGCTGCTACATGGTTGTACTCCTCCCTGATTTGTTCAAAAATTCCATCTTCTCGCTCTCTCAACTCTTTCAAAAAATAGCCGCTGCTAGCCTCTGGCGTTTTCCCTTCTGCTAGCAAGCGGTCAATGATTTCCACGGCTCGGTAATCATCAATGATAGCTTCAGCTATTAGCTTGCCATCCTCTCTGCCAATTGTTCCTAATAGATGCCCAACCTTTAACCCGTCGCGGTTTAGATTAAATCGACGGCTTTTGGGGTGAGCAAGAAGAATTGGCAGTCCTGCAACAGACTTGACGGAATCGTTAAACAATCCCTCCTCTGTAACAACTTCTACCCGTTTTTGGGTTATACCACTCTTATCCGGGAAAAGATAAGTAAGAGGAATATCCTTTTGTCCCAAAGTAACGTGCATCCAATATCTGCCGTCGGCTTTCTTTTCCCACGGCAGAGGGCTGTATTTGTCTAAGCGCAGTAAGTCCATCCCTTTAAACTATCACAACTCCATTGCTACTTCTACAAAATCTGCCGCTGTCACCGTTGCTAGTTCCTCCCACTCTTCATCGGTCAAGATGTCATTGCTATCAGTACGAATTTCCGAGTGCATCACCTCACGTATGCCACCAAAGAATTCAGGAGGCATCACCTGCTTGTAAATCGCCTCGGCTTCTTCCTTGGACTCCACACCAATAAAGAGCTTCTCTTCATCGAACTTCCCATCAATATACTGTGCGATTGCAAATATCTTCGGTGAGTTCAACTTAGTCCCCACATACACATCCAATGCCATACCATCAGCACCTTTGGTCTTTTGGATGTGTCCATAGCCAACAGGCAGCATTTTACCGTGACGTAGCTGGAAAGGAAAGTATTGAAGTCCAATATTAAACCCATTCCACTCAATGATCCGCTGTACCGGAGTAGCATCATCTGACCTAAGCTGACGAGCCGACTCTACAGGCTGGTCATGCCCTGCGACTTTCTTGTTCCGTGCTTTGCTAATTGCGCTCGTGCGATCGCTAGCCTCAACCACTGTTGGGGTATTTCTTCCTTGGAACCACACCCCCCATAGAGCATCTTCTCTCTTTGAGTCATCCTCACTACTAACATCGTCACTCAAAACAAAGTCTGGGGAAAACTGGGAACCTTCGTACCCTGAGCGCACTTCTTCTGGAGTAATTGCTCCAATCTCAGTCAGGGTCTTACTTCTGTCAGCTGCTAGCTTCTCGTATTCCATGCGTTCTGTATCTGTTAGCTGCAAGTCGAAGGGAACTTTGATGTCCCATGATTCGGGAATTTTTCCCTTTGATGGGGAATCTTTGGCAAGAAAAGTATAAATTAGCAGCTGCCGTAAGTTACTTACCCAGCTGTGAGCATAGTCCTGCACAAGGATTGCCCACTCAGAGCGCATAGCCAACCCTTGATTATTAGTCAGTCCCTGGCTCCCTATCTCTCCGAATAACTTAAACTTTGGAATACCTGATGCTGCCGCCCAACGATTTTCTAGGGATTCCATAATGTCCTTTGCCCCACCGTAGGAACGAGTTACACTCCCCGGTTCCTCATTTTCCAAATCGTAGTAGATACCCCTAACCACAGACTTCCCCATATCCAAAGCAAGGGAGCGGTTGATAATTTGCTGCTGACCTGCTTGAGTTCCTTTCTGTTTGTCTTGTAGGAGTATCTGTCCCAAACCTTTCATACCAAGGGTAAATACATCGTAATCAGCCAACATTGCGCTGCCAGCTTTGATACCCTGGAGCCAATCAATGTAAGCATCGTACATTGCTTGGATAACGCTCACACCGTCGTCATTCAGTCCTGTTTTCAGGTAGTTCCGTCTACTGTAGATTCGATTACCCCAAAATGGCAGAATTCGAGACTTGTGGATTTTTGCCCCATACTGTTGGTCTGATTCTACAGAATACAAACGGTAAAAGTTGGGTTGGCGAGTCCTGTTATTGCCCCAATCTGGGTAAAGCTCCCAGCAGTCATAAACCTGGAGCCATCTAATAGATTTAATATTATTTTTATCAACGGGTTCACTAAAGTCTTTTCCGTCATCTATACCGATTAAAATATAAGCTTTGCCGAATTGACGGGCTAGAATAGCGGCAATCGGAAAAGCATCATTAGCACCATAAATATCAGCCTCATCTTCCGATTCTGTTTTGTCCTCCCTGTTTCCTAATTCGGAAATATACTCCATCATTAAATCAGGGAGATTATCACCAGAATTATTGTTTGCGATCGCAAGGTGGAACCAAGCTTTAGCAGCACATTCAGGATAAAGGAACACAGCCTTCCTGAGCAACTCGTCTCGGTAGGGTAAAGCTTCTAGGGATTGCCTAGTGAGTCGTGTTTTACTTGTGTTAATTTGAACATTCTCAGTTTTACTTCGAGATGTCCCAATCCCGGTGTAGGGGTTGCTTAAAGCTGCAAAAGCTCCAAACAAAGCTTGAGAATCAATTCGCAGTTCACTCATAGTTCTAAGAATTTAGAATTTAGAATTTAGAATTTAGAAAAAATCATTCTACATTCACTCGTCTCATATAACATTGGCTCCTAGCAACCCTACAACAACATTACCTGTTTCGGCTTCACAACCACAGTTAAGCCGCTGCCTAAGAGCATCCACCCCCCAACATTCATCAATCGTTAGTCCACAATCTGCTGATTCCTGTAGGGTAAGTAATGAGGTAATTAGTGGGGTAAAATCAGCAGGTTTTAACCACTTTGCCCCATCTCCTTCTATCAACCCAGAGCGCGATACAGCCCCCCACAGTGGGAGAAAGTAGGCAGCTACTAGATAGGGGCGATAGTTAATAGTCCCGTTGTTATCAGTCCCAGCTGAAGCAGTCAAAATAGCTGTTATTTCAGCATCCTTGGTGGTGTCGGTTACACCAAGGTTAGACTTTGCGATCGCAAGGGCTGTGTTTAGGTCGGTGAACATGGTGAGACAAGGGAGGACACTATCTACTAGCGTACAAAAAAAGTTACAGTATTTGGGGATTATTTCCGAAAATGGGAATCAGGTAAGTAACAATGGATTGATAAGTGCTAGTTGCCTTGCCTCTTCAATATAAGCAAAAGCCACAGCCCATGCCATCACACTATCATCATGCCCGGTAATCGCTTCCCTGGAATATGAGCTAAAACTCCTCAGCTCATCAATCCCGTCCCAATCTGGAGGGAACTGAATTAAGCCTTCTTCCAATGCGATCGCAATCCTGTCGGTATTGATAATTTTAGAGTTCTTTGTGGTAGTCACAGCCTCAATCCGAACACCAGGGAAATGTTCAATAAGGCGTTCCTGGACTGTTCTACCACCTCCATTAGTTTCTACTGCCACCAAAACAGGAGTGTACTTATCGACCAATTTACTACATTGATTAATGGAAGCGGTAATTGATGCATTACTTTGTTTATACTCAGCAACCAGCTGGTAAGGGATATCAGAAATATCCCAAACTTGGCAGCTAAAAGCATCATCACCACCAAAGTTAGGGTCAATGCCGAATAGGTAAGACTTGGCAAACACAGGATCAGACCATTCCCCATGAGCTGAAGCGGAAATAGCCTCTGCCTTAAATAGCCGTGATTCAGATTTCTTGACCCGCCAATTCCCATCCAGAAGTCTAGCCCGTTCCACCACATCTTGAGCTTCGAGGTTGGCTAGGTAATGGGGGTCTTTTTCTAATAGGGCTGGGTTATCAGTGAGCTTTGCACTGATGAAGGTGAAGGATTTGGGGTTACTGTTGGGATATCTTGATCGCAAATCTTGGGCTGTATCTGCCCAAATTACCTCATCCGACTTCACTATAAACCAACGCAACACCCCAGAGCGCTCAGGATAGGGGTAACCTTGGGGGTTTATCCACCAATCTACCAACTCAGCTAACCAAGATTCAGCATCTGGGTTACAGGTAGCTCTCAGCTGGGGCTTGATATCATGGGTTGACCTCATCCGAGTCATCAGATAGAAGAATTGCTTTTTGGTGAAATGAGTCACCTCATCAAAAGCTACCCGCGAGACTTGAGAACCTTGCCAATTATAGATATTCTTCTCATGTTGAAGGTGAGCAAACCTAACACTAGCACCCGTGGGAAATGTCCACCTCAACCATTTTTGATTAGATGTAGCACCAAGGGAAGGATACCAAATACCAGCTTCATCCCATAATCCACCCTCATTGGTAATCTCCGGAGAAGTCCTGCGAAATATTACGCCGCCGTAATGAGGGTTTTCTAGCAGGTCTGGTTTGGCAAAGTCAAGGAGCAAGGCTAGAGTTTTTCCGCTACCTGCACTGCCACCATAGATGGCAATGTCAGCATCACTATCCAGAAACTCCTGCTGCTTGGGTTGAGGTTGGGGAAGTCCGCTATCAGTATCAGTTGGTTTCGGAGCTAGGAGAGAGTTTAGTTTGACCCGCGCTGCCATTTTGGGGGTTAATGACGGGAATTTCTCCATCTGCTACTACCCTAAATCCATGTCTTTCGATAAATGCGATCGCAGCATTAATGTCATCCTCAATCGGTCGGGGAATTACCCTCTCTATTGCCCACTTTGGAGTGGGGCGGTGTTCTGTATGCTCCTCTGTAATTGTCTCCTCCTGATGCCATTTTAACTGAGGGGGCTGACCTTTCTTTCCTGGAACGTAATGCTCAAGCCGCCTAGTCTTTTGGGTAGTCCACTTAATTGGTTGTCCATTTTCAAGAGCATCAGTCAATTTTTGCAGCGCCAAACCCTTTTGGTACTTGGGACAGCGTTTTCGGAACTCTTCTCTTGCATGTACAACTGCGTCCCTAAATTCCGGTTTGTCCTCAATCCACTTATAAAAGGTTGTCTTCCCTATTCCCCCAGCCAACCAGCCAACCTCATCCCCTCCCTCTGTGGCTATCGCTTCACAAATGGTTTCGACAATTTCTTGGTTGTAACGCGATTTTCTAGGCATAAGTGAACAAAACTCCCTCCCTCAACCATAACGGATTGAGAGAGGATGGGGAAAGGGAAATTAGTTAAGGGCAGCAATATAGATATTTTTCACCAATCCCTCAATGTTGCCATCTCAGCCTTCACCCAAGCCAGATTATGCCGCCAGTACGGGAAAGTCGCGCCAGCCTTACGCCAAGTTTTCTTCCACAGTGCATTAGCAATAGGCGAGCGCCCGTCCGTTGATAAACTCAACCCATACTCATCGCACAGCCTCAGCAAACCAGGCAGCGGCGGGTCATAACCTTGATGCGGCTTGAGCCAAGTCACCCCAAAGATATGCACCTTTTGGACTCCAGATTCAGCAATCAGGGGAATTACCCGCCGCATTGTCTCCCAAAACACGGGCATCCACTTCTTCTGTTTGCCTAAAATACACCAACCCCCTAACCCAAGCACATCATCAGGTGCCGCGTACTCTAAAACCTGCTCTACACACCTTTGATACTGAGGCGCATTAACGCCCTGGCAACTCAGCACCAGTTTGTAACCGTCAAGTCGATAACGTTGAGAAGCGAGATACTGCGCTGCTTCCACAGTCTGCCGAACAGCTTCCCACGCCTCATCGACCGACCAGCGCTGCTTAATTCGCTTCCCGTCAATGAATTTCTCATCGATTAGCCTGTCGTAGGACACGAGCCAAGTTTCCCTACAGTTGGGCATCTCAGCTAGGGTTTGAAGCTGGCGATTAAGGGAACCTTCAAAAGTCAACCTAGAGTTGGTCAAAACATCCGTGAAAGCGCACGAATCAAATAGTAAGCGGACTCTGGATAAATCAATGCCCTTGCAATTGGGGACTTTGGTGATGGTGGCCGTTTTTCCTCCTACTTTACCAGTGCGCCCTGGCGAGAGCTGCACGCTGCCACAGATATTGTTCAGCTCTGAGCGCCCCTGGTAAGCATAAGTATTTGCCTGGGCGTTCACAAAACACTCCAAATCTGGCTTAAGCTGAGACTGCCTGACCCCATATGCTTCAGCCAGATATTCTACAAGAAACGCCTGAAACCTTGAAGTAACAGATACTCCTGCATCATCAATCAGTTGTTCAGCAAGGACCTCAAAATTCGGAACCTTGGGAATAATTGGGGAATTATTCTTGAGCAAGGGAGTATCCCCCGAATCCGCTTGCTCTAATTCTTTCCCACCAGCACCGTATTTTGTGTTGATTTACCATTTTTGGGAATAGCTGGGCATTGCAAAGCTTGTAAACGTTGCTCAATGCGATCGCGAACTTCAATCAGCTGCTGAGCATTCATCTGGTCAATATTAGAAACAAAGCCAATCACATAATCAACAATCTCGACAGTAGGCTTAATCCACAAGCACTCCATCGTATCCTTACCACTGGTGGCTCTGGAGGTCGTTTCTTTTCGATGCCACCCTTTTAGGAGAGAAGCATATTTACGGTTTGGGTATCCGCTAATAATTGCCTTACCTTTAATTGACCCTAAAAGTTCAATTAGCTTAGAGTGTTGCTCAATTGAAAATTCATACTCGTATGGCGCGTGAGAATTCCGAGTTTCCCTCAGGTAAGGTGGATCGCAATAGAAAAGGGTGTCGGGGCTGTCGAATCGTTCAATAATCTCCAAGGCGTCCAGCTGGTAAATCTGAATATCCTTAATCCTGTTGGCGATTGCTTGTAAGTGTGAATGGTCGTTATTTTCTGGCTTGTCCAAAGCTTTGGGGCTGTAGCCAGATGCCCAACCTGTACCACCCCCCGCGTAAGAAATTCGACATTGGATGTAGAACTTAATTGCTGATTCTAGGAGGTCGGCAGACGGTTGCTTAGCCCACTCTACAGTTTCCTCGTTGAAGGTGAGCGCTTCAACTTGAGAAATCAATTCTGCTGAATTGTCCTTGAGTTGTTGCCAAAAGTTAACGGCTTCTGGGTGGATATCATTGTAAATCTCAATTTCTGACGAGGGCTTCTGAATCCCTACACTATACATTCCCCCAAATGGTTCAACGTAAATCTTGTGTTCTGGAAAGTGAGAGGCAATCCATTTCCCAACCCTCCACTTTCCCCCATACCAACGGTTAGCTGGTCGGTTGATTTTAAGAGCATCCCCATTGCCATTGTTACTGTGACCATTATCAGAATGAAAAGTGCCATTTCCATTATTGGCGGATAATGGTTTTGAGTTTTCTACACCTGAATCGGGTAACTCTGAATTTTTCCCATTCTCCCCACTGTTTCCAATATTCTCAACCTGCATCGTGGCAGTAGTGCCGTGTTTTGTGGTGTAAGTTCGGGTTTTGGGTTTATCCTCACTTCTAATATTAGAAGTGAGCTTTTTCCTTAGAGAAAGAACAAACGGATCGCTAACCTTGCACCGACGAGCTATTTCACAATTACTCCACCCTGACCACTCTGGGTCTGACAGAAGCATCATCACAGCCCTACGTTTGTCCTTTCGGTTCCGAGGCTTAGCTGCTTTATGCTCAGCATTTGCCCCAACTGAGTACAACACAGCATCTCGGCGCGTGCCTTGATGGATTATTACATAAATATCCTCAAGTCCTGATTCTTCAGAAGCCTTGCACCGGTGGAACCCGTCAGCCAGCCAATATTGTTCCCCGTCGTAGAAAACAATAACCGGATCTAGTTCAGCACCATCCGCGATCGCCTCTTTTAAAGTAGCAACGTGGCTCAAGTCCAGTTTCTCACGAGGTTGAGTCCCGCCGTCACGGCGGATTTGGGCAATGGGGAGAGCGGTAGGAGTTGGGGACGGGGAGACACGGGGACACGAGGACACGGGGACAGGGAGACGGGGGGACGCGGGAGCACCATTTAAAGCATGATTGCCATTTCCTTGGATAGCTTCCATCGCTTCATCAAGAGCCTTCTTTGATGCACTCTTTGCAGATTCGGAGGGCTGGCAGACTTCTACTTCCCCTTCATCCTTATAAACACAATCCCAAACCCCAAATTCCTCTCTTCCATCCTCAAACTCTATAAAAGGGTGCAACGCTGTTCCGCTTATGGGGCGAAAATCAATGAGCTTCCCTCTTTTAATAAGTGAGGTGTTCCTGTTTTTTTCTCCCCATTCTGGTTTGTTCAGATCCTGAACAACCCTGTCCCCTGGACCAAAGGGTATAACAGCGAACCTAACCACCCACAACGGTTGTGCGGTATCAAAATCTCCAAAAAACTTATCAATAAATTCCTGCTTTGATAGCTCCGGATATCCTTCTAATGCAACCTCTGACTCTGGCATATCCTCTAATTTCTCCTGATAAGGCTCCGCAGTTAGCCGTAGGGCAGCAATCTTTTTTCCACCATTCCGAGGGGATTTATCATAAGCATCTATCAGCTTCCCTTCTCGAAAAGATTTGATGAACTGCTTGGCATGGCGCTCTTTCCAGTTCCTTCGAGTCACAGTTTTTTGATGAAGGCGATCCGCTGTGTAGCCAAAGCTCAGTATCATTTCCTCTTCTTCTACTAATTTTTGCAGTTGATCAACAGAAGTTGGTGTAATCTGTCCAATTTGCTTGAGAAATAGCTCTACAAATTTGGGGGGAACTGAATACCCCAAAATTGAACCTGCTACCCCGACTTCTTCTGGAAACTCGTACCAATCCGGAAAGGATTGCAGTCTGCGCACGCATTCAATAGTGACCTGTTTTACCTGGCCAGACGCTCCTACGTCGCTACCGCTGACGCTATCAGGGAGCCAGATATCTGCAAATTTAGAGCGATTACAACCTTTTCCATCAGTGAAGTGCGATCGCAAGATTGTGTTCGCAGGTCTGGAACTAGGTATTGCTGCATACCTACTGCGGCCACCAACGCGCTCAATTAGCAGTGGTGAAGGTTCACCACTTTCTAAAAATTTATCAACTGACCGCTGTTGCCCTTTTAGCAATTCAGAATCAGGCAAGCTAGGAATTAAATCTTTAATCGTTTCGTACCAGCTAATTTTTGCAGATTTTTCTGGCACTTCCAATGGGAATTGGTCATCCCGTGATGCCCAGGCAATAAATCTTTTCCGTGCCTGGGGAACACCGTAATCACTCAAATCTACAATGGTGGATTTGAGATTGTAACCAAAAGACGAGATAACAAACTCAATCTGCCTCCAGCTCCGAGATTTTTGATAAGCTGGCACGTTTTCTAGAACAAAGTGCTTAGGCTTGATCTTCTTAATACAAGCTACTATTGCTCTTGCCGCTGCCACATCATCATCTTGCTCAGTGCCACCTTTCTTGGCAACACTGAAGTTGGAGCACATTGGGGATGCCCATAGGATATCGGGTTCGGAGGGAAATCCTGGGAAATCTTCTGCTGCCAATTCCTGCACTGTGCGCCTAATCACTTTGCACGAAGAGAAGTTTTTCTCATGGCAATCAGACATTGCCCCACTTAGTTCTGGCTTATCTGGATTGAATTCTACTGCTAGCAGCGGTTCAATTCCTGCATCAACCAAACCAGCCTCAACACCACCACCACCGGCAAATAAAATTACCGCCGTCGCTTTCTTCTCGACTTTGGTAATTAAATCTATTGGATATGGTACAACGCCGTGGCCTGCTTCGTGTACCCAAACATGAGGCATCCCCCCTTGGCTCTTGAATTTCTCAGTAATAATTCCAATATGACCATTCTTTATCCTTGCCAACATCCCGGCTTCTACTGAGTTGTAAAGTTCTTGAGAATGTTGCTTATTTGCAGTTGTTTTTGCTGAAGAAGCACCATGCTTGGCAAAGGTCTTTTTGCGTCGTGCCATTTTCAAGTTCCAAATAAATTTAACTGTCCATTACTTTCCAACTTCTGCTGCCTCTTCCTAGCCCTCGTTGATGCAGCTTTCTTGGCATGATGATGCGCGTCGTAACGTAGATGGCAAACACTGCACAGGGCTTTTAAGTTGTCGTAATTACAGTTAGCTGGATTGTGGTCTAAATGAGCAACAGTAAGAACAAACCTTCGGTATTTTGGGTCATCGTCCGAGTCATAATCATCGAACAAATCCATGTACCATTTAGTGCCTCCAAAATGAACGGCATTGCCATACAATTCATGGTCAAACTCATCCCAGCTTTGTGATGGTCTTTTGCAGGGACGTTGGCATTCTTGGCAATGCCAATCTGCTGCCTCTTTTATCTCTAGTGCTATCGATTCCCAATTCTTGGGATATAGCTTGCGATTCATTGGCATCGTTTTTGAGTAAAATTATCGTATTTGGTGAAGTGGTGGTAAAAATTAGGTCAAACTTAGGAACTGACTGGTCTCAGGTTTGAAAAGGCATTTCACAGTTCCCGTTTTTCCACCCCGATGCTTGCCAACAATGATTTCGGCTATCCCTTGGTCTGGGGTGTCCGGGTTGTAATACTCATCCCGATACAGCAACATAATCACATCCGATGCCTGTTCAAGTCCCCCTGATTCTCTGAGTTGGGAAATAGTTGGTCGCTTATCCTTCTGACTCTCTACGGAGCGATTAATCTGGGCTAGAGCCAAGAAAGGAACGTCAAACTCTTTGGCAATCGATTTGCAGCCATTAGCAAGCCTATCAAGCTCGGATACTCGGTTAGTCCTACCGTCTTCTGAGCCTAGTAGTTGTAAATAATCCAGTATCACTAATCCAGGATGCCCGTAGGTGGCAGTAGCACGTCTGATACCTGCTCGTATTCGCATCAAGTTCAAGCCAGAACCTGGGGTATCATCAATCCAGAGTGGAACAGTTCCCGCCTTTTCCACAGTGTTAAGAATAGCTGCATAGTCGGATGCTTGAAGAGAGCCTTCTTCAATCTGGCGTGAATCGACACCAGAATCTCTGGCAATAATCCGCGTCATCAGCTCATCTCTATCCATCTCAGCAGAAAAGAAAATGACTGGCTTTCGTTGGAAGACTGCTGTTTGATGGGCTAGCCATACTGATAGTTGGGTTTTCCCGATGCCAGAACGCCCAGCAACTACATAAAGCTTCTTCTTTTTCAGCCCACCGATTAGTTTATCAAGGTCATAAATCTCGGTTTTTAACCCTGCTTCATTTACACCGATTTGTTTATAAATCCGGCTCATGATATCTACTGGGGTTTCAATATTGGTAGTCGTACTTTCAGATAGCTTGAAGATTTTTTGTTCGGAACAGTCAAGGACATTTTCCAATTCGGTGGATGTCTCATAACCTAGCTGCACAATCTCGTTGCCAGCTTTGATTAGTTGGCGACGGGTAAATTTGTCCATCACCAAATCTGCGTATCGGTCAATATTAACCGCTGATACAGTACGCTCAACTAGCTGTGCTAACTTACTTTGACCGCCAACCTTATCTAAAGTTTTATGATCATACAAAAAGGTAGTGACACTCATTAAATCTGTTGGTTTACCCACAAGATAGAGGGCTAAGGCAGCTTCGTAAATATTCCTGTGGACATTGATATAAAACGCTTGCGGGTACAAGATGTCCACAATCCGACTCATAGCCTCTGGGTCTAGCAAGATACCTCCAAGGATTGCTTCTTCGGCATCAATGTTCTGAGGGGGTAAGGCGTTATCTCCAAAGGTTTGAAAACTGATAACGTTGTTTGTATTTGAGTACATTTATCTAAAACTCCATTGCTTGAATCATCCATTTCTGGACTTTTTCTACGGGAATCTCGCCATTTTTAATCGCCCCTGGTAGCCACTTGGGAATGAACATTTTCTTGCCTTCGGGAATGGCATTCAGTTGGTCTATTCGACGTTTAAGTAGATTCGCCGCTTCTTCTTCTGGGGATGGTGGCTTGCGGATTGTGTATAAGGGGGCTGTGAGGGGCTGTGAGAGTTGTTTATCTTCCTTTGAAGCAGAGTAAGCATCCCACTCGATAAGAAGCTCATCACGGCGCTTAAAATCGTATTTCCCAGCTGAGATGTGCTTCCGAACCTTCGTGATCAAGTCTCCGTTCATTAATCCCTGGTAGGCGGGGTAGTCTGACAAAGACTTGGACATCCACTCTTCAAACCCCTGCTCAAACTGTCTC
The DNA here is from genome assembly GCA_010692635.1 of Symploca sp. SIO2C1. GTDB lineage: Bacteria > Cyanobacteriota > Cyanobacteriia > Cyanobacteriales > Coleofasciculaceae > Caldora. Next base: position 899 of record JAAHGL010000150.1, on the reverse strand, counting down.
GGACTCTTGCTAGTCTCCCACGGCAGCTGGTCACTCCCGTCAAGATTCTTTTGGTAACGAGAACCATTCTCAATCGGGGCAGCGGAATCCTTGATCCTTTGGAGAGTCTGGTGGGTTGGGTTTAATTCTTCCTTTTTTTGAGCGACTGAATTTTCAGCGACTGAAGAGGAGAGTCTCTCGGTTACCTCTTCTTGAAAAAAAGAATTTTCTTTACACACACTCTGTTCCCCTTGGGGGGTTAGGGGGGATTGATCTGATCTTTGATCTGATCTATTGATCTGATCTTCTATATATAGATGATCCAAATCTGGCATTATGGATGATCCAAATCTGGCACTATGGTCATCCGAATTTGGCACTATGCCATCATCCGAATTTGGCACTATGCCATCATCCGAATTTGGCACTATGCCATCATCCGAATTTGGCATTATGCCATCATCCGAATTCCCTTTAAGCAAGAGGGTTCCAATTGCCTCGGCATTAACCCTGTAATATTTGGTCGCGTTTCCCGACTTGAGCAAAGCTTGACAGGAAATGATGTAGTTTTCTTTGGTTAGCTTCAAAAAAATTCTCTGGATTTTTCGAGCGCTGCCTAATGCGGGATACATTTCTCCCCATTGTTTGTAGCTAGCAGATGTCCACCATTCGCCGTCGTGGTAGTAGTTGCGTTTGTTGGAATCTTCGTTCTTCTCGCACCATCGCTCTACTACCTCAATTAATATGGCTTCGTAGATACCAATGGAATTGGCTACATCCCAGTAAAGCTTGGTGTACGAGCGCTTTCGATGCAGCGCTTTGTAAAGAGCAATGGCTGAGCTAGTGTCCACCCCTTGCCGACTCTGTTGAATTTATGATATCTAAAAATCAACAGAGTCGGCAAGGGGTGGACACTAGCT
>JAAHGL010000015.1 GCA_010692635.1 Symploca sp. SIO2C1 | reverse complement strand
TAATGGAAGTGCTCACCCACGAGGATAAATGCTTCATTCCTTCTTACTTGTTACTTTTTACTTGTTACTTGTTACTTGTTACTTATTCAGCAAGCCCTAATGAGTATCCCAAAGTACGGGTAATCGTCACTTCTCGCATTATTGGCTACAAACCGCAACGGCTGCGAGATGCTGAGTTTCGTCACTTCCTGCTGCAAGATTTAGACTCAGAGCAAATTTAGGATTTTATCCACCGTTGGCATGAGTTAACCTTTACCGATGAGGTAGATAAACTCAGAAAGCGAGAGCGCTTGCAACGAGCGATCGATACCTCGAAAGCGATTAGGGAACTAGCAGGCAATCCCCTGCTGCTGACAATGATGGCAATACTCAATCGTAAGCAAGAATTACCCAGAGATCGACCAACACTATACGAAAAAGCTTCAGAAGTACTGCTGCATCAATGGGGGAGAGATTTTCGCCCGAATGCTTCACCCCTACAGTGTGCTCAGAAATATCCTGTGGCTGGAAGGATGAACCTTAGATGTTAGAATTTTTACGTGATCGCATCCTCAATGACCCCTTTGAGCGCCAGTCTAAGTTTGAAGACAACCCTCGACAATTAGCACTTGAGATTATCATCAAGCAAACCCAGATCCCCGACTTCTTTGTTGCAAGCGTAATTAACTCAACAAACCGAAAGAAGAAGTCGGGGATCTGCCGGTAACAATGGGAATGTAATAGAAGAAATCGTCTGTGGCTGGAAGGATGAACCTTGGATGTTAGAATTTTTATGCGATCGCATCCTCAATGACCCCTTTGAGCGCCAGTCTAAGTTTGAAGACAACCCTCGACAATTAGCACTTGAGATTATCATTAAGCAAACCCAGATCCCCGACTTCTTTGTTGCAAGCGTAATTAACTCAACAAACCGAAAGAAGAAGTCGGGGATCTGCCGGTAACAATGGGAATTTAGAAATAGAAGAAATCGTCTGTGGCTGGAAGGATGAACCTTGGATGTTAGACTTTTTATGCGATCGCGTCCTCAATGACCCCTTTGAGCGCCAGTATAAGTTTGAAGACAACCCTCGACAATTAGCACTTAAGATTATCATTAAGCAAACCCAGATCCCCGACTTCTTTGTTGGAAGTGTGATTAACTCAACAAGCTGAAATAAGAAGTCGGGGATCTGCCGGTAACAATGGGAATTTAGAAATAGAAGAAATCGTCTGTGGCTGGAAGGATGAATCTTGGATGTTAGAATTTTTACGCGATCGCGTCCTCAATCGTAAATTTGTAGGGGCGAAGCATTTGGGCGATAATTTAACAGCAAACATTAGATGTATTCTATCCAAATGCTTCGCCCTGATCTTGCTCCCGTTTAACTTCTAGCGAGCGTAACAGGCAAGATGCCTGTTCCACAAGAGGAAAGCTCATTGATATTTGTAGTAATTAGGGTTTGCTGACTAAAAGCCTATTCTTTAACATCGCAAGCAGAATCGGAGCCAAATGCAGGGCATGATCAAACTGCTGTTGTAGAATATAATTCACTAAATCCTCCTGGCTACAAACGACTAATTCAATACCTGCTTCTAATTCTGGATTGGGACTAGAAAGAGTGACATCAGTGGCAAAATAGCACCACAGGTGGTTTGATAACCTACCCGAATCAGGTATCAGGCATCCCAGCAACTCGACAGTACTAGCTTGATAACCAGTTTCTTCCAAAAGTTCCCGCTTAGCCGTATCTTCAGGAGACTCCCCAGCCTCAAGATGACCACTAGGTAACTCTAGGGTGTATCTTTCTACTGTGGGACGATATTGACGTACCAGCAAAACCTCTTGATATTCAGTCACAGCCACAACCGAGACGTAGTCAGACATCTCTAGGCTGTAGTAAGGAGCATTAGGATTTCCCTCACTCAGAGTTTTGGCGACTACGTCAAACCAAGGTGTCGAAAATACTTTATTCCGCTCGATTATATCCACAGTATCAATTTAAGGTTTTAGCCAGCATATTATAAGAGGTAAAAGTTAACTCTATATTAGAAGAGTATAAAAGAGAGTTCTGGTTAGAAAAACTAATTGACTTTACCTTACCAGTTAACTGTCTGTTAGCAAAGTCTAGAGCTTGAAAAAAGGACAGAGCTTCATTGGCATCTTTGGGAAGATGGCTAATTACGATACCATTGTCAGCATTTTCCGGAATAATTCGGTATCCTTTTTCAAAACCATCTTCATAAGTCACCTTCATCTGTACAGGTGGACTCCGGAATAAAGTTTTATATATTTTGCCAAAAAGAGAATATTTGATTTTGACTGCTGCACGAGCCAGAGAACCATCCCTAGTTGTTAACTCTTGAACTGCTTTCCAGGGAATAGTGATTTTTTCTTCACCCAAGCCAGTGGGACAAATATTTGACTGGCGTTGTTCTAAAATCATCAATTGAGCAATAGCAGGCGGGGTGTTCTGCACAAACCCAGGAATAGTAGGAGACAATTGATAATGACACATCATATGAAAGAACGTTGCTGGCTCATCGAAGAAAGGATGCTTGCCATCAATGGTAATAAATTGGTAGATTAGGTAATCTCTTGGCTGAGTCACTAAACTTTTCAAGTTAGCATTATCCAGAGAAGTTTTATAGGCTACATAAGACTGAAATAGTGGTCTAGGTTTCCAGTTGAGATTATTGGCAGCTACTAGGGATGTCTCTATAGGTACAACATCTATCTGTTTATCTTTTAACATAGTTGTTACCTTATCAGGTAACTTAATAGCAGCAAGATTATTGAAACTAGCAGCAATTGTTTGCTCCTTAACCTGATTTAAATTCAGTAAGGAGGAGACTTTACTAACAATAGTAGTAGGGTTCGGTTTAAGAATATTAAAAATATGATTCAGAGTCAATGCTTGTCCAAAGGGTTCCGGGACGAAACAATAAACTATGATCATCAATAAAGCATAGGCTTGTACTATATAGGCAAATTTTGCCAGCCGCAGACTTTGAGATTTAGCAATGATTAGAGCAACAATCAGAGGTAGTGAAAAGACAAAGATCAGAACGTGGGCATCCTGGCGAACAAATCCATGTTTAAATGTTATCCAGAGGACAAACGCTAGACTCAAAGAAAATCCTAGAGAGTTTTGTTGCGCCAAGATCCTCAAAAGTGCTAGTACAATCACAACCCCTAAAGCAGCACATCCCACTTCCCAAGGAGAAGCAACTATACTCATAGCACTAGAGTAGCCAGATGATACTTCCAGAGAAGTTTTAATAAAAGCCAAGAGGGAAGGTTTTGCCGATAAAACTGTAATTAATAGAGATACGCTGTATACCCAATAAAATCCCTGCCAGCCAATAAGCTGCAGCTTCCAGTTATTGAATTTTGTCGTAGGAGCTTCTGCTGTGACTTGGGAGAGTTGCTTGCGTCTTTGTAGATGTTGTATAAACCAAGTAGTAGCTCCAAAAGCACCAGCAATAGCAGCACAAATTAATAATTTATGAAAACTGAACAGAGGCTCCGGGTTTAAAAATAAGAAAGCTACAGATGTAGCTGCAATCATGGAATCGACTAAAGCCAGAATACTCGTTTCTACAGCTGATTTGGCACGAAGGGAATTATAGAGGTTAGCCAATAATAGTAAAACAAGTGCTCCTATGGTAGAAACTCCTACTGTAAATTTGGTGAGTAAGCAAAAGCCTGCCACTGCACCCAGTCCTAAAGACCAGCATCTGATTAACTTTCTGTTGAGAATGTTATTCCAAGAAAGGAGGAGTAAGAAGGTAAAGATAATGCGGTAGTCTGTGGTAAAGTTTATCAAGTAAATCAACAAGACGCTAATCGCTAAAGCTAGCTTTTGTAAATTAGTCTTTAACTGCAATAGCTTGGCAACTGTCACTCCCAAGAAGGCTAAGTGTACTCCGATCTGAAAAAATGCGATCGCAAAAAAGTTTTGTTCTAATGCAGCTCCCTGAATTAAATAGCCAAAAGGACCATAAGTGAAGATAATATCTTGTCCAAATATCAGTTGATCTACTGCCGCACGACTGATTCCATAAGTCCAAGATGGATCTAAGCCTACTCCAATCCCCGCAGGTAAGGGTAGAAATATGATAAAAACATATACTACTACAACTATTATGGTTATAAAGTACAGACCTAACTTCAAAAAATTAATATTCTTGTTCATTTACAGATCAAGATTTAACTATGGTTAAATAAGCAATTAGACTGGGAAATAAATAAATAAAAAATTTTGTCTTTCCAAAAAGCAAACTAGTACCGCTGCGCGGAATGAAGAATTAAGAATGCTTATAGAGTAAGGATTCTATCGATCTCAAACTGGTGGGTTATTTCCGCCGCGCTGCACTAGATTTGGTGATATTAGCATATATGGTGGTGGCTGCAACACTAAGAATTTATAGCGAGCTGCGAGAGCTGGGGAGACATTCCCAATTAGCAATTAGCAATTAGCAATTAGCAATTAGCAATTAGCAATTAGCAATTAGCAATTAGCAATTAGCAATTAGCAATTAGCAATTAGCAATTCACAATTCACAATTCACAATTCACAATTCCCAAGCCTTGTAAGATATGCTGGCATAGTCGAGCAGTTGTACTCATGAACTTGGATCAACCATTAGGTTCAGTAATTCAAGGCTCTCTTTCCGCTGGATTGGAGGTGCGCTTGCACCCAGATGTCTCGGTGGAAGATATGCGAGTAGGTAAATTTTTGGTAGTACAGGGGATGCGATCGCGCTTTTTCTGTATGCTTACTGATGTTTCCCTGGGAACCTCTAGTCAGCGGATTCTTGCTAATCCTCCCAATCCCAATGATGATTTTTTACGGGAAGTGCTGGCAGGTAGTGGTACTTTCGGAACGGTGAATCTGACACCGATGTTAATGTTTACACCACAGCAGGGACAAAAGGAGACAGGAGATTCTCCCAAAAACGATAGTGGTTTAGCATCCTTTCAAGCTCAAAGTAGTGAAGAAATGGAATTGCTGCCAGTGAAGACAATTCCCAGCCACTTCTCCCAAGTATATGATGCCAGTGAGCGGGACTTCCGGGCTGTCTTTGGCTGGGAAGATGACCCCCAGCGGCGTAATTTCGCTATCGGCAAGCCCCTTGACATGGATGTACCGATATGCATTGACCTCGATCGCTTTGTAGAACGGAGCAATGGTGTCTTTGGCAAATCTGGTACGGGCAAATCCTTCCTCACCCGGTTGCTACTATCAGGAATTATCCGCAAGCAAGCAGCGGTAAATCTGATTTTTGATATGCACTCGGAATATGGCTGGGAAGCGGTTTCTGAAGGCAAGCAATTCAGTACCGTTAAAGGCTTGCGGCAGCTGTTTCCCAATCAGGTGCAAGTTTACACCCTAGACCCCGCATCTACCAAACGTCGGGGTATTAAGGATGCTCAGGAACTATATCTGAGTTACGACCAAATTGAAGTTGAAGATATCATGCTAGTGCGGGGAGAGTTAAATCTTTCTGAGGCAAGTCTGGAGAATGCGATTATTCTGCGCAATGAGTTTGGCAAGTCTTGGATTACCCGACTGCTGTCGATGACGAATGACGAAATCCAGGAGTTTTGTGATGAGAAGCGAGGGAACAAGTCTTCAATTATGGCATTGCAGCGGAAACTGCTGCGGCTCGATGATTTGAAGTACATGCGTAGTGCTTGCCCTCATAATTATGTAGATCAGATTTTACAATCCTTGGAGGCGGGTAAGCATGTAGTTGTGGAATTCGGTTCCCAATCCAATATGCTTTCCTATATGCTGGCAACCAATGTAATGACGCGCCGCATCCATAGCTCCTACGTGCGCAAGGCGGAAAAGTTTTTGCAGTCGAAAAATGTTAGCGATCGCCCTCGTCCATTAGTCATTACTATTGAAGAAGCTCACCGCTTTCTCGATTCTGCTACCGTTCGGCAAACTATCTTTGGGATAATTGCTCGGGAGATGCGCAAGTATTTTGTGACTTTACTGGTAGTAGATCAGCGTCCTTCGGGGATTGATAATGAGGTAATGTCCCAGATTGGTACCCGGATTACCGCACTACTCAATGATGATAAGGACATTGAAGCGATTTTTACCGGGGTATCTGGGGGACAAAGTTTGCGATCGGTTTTAGCAAAGTTAGATTCTAAGCAACAAGCTCTCATTTTAGGTCATGCTGTACCCATGCCAGTAGTAGTGCAGACTCGTCCCTATGATGAGAACTTCTATCGAGAAGTTGGGGATACTTCCTGGGAGGAAATGTCGGATGAAGAGGTATTTGTAGAAGCCGAAAAGGCTAAAGCAGATTTGGGCTTTTAAAAGAACTGGAAAAACAATAAAGCGAAGAGAACCAGGAGGGAGAATAATGAGCTATCACTACAGCATGGTGATTCAATGGTCACAAGAAGATCAACTTTTCTTGGTTCACTTGCCTGAGTTTCCCTGGCAACAGTTTCATACCCACGGTAGAACTTATGAGGAAGCTGCCAAAAATGGTCAGGAAGTAATCGAGGCTTTTGTTGAAATGTTTACTGAAGAGAATAAGCCGCTACCATAACCCAGAATACTTCCTACAAAGCCGTTGCAAGTTGCCTAAAAGGGTAGCTTTTAAAATTTGAAAAGGCATAGAGATATATTTCCCTTTACGACCCCGTGTACTGTTGTTGGTGCTTCTCTACCAATTAAGTAATCATGCAATAATTAATTTATCTGAATCTTAAAGCAGTATTAACGATGACAGTTAAACAATTAACAACACAACTTCTTGCTTTAACTCCAACTGAGAAAGCACAAGCCATACAAATATTAACCCAAACTATAAGTAACGGTGCGCGAGGGATTACGAAAACTCCTGGCGTTTGTGGTGGTGATGCTTGTATTGCCAAAACTCGCATTCCAATTTGGTTAATGGTAAGTTGGCGTCATCAGGGTGTGAGTGATGCGGAACTTCTAAGTTTTTATCCCCATCTTAGTGCTGCTGATTTAGTTAATGTTTGGGCTTATGCTGATGCATATCCCGAGGAAATTGAAGTAGCAATCCTTAAGAATGAAGAAGCTTGAGCAATGGCACGTCTTTATGCAGATGAACAATTCCCTCGTAAAGTCAGTGAATTGTTACGCACTTTAGGTCACGATGTGTTAACAGTTCAAGAGGCAGGAAATGCTGGATTCGGAGTTCCAGATTCAGAAGTGTTGGGATATGCGGTGAATGATAATCGCGCTGTTTTGACCATCAATCGGTATGATTTTATCCGACTACATCGCTCACAACCAAGTCACGCTGGGATAATTGTTTGTACAGAAGACCACAACTTGGAGAGGCTAGCAACACGAATTAATGAGGCTATTTCTGCTGAAAAAACTTTGAGTGATAAATTGATTCGAGTTAACCGTCCATCACAATGAAAATTGTTACAAGGCGTAAGCTCAAGCGATCGCTGCATAGTACTCTATTATTGATACTATAATCATGAGGAAAATAGAAGTTGTCCAACATGATCTAAGGTGGCAAGAGGCATTTAGGATTGAATCGAAGCATGTTGCTGATGCACTAGGGGAAATTGTTGTGACCATACACCATATTGGTAGCACAGCCATTCCAGGTATTTATGCTAAGCCCATTATCGATATATTAGTTGAAGTCCAAGATATTACTCAAGTGGATGAGCAGAGTTCAGCAATGGAGTCCCTTGGTTACGAAGTTATGGGTGAGTATGGAATTCCTAATCGTCGATTTTTCCGTAAAGACAACCAAGCCGGTATCAGAACGCATCATATTCATATATTCGAGGTTGGTTCAGCCCAGGTAGAGCGCCACATAGCATTTCGAGACTATATGATTGCTCATCCTGAAGCTGCCCAAAGATACAGTAAGTTAAAGCGCGAATTAGCAAGAGAATATCCGCAAAATATAGATGGATATATGGACGGAAAGGATGGCTTTATCAAGGAAATGGATAAGAAAGCAGCACAATGGTACACAATCCATAACGTAGGGGCGCACCGACGTGCGCCCTAAATCCGACGTGCCCACTGGCAAGATGCCAGTTCCACAATGAATATGATGCCAGTTCCACAATGAATATGTAGAGTTAGTTGCCTGTTACTTTGGAGCTCTCTTTCCTGGAATACTCCTCCCTCCGATTATCAGTCAACAGTAGTTTTTCTTCATCCAGATTACAGGGTGCACCTCTTAATATCTCTGATTGACTTCCTCAACTGACAGGTCGAGCGCTTCCGCTACTTGTGCTACACTCAACCCCAATGCTAAGAGTCGGGGAATGGCATCACGTCTTGCTTTAGCCTCTTGTTCAGCACGTTGGGCCTCTTGTTGGGCACGTTTTGAGGTTTCCACATAGGTCTCCATCCGTTGCCCATCCGGTCGATACAGTTCCAGTGCCCCATTAGCAGTCTCAAATCGGCTACCCAACCTGGGACTAATCCAACCTTCCATATTGTCAATAGGTATCAACCGGTTGTTTTGTTTTAACCACCCCTTGAGTGAATTTGTAGCCGGATCATACAGATAATATTCCTCTACACCATGACGCTCATAGAAATTAAATTTGTTAAGCATCTCTTTGGATGTATTGCTCTTGGAGAGAATTTCAAAGACAACTTGAGGTGCTATATTGTCTTCAGTGAATTGCTTGTAGGAGCGTCGATCGCCTTTGGGACGACCAAAGACCACCATCACATCCGGTGCCTGACTTTCGGGTACACCTTCGACAGCTTCTACCGGATACCAGAGTAAATCTGCGGCGACAAAAACATTAGGATCATCGGCGAACAGGGCATCAATGCCACCCTGAAGGGTGGTAATTAGGCGAAACTGAATGGTATTGTCAGACAAAGGTAACCCATCACTTTCAGGATAGAGACAATCGGGAGTAACGCTGGTGGGTTGAAGTTGCTGAACCATATTACCCGCTTCTGTGCCAAATGCAGTACTTTATATTTTATTGGATCGGTGGGCTAAAGGCGATCGCACACAATTGCGAGGCTAAACTCCAGAACAAGGCTAAAGCGAATTTGGTATTAAACTCAGATCTTGCACCAAAAAAAGCTGTATGTTGAACTGATAGCTAAAGTTCTTATGTAGAGGGGATTGTAGTGTGTTCTCTTGCGTAAAAGAGAACTATTTTTCAATTCCTTTGAAAAAACAGGGATGTGCCCTAATCTATTCTACTCGATGACCTACTTTTTCTTCATCGGAATACAAATCTAACCAACTTTCTTTTAGTCCGTCAATAGCCTGAGTTAATTCATCAACGAGTACTCTTCTAGCCACAAATAAAATTGGGATGATTTTGAATATAAATCATCCCAGTATCTAACTTATCTTAATAGCACTATCAATTCAAGGTAAAATTAATACTATGAGTCTAAATTTTCGCTTTGCGGTGATCAGCGATCTGCATATCGGATTGCCCCACACTATTTTACAGACTTCAACGCCGTTTCATCTGATAGAAGTTAGTATTCCCTTACTAGAGCTAACTTTGGAACATTTGCAGCAGGAAGAGCTAGACTTCCTTTTGCTGCCAGGAGACTTAACTCAGCATGGTGAACCAGATAACCATGCTTGGTTGCAACAGCGCTTGAGCCAGCTGCCTTTCCCCGTTTACGTTGTACCAGGAAATCACGACGTTCCCACTCTGTTGCCAGGTGAGCAATCCATCGGACTCCAAGACTTTCCTCACTACTACCAAAAATTTGGCTATGTTAATCCACAGCAGCTTTACTACACCTGTGAACCAGTGCCAGGATTGCAACTAATTGCTCTTAATTCCAACCAATTTGACTCCTCCAATCAACAGTTAGGGTGTTTGGATGAGCAGCAATTAGCCTGGCTTGAGCAGGTACTTGCTCAAAAACAGGACAAGTTAGTAGTAGTAATGTTGCATCACAATGTTATCGAGCATGTACCAGGGCAAGCTACCCATCCCCTAGGAGAGCGATATATGTTAGCCAATGCTCCAGTACTGCTCAACATCCTCAAGGCAGCTGGGGTTAATCTCATCTTTACAGGTCACTTGCACGTTCAGGATGTCGCTTACCAAGAAGGCATCTATGAGATTACCACAGGTTCTTTAGTTAGCTATCCTCACCCCTATCGAATACTCCAACTGCGAACCGATGAGCAGGGACAAAGAACTTTGCAGATTGAGTCTCATCGAGTTAAATCAGTACCCGGTTACGAAAATTTACCACAGATATCCCGCGAATGGATGGGCGATCGCTCTTATCCCTTCATGATGAAATTGCTGACTAGTCCCCCTTTAAACTTACCAAGAGCAGAAGCAGACAAGCTAGCCCCGAGTTTACGGTACTTCTGGGCTACTATTGCTGCTGGTGATGCCTTGTTTGACTACCCAGATTTTCCCCCAACTGTCCGTCGCTACTTTCAGTCCTTTAGTGCTATTACTAGCGATGGTAAACCCGCTTTGATTGACAACCACACTAGCTTGCTTATCTAATTCTCAATTCTCAATTCTTAATTACACATAATGTGAATTAGATACCCAAAACAGACAATATCAATTGTTGTAGGGGCGGGTTTAGGGTTACCGTCAAAACATTTGGTGAAAGTCTTAATACAAAACCCGCCCAAGCGATAACCAAGGGAATTTAGAACTGGGGATTGGTTGTATTAATCCCAAATCCGGTTTAACTAGACTATAATGTGTCAATTACAACCAATGTATATCAAGCTTTTCTCAATACATAAGTAGCCTAATATAAGCGGATTTGGGATAACCAGGGGATGGCGTTGGGCGGGTTTTGATTCCAATATTCGGGTCAAATGGGTTGGTTTGTCGCTAAACCCGCCCCTACGATATGTACAATTTAATTCACATTAGACGTCAATTCTCAATTCTCAATTCTTCACACTATTACCCTCGAATCACAACCACAGTGCGATCGCTCTGCGTCATTGCCTGCTCTGTAGTGGTACGCTCTGCAATAGGAGGTAGTCCCTGGCGCTGGTCAAAAATCACCAGCCAGCCTGTATCCAGTCCTAACCCTGCCAAGTAGCGCTCCAACTGCTCCAATCCTGCTTTGATGGGGTCGGGGTGTCCTTCGCGCCACACCTTCAGTTCCATGCCCAGAGTAACATCCCCATAACGCAGACACAGATCCATGCGATCGCTACCAATGGCATATTCCCGCTCCAAGGTGCCACCTCCATTCACCACCCGATGCAAAAAAGCCATTAGTACTAAAGGTAATGGGTTGAGTAGAATCCCTGAGCAACTCTTCCACAATTTCTTTGGCTAAGGCATTCACTAACCATGGTTGGCCTTGGGTTAAGGTAAAAGCTCGCTCTACGGCATCAGTCTCAAAAATCTGTCCAGTTGCCGCAGTATGCTGTTGGTACAATTGCGCTACTTCTGCTGCGGTGAAGTTCCTCAGGGTCAGGGATTTAAGTTTGATATTATAGCAACCGCCACAACGGTTAGGACACTAGGTTTAGCTCGAAATAATAAACGACGTTAATCTGATGTCCTAATGGCCCTGGCGGTTGCTATAAAAGGACTAGAGGTATTGAGACGGTTACTACCCCCAGATGCCACCTTATAATCTCGTACATCTCGCACCCCAATCAGTGCCAGAGAGTGGGGAAATCCTTGAGGACGGTTGGGATAGCCTGAGCGTAATTGCCGTAGGATAGCAATCAGTGTTTCGTCCTCTAACGAATCAATTTCATCAATGAAAACCACCAAGGGACGGGGGGAATGCTGCGCCCACTCACTCAAAGCTGCTCCAAGGCGCTGTCCTGGAGCAGCTTGAGGCCACAGGGGAGGTTGCAACTCAGGAGGGAGGCGAAATTTCGCGGCATTGCTCCAGGCATCAAGAATAGCCGCTTCCGCTGCTCCTGGATCATGGGGAAAGGCTGCTCCTACTTCTACCGATAGCATCACAGCCGTGTATTGCCCACTAGCGGTAAGCTGTTGAGCCAGAGTCAACATAGCCGTAGTTTTGCCCATTTGTCGGGGGGCATGGATGATAAAATAGCCCTGCTGCTCAATCAGTCGCTCTAGCTGGGGCAACCGAGCCAAGGGCGAGAGCATGTAGTGAATGTCCTCTTTACAAGGACCAGCGTTATTAAACCATTTGGGCATGGATAGACAGCAGGTAGACCAAATTAATCAATTATAGGACTTACGCACTGTACAAAAGTACTATTGCATTTGCGTTGTTTCAGCCATTTGATTGCAGTTTTTGGATATAGCGATCGCTAATCTGCATTGGAAAAATTACACCAAAACGTCGAATAGACATAGCTGCATATCTAAGGATTTCTGTCAATGCGTAAGTCCTAAATTATCAATTATCCATTATCCATTATCCATTGATAAATCAGTTCTGGAGCGATCGCTTGACTTCATTAACTGCTGCTTCGGCATTAACTAAACCACTACCATAGAAGTATTGGCTAGCTGGTATGGGTTCAGGTAAAGGGAAGACACCGGAGGGTCGTAGAAAGGGAAAATTGGGAGCACTGCCAAAGCCTAATTCCCTTTGTAGGCGGTAAGCTCTGGTATCTGCTTTCGATAGGTTCAACCCTTGATAATTAGAAGTTTCTTTCAGGATAGCAATTATGCGATCGCGACTAAGGTTAGGATTTTCTCCCCTCATCAAAGCTACTACCCCAGAGACAGTAGGTGCAGCGAAGGATGTACCTTGTACTTGCACGTACTGACCTTTAGAGTCTAATGCATGACCCCAGCTATAATCTGGCACAGTAATTCCTTGCCAGAAACCATCTATCCCTGTACCTCCGGTAGTTAGAATCCCTCCCCTTTTTGAATCTGAAGTATCGCCGCCAGGGGCTACCACATCTAGCCTACCGCCATAACTGCTGTAGGCAGCTCGTTTACCAGAAAGATTTGTGGCTCCTACGGAAATGACACCGGGAATTGCTGCGGGAAAAGCTACACCATCCAAACTCTCATTACCAGCAGAAGCAATTATTACGAGGTTGGGATTGGCATCTAGTACTTCAAAAATTGCCTCTACTTGTTCGGGACTAGGTAAAAGTCCTCCTAAACTTAGGTTAATCGCATCAACACCTCTAGCAGCAGCATAGCGAATTGCTTGGGAAATGACTTCAGGAGAAGTTTGACCCCCTAAACCAAAAACTCGAATTGGTAGAATTTTTGCTTGGGGAGAGACTCCGATGACTCCTCCTTCTCCTTGAGGATTAGCAGCAACTACCCCTGCTGACCAAGTACCATGAAACTCACCAGCAATCTTATTACGGATGAGGTTGCGCAAGAAAGAGGGAATTTCTGATTCTGGCAAATCAGGAACCATAAAGGGAATAAAACCAGCTAAATCGGCGTATTGCTCCAGTAACTTCTCATCAGACAAACTAAAGGTATTCTGGAAATCTGGCAGCAAAGTAGCCAATTCTTCTTCACTAATCCGGGTATCTGGATCATCTTGAGCAAAATCCCAGCCGTGAACTTCCCCTGGTAAAGGATTAGGGACATTTTCTACTTTGTAGACATTACCATTTAAATCCGGGTGGTCCCATTGAATCAAACTATCAATTACTGCTACCACCACGCCCTTACCTTGGTTACTCTGTTGCCAAGCTTCAATGGCTCGAATATCAGTACGAGGCAGTAACTTGCCTCGCAGGGGTATACTGTTGAGGTGCCATTGCAAGGGAAGGAGTTCTGTCTTAAATGGGGTTGGACTAGGTTGCTCCTCCAATTCATTTAACATTTGCTTGAGGGAGTCAGTAGCTCGAGGAGTGTCAGTAAAGCTAGGATGCCCAAAACCCATTCCTGGATTACTGTAAGTCACTGATTGGACAAAATTTGGCGTAGCAGAACTGATTCCAGGCACGGTATTGAGGCGATTGGCAATAGCGAGGATGGCTGTACCAGACTCTACTTGAGAGCGCACCAAATAGCGATTTTTGGTAAAGCGCAGGGGTTTGATGATCTCTAAGTTATAGCGATTGAGAATTGCCTGCACTGCTGCCTGGTCAGCTACTTCTGGCTCGAAAGCAACTACAATTTCATTAGGTAGAACAATTGTCTCATCGCGATCGCTACGGGAGAGGACAGGGAGTGTTCCTGCTACATAAGGTAGTCTTTGCACTCGTTGAGTAACAGCAGCAGGAGAACTACGGGCTCCAGCAGGCAAGTTTACCAAAGCATAGCGCAATCCCAACGGCTTAACTTCTAGATTATTCCCCGATAGGCTACGGGTTCCACCCTGCAAGTCTCGCTGCAATTTTAAATAGGAGGCTTCCACTGGAGCTCCACTTCGGGATCTCCCAGCTGGTTTAAAGCTAACGGCAACAGCATCTTGGCGGACTCTCAAAGGAATGGAGCGACCGTAGAAGTTATACAATAGTTCCCCTGTGGGAGAAACTTGTGCTGCTGCTGGTGTTGCCTTGGGGAAGTAACTAATCCCTGTAATTCCACAGAAGCAACTTGTTAAGAGAATGCTGGAAATAATTTTTTTCATATTTGTTAGTTGTTTTTTTGTTTGGGAATTGCCAGAGGTGTCCCTGAGTAACCGTAATCTCCCTTGCATCCCTGTCTATGTTTAATGAAAGCACTTCCCCAGGAGAGAAAGCTAATTGGTTACTAAAATAGAACTTATGCTATTTAACGATATTTTTATGCTATGAGGCTAGTACCGCTGCACTAGCGACTAATCTTTGTGCTCTTCGTGTCTTTGTAGTTTACTTATCTAATTAACCACAAAGACACAAAGGACACGAAGAGTGAGTAGGGAGAATCTCAAATCTGCATAGTGGGAGACCCTTGAGCTGTTGCCACCGGAGTAGAAGCCAGTCAACGTTATATTAATTGGTGAAGAGACATGACGTTAGCAAGAAAAGGTCTTAGACAGTTAGAGTATCAAGAAACTAAATTTGGTTGGATGATTCGTCCAAAACCAACATATTCTCAGGCTGCACTAAGCAACCGGATGACATTAGCAATACAGTCACTGGAAACTCAGTCGCCTAAAGTTCTTCATGTAACGTTAAACATTGATAGACCAGATAATTGGATAGATTCACATCAAACAACAATTACCCCAAAAGTTATTAGTAAAATTATTGACAAGGCGTTAAATAACGGGTGGATACCTGATGCAGGAGGACGAGCATACGAATTAGAATATGGGGTTATTAAACATTTATAAAATTTTCTTTATAATTGTACTGAAGGGTGCTGGGATTAGATATCCATCAAAATCAACTTTATACAGGGCAAATTACTTTAAACAATTCAACAACCCTTGACAAACAAATTCATCTGTATCACAATTTTTATCACAACAATCAATTAGTCATAGAAGTCATGGGAAAAAATAAGGACATTTTTGGCAAAAAATTCTCCCCAGAAAAATTACTCAAGTCAGCCCTCAAGGAAAATCCACTAGCAGATTTACCCACTCCTAAAAAAATTAAAATGATTGATTTGAAAAACCACAAGAAATCAATTAGTCTCAAAAATATCGAAGTAGTAACAATCAATAATCCCTTTTACCGGGATGACAAAAAATAAACTTCTAGTAGCGTGACACAAGTAAAACTGTAGGTTGGGTGGAACGAAGTGAAACCCAACGGAATATCCTCAAGGGTTCATTTTAGCTGTGTCACGGCGCTAGTGCAGCGCGGCGGAAATAACCCACCAGTTTGAGATCGATAGAATCCTTACTCTATAAGCATTCTTAATTCTTAATTCCGCGCAGCGGCACTAGGACTTACCCACTCAAGTGTCATATTGAGGTGCTAGTGAAGCATCTGAGCCGTCTAAGAGATCCTTCGCTATCGCTCAGGATGAAATAATTTCCTTACGGTGCGTAAGTCCTATCAGTTTTGTGCAAACTTGACTTTTTGGTGTTAGCGATCGCAGTCTTGGAAAACCCTAGTTAGTCTAGAAAGTTGCCAATGATTGAGGTGCTTTAAAGAGTGTAAAAACTGGAAAGGCTACAGCCACCAATACTACCGAAATTGGCAAAGCTACTATTGCAACAGCAGTAAAGACTAGGGCTAAGAAGAAATAAATGCTTTTTTTCAGGACTGTTTGAATTAGTTTGTTCACTGATAATGCTCTTAAGTTTGCTTGGGTGTACCGGGATTTCAGTAATCTGCCGGTTACTTCAGTTTCAACTGAATCGATGGCAATTGTTTGAGTTAAGTAAGGTAGATTACGATCAGAAAGTTTCATTGCTTGTTATTCCCGGCGCGTTGCTCATATATTTATAATCTCAAAAAGTCAAAGGTGTTTAATTGATTTGGAACGTCCATTAACTGTGAGATATCCCAAGTTCTTGTGTGACTGCAATCTGATTAGTCGGTAATGCTTGTCACCAAAAGCGGCGGAAAGCCCATTCCTTCAAGGGATGGGAGGGATAGCCGCCCGCCGCTTTGTTGTTTGTTATTTGTTATTTGATTTCTTGACAAACAACTAACAACAAATAATACTTGCATCCCCCGTGCTGTCTTCCGGGGGATGAGTTAACTGAAGATCTGACGAGCTACTTAATTTTCAGCAAAGTCCCGAACTACAAGAGGTATAGTGGTGAGAGGATGTCAAATCTTTGGGACAGAAACACAGATGAATGTGAAACTTACCATTAATGGTGAGAGGCAAATCCTGACGATTGAGCCGCGCGTGACACTTCTAGATGCTCTGCGTGAACATTTGGGATTAGTTGGTAGCAAAAAAGGGTGCGATCATGGGCAGTGTGGAGCTTGTACTGTTCTGATTGATGGTCAACGAGTTTATTCTTGCCTCACTCTAGCAGTAATGCAGGAAGGTAAGGAGATTCTTACAATTGAAGGCTTGGCAACAGAGGATACTCTCCATCCAGTGCAAGCAGCATTTATTGAAAATGATGGTTTCCAGTGCGGCTATTGTACACCGGGACAGATTTGTGCATCGGTGGCTCTGTTGGAAGAAGTCAAACGAGGTTGTGCTAGTGCGGTAACACCAGATTTAAATAGTTCACCACAACTAGCTGAACTCTCCGAGGCGGAAATTAAGGAGCGACTTAGTGGTAATCTCTGTCGATGCAGTGCTTACAACGGTATTATCGCAGCTGTGCAACAGGTAGTTGGACAACAACCACCTTCTCCCATGGCAACTGTGAATCTAGGGAGAATTGAGAATTGAAAATTGAGAATTAGAGATTAAGCATCTTGAATAACTTTACCTACATCCGTGCTGCATCGGTGGAAGATGCCGTGAACCGAGCAGTTGCAAAGCAAGATTCAATGTTTATTGCCGGTGGTACTAATTTAGTGGATCGGCTCAAAGTTTTCTTGGATGAGCCATCACAACTAATTGATATCTCCCGGTTGCAGATGCACCAAATTTCCCCAATGACAGATGGCAGTATACGTCTGGGAGCTTTAGTCACTAATACCACAGTGGCAGATCATCAGCAGATCCGTCGCGACTATCCTCTGTTAGCTAGGGCAATTCTCTCTGGTGCGTCTCAACAAATTCGTAACATGGCAACAGTAGGAGGTAATCTCTTGCAACGTACCCGTTGTCCCTATTATTACGATACTGCCTTCCCTTGCAACAAACGGCAACCAGGAGCAGGTTGCCCAGCAGTAACGGGGATTAATCGTGGTCATGCTATCCTTGGTGCTAGTGAGCACTGTGTGGCAGTTCAGCCTTCAGATATGTGTGTTGCCTTAGCTGCCCTGGATGCAGTTGTAGAAGTAGTAAGTCCCCAGGGGCAACGCCAGATACCATTTGCAGATTTCCACCGTTTACCAGAAAATACACCCCAGCAAGACACCAATTTAGAGCCAGGGGAGTTAATTACAGGGGTAACTTTACCTCCACTATCCTTTGCTCAATCTGGGGTTTATTTGAAATTACGCGATCGCACTTCCTATTCCTTTGCTTTGGTTTCTGTCGCAGCAGCGGTAAACTTGGTAGGGGAGCAAATCCAAGATGTCCGTTTAGCAATGGGTGGAGTAGCACACAAGCCTTGGCGAGCCACAGCAGCAGAGGAGTTTTTAATTGGTAAACCAGCTGATATAGCCACATTTACCCAAGCAGCAGAAATTGCCTTACAGGGAGCTAAACCTTTAGCTCACAATCACTACAAAGTTGAACTAACAAAGCGAGCTATTCGCCGCGCACTCAAGGTTTCTACCCAAGGAGGAGGGATTGTATGATACCGATTTGCTTCTCAAACTTAGTAGATAGGGAGTGTGGGGAGCTGGGGAAGCTAGTGCCGCTGCGCGGAATTTAGAATTTAGAATTTAGAATTTAGAATGCTTATAGAGTAAGGATTCTAACGATCTCAAACTGGTCAGTTACTTTTGCCGCGCTGCTCTAGGGAGATGGGGAAGCTGGGGGAGATATTTCCAATTAGCAATTAGCAATTAGCAATTAGCAATTAGCAATTAGCAATTAGCAATTAGCAATTAGCAATTAGCAATTAGCAATTAGCAATTAACAATTAACAATTAGCAATTAACAATTATGAATCAAGTAATTGGTAGTGGCATTAACCGCAAAGATGGACGAGCAAAGGTTACAGGTACAGCAACCTACGCTGCTGAGCATCAAATTCCCGGCTTGGTTCATGGTTATCTGGTAACTGCCAGTATTGCTCATGGGCAGATTACTAATATTGATACCCAAACCGCAGAACAAGCATCAGGGGTGATTGCTGTTTTTACCCATAACAATAGACCTCAGATATGTAAGCCAACCAACAATTTTATGGCTTCCAAAATCTATGAAGCAAGGTTACCCCTATCTGATAATCAGATTCACTACGCAGGGCAAATTATTGGTTTAGTTGTAGCAGATACCTTTGAGCAGGCACGTCACGCAGCCCATTTGGTTAAGGTGGAATATGCTACCCAAGAGCCAATTGTAGTGGCAAAAAATGGTACCTTCCAAGAGGCTATCTCCATGTTTGGGCAAAAGATGCAATTTGAGAAGGGGAATTGTGCCACTGGCATGACAGATGCCATAGCTAAAATTGAAGCTACTTACATAACTTCCACTGAAATGCATGCAGCGATGGAACCCCATGCCATCATCGCTCACTGGCAAGATGCAGATACTTTGACTATCTACGAACCATCTCAGTGGGTAATCGGCAGCCAGCGCACCTATGCAGAACTTTTTGGACTTCCTGCAGAGAAAGTTCGCATTATTACTCCCTTTATTGGTGGAGCCTTTGGTTGTAAAGCCTTCCCTTGGCCCCATGCTATTCTTTGTACTGCGGCTGCTCGTCAACTTCAGTATCCTTTAAAACTTGTCTTGAGCCGACGGCAAGTAACAGCAAATGCGGGACACCGTTCTGAAACTGAGCAAAAAATTCGTTTGGGAGCTAATGGGGATGGTAGTCTAACCGCCATTGAGCATACAGCCAAATCTTGTACTTCACCAGTAGATGTTTTTGCTGAACCCTGTACAGGTATTACATCAGCCATGTACGCTGCACCGAATCTGGGAATAGAGCAGGAAATAGCAGTGATGAATGTCGGTACGCCTACATTTATGCGTGCGCCGGGAGAAAATCCAGGCATGTGGGCTCTGGAGTCAGCAATGGATGAATTGGCGTGGGAGTTAAAGATAGATCCAGTAGAATTACGGTTAAAAAATGAAACTAAGGAACATCAGCACCAATGTTTACCTTTTTCTGCTAAGCATTTTGCTGAATGTTTGCGGGTGGGTGCAGAGCAATTTGGTTGGCAGGATAGACCACAACAGGTGCGATCGCTCACCCGTGATGGTAAGCTAATTGGCTGGGGAATGGCAGCATCCACCTTTCCTGCTTTCAGGGGTTCTGCCTCAGTTACAGTCAGGCTACTAGCTGATAGTACTGCCGAGATCCTGACTAGCGGTAATGATATGGGTACTGGTGCCTATACTGTTGTCGCCGCTACCGCAGCTGAGGGATTGGGGTTACCTGTAGAACAAATACGGGTTAAATTGGGCGACTCTTTACTACCAAACGGTGGCATGGCAGGTGGTTCCCAAATGAGTGCAACTCTTGTGCCAGCGGTGATGGCAGCTTGTAAGGAAGTATTGAAAACTGCTCAGGCTACAACTGCTCAGGAGGCGTTTGCCGCTCTGCGTGAATCAGGAGAGGCAACATTAGAAGCTACAGCCTCTGCTGCTCCGGGTGGTGAGGGAAAAAAATGGGCATTTCAATCCTGGGGAGCACATTTTTGTGAAGTCGGTATTGATGAAGAAATTGGGCGCTTACAGGTAACTCGTTGGGTATCAGTGATGAATATTGGGCAAGTTATCAATGCCAAAACCGCAGCTTCTCAGATTCGTGGTGCTGTAATTATGGGTATCGGGCACGCTTTGATGGAAGAGTGTCACTTTGACCCGAATATTGGTTATCCTGTGGTTTACGACTTTGCTACCTATCATTTCCCCACTCATGCAGATATTCCCAGGATTCAAGTAACCTTTGTCGGCGAACCTGATTTGAATTTCAATCCCGCCGGGGTGCGTGGTGTAGGTGAAATTGGGATTACAGGTGTTTCAGCTGCGATCGCTAATGCCATTTATCATGCTACAGGTAAACGCATCCGTGATTTACCAATTACACCTGACAAGTTGTTGTGAGAAGAAGGCAGAGGGCAGAAGGAAGAAGGTTGCAAGGTAGAAGGAAATGATAACTGTTTATCCGAACTTGACATAATTCTTTTACAGTGCGTAAGTCCTAGTGCCGTGACATAGCTAAAATGAGAGATTAGGTAGGTTGGGTGAAGCGATAGCGTAACCCAACATCGGAGCATATTTCGTTGGGTTTCACTTCGTTCCACCCAACCTACAGTTTTAGGCGTGCCAAGGCACTAGAAGGTTTCAGCGACACCAGGGTAGAATAGGCCAATTTGGTATGACAAGCAAGCTAAGGATGACAAACAACTCAGCTAACAAAACCATAGTCAATCTCCAAGTACGCCCGATCCAGAATCAACAAGAACTAGAGGAGATGTACTATCAAAGGTGGCTTGTCCTCAGAGCACCTTTGGGGATGGTACAAGGAACAGAACAGGATAAATATGATTCTAGTGCCTTTCATGTAGTTGCTGTATGCGATCAACGCACAATCGTTGGTTCTGCTAGACTCAGAGAACTATCTCCAGAAATAGGCAGCATTGCTTATGTCTGCGTTTTACCTGAGTTTCGCCACCAAGGAATTGGGACAAAATTGATCCAGAAACTAATCGAAAAAGCTCAAGCAAAGCAGCTAAAAAGTATCAGATTAAAGAGTCGGATGACTGCTCTTGACTTCTATCAACGCCTGGGATTCTCTACCAATGGTGAACCCTTTGATTTTCTCAATATCCCCCACATCTTCATGAGCCTTAACTTGCTACCTTCTTCGGAGAAATCTGGAGATTAGACGTCGAATAAAGATAAATTTGCCCACCACAGGACTTACCCGGAAAGATCATCGTGGGCATTAAGAGGAGAAATATCGCTACAGATGAAGATTATCGAGAATGCCCACCCTACGATCTTCTGAGCGATCACTTACCAAAGTGTTTTGACGTGTGGATAGTTGAGAATCTTTTGATCACAGGTAATGAGTTCTATATTGCGGCGGTAGGCGAGTGCAACAATAATACGATCAGCTGGATCTTTGTGGAAGTCGCCGGGTAATTGAGTGCTGGCGATTGCATCTAGTGGATCAAGTGGTTCTATGGTGATTCCAGGTCGAGTTTTTGCAAGTGCAAACCATTCATTGACGGAAAGGGGAAGTGGTAGTTTTCCTGCACTATGCTTGAGTGCAATTTCCCAAACGGAAATAGCAGAAACTATAAGGGTGTTTTGGTTTTCGCCTATGGTTAACAGGGTACGGCTACGTTCAGAAAGCTGTTCTGGGGTATGGAGCCACCAAAGCCAAACATGAGTGTCAATTGACACTCCCCGGCCTAAAGGCGCGGGGATTCTTCGCTCAACGACCCGACTTGCTGAACCTGGCCGGAACCAAGAACAGTAGAGGCCAGATCTCCCGAAGAGTTCGGATCTATGATCCAGGTTCCGGTGTGCCCCACCGTACCCAAGGCTCTTTTTAAGATATTGATTGCGGCGTTGTGATCTCGGTCTAGTTCACAGCCACATTCGCAGGCGTGAGTTCTGGTTGAGAGTGACTTCTTTACTACCTCGCCGCATTCTGAACAATTTTGGCTTGTATAGGCAGGGTTGACCGCAACGGTGACTCTACCAAACTTCTGACCAAAATGCTCTAACCATTTTCTAAATTGATACCAACCTGCATCGTTAATAGATGTAGCTAAACAATGGTTTTTAACCAAATTTTTGACTCTTAAATCTTCATAGGCGACCAAGTCGTTAGACCGGATTACGCAACGTGCTAGTCTCTTAGCATGTTCTTCACGCTGCCTACTTATTTTAAGATGCTGTCTGCCTAATTTATTAACGGCTTTCTTGCGGTTAGATGAGCCTTTCTTTTTGCGAGATACTCGGCGTTGATAAAACTTGAGACGCTTTTCTCCTGTTCTATAAAAACGTGGATTAGGTTCGGTGTTGCCTTTAGAGTCGGTAAAGAATTCTTTGAGCCCTACATCTAACCCTACAGTGGCATCAACTGGCTCTAGTTGTTCTTTTACATCGACACAGATGCAAAACTGAACATAGTAGCCATCCGCCCTTTTTACAATGCGAACCCGTTTGATTTGCTTTTTGTCGAAACGCCACAAATCCCAGGTACCTTTAAGTTTAAGCTTTCCGATTCCTTTCTTGTCACTGAAAGTGATTGACTTTGTCTCAGAAGAAATTTTCCATCCTGATTGCTTATACTCAACCGACCTACAGTGTTTCTGAAAACGGGGATAGCCTTTCTTCCCAGGTACTTTTTTCTTGCAGTTTTCCAAGAAGCGAGAAATTGATGACCATGCTCTTTCAGCCGCAGCTTGTCGAGCAGTAGAATTTAACTCATTGGCAAAAGGGAATTCTTTAGCTAGTATCTTGCAGTACTTGCTAAAGTCGTATTTCCCTGTCCCTTTGTTATCCATCCATAAACGAATGCAGCTATTACGGATAAATTTAACCGTCCGAATTGCTTCGTCTATTGCTTGATATTTATGGGGCTTACCGTAGGCTTTAAGCTCTACTATTATCATCAGAACTCGACCTATTCTATTAAATAATTACGCTAACACATCCAGCGAAAACCGTCAATTTATAATTCAATCTTTTTCACGGCGACTAAAGTCGCTAGTCACTTTCATCCCCGGTCTAAAGACGCGGGGCTTTCAGTGTTTGGTTTTCTAGTAAAATCATTGTTCCAAAGCATCCCATAATTCAGGCATAGATTCATCAAAATCTGGAGGAATTGTAATGGGGATTCCCCGTAGGGGATGCTGAGGGCTGCGATCTACTTGCAACAGCGCTTCCCTATCGCGGCTTAAATCAAGTTCATTAGGGGATTGGGATAGCTCTGATGCTGAGGGTAGTGTCAGGCTTTGAGCCAAAAGTTGGAGGATGTGAATCCTTTGGGCTAAATCGAGGCCGAGGAGTTGTTGCTCTAGTTCTTGATTGTTCATGAGCTCCTGAGGAGCGCTTCGCGCACCCAATTGAATGAGAGAAACAATTCTCTTCCCTGTTGCCTGACTCGGAGACTCGGTATTTATTCAGAGATTAGCCATTAGCCATTAGCCATTAGCTTGGAGCGTGTTTCTCAAGAGTGTGTTATTTATTTTATGCTAATTTAGCATAACTACCCCAGAAGAGCCAAAGACATCTCCAATAATTATGCTATAACCCTTATGCCACCGTGCCAAAATCAGGGTTTTTGGAGATGTCGAAAGGAGTAGGCTTCCCGCTGCTTTCTGTGAGGTTATCTACATAATATTTGACAAACTCTGACTCCTTCATTGCACCACAAGATCCCCGGAGTCGCATGGTTTTATTTTCGTCTCTGACTAATTGAGCTCGATAAGTGTAGATTGAGCTATCCGGCTTTTCAAAGGTTAGCTCAGCTTTGATAAAACTATTATTAAAGCTTTGCTTAAGAATTCTGCCCGTAACTTTGTAGTGAAACCAATCCCACCCAGATAAGAGGATTAACTCTCTCTCCAAAACTTGCATAGAAGTTGGTAAAATACTCCAGCCCCGATAAACCTTTTTCAAACATTCGATATCACCTGTTCTTGTTAAAATGGAGATGAATGAATCTCGCTTTAAACCGCCGTAGTATCTGCCATCTGGAAAATCAATAGCTGTTGGAGCAAACCGATGACCACCAAAATGACTCGCTTGCCAAATCCTAACCTTACTTAAGGATAACTCTGCAACAATCTTTAATGCTTCCCGGTAAAAAGGATTACCATACCGCGCACAACATTTATCATGGCTACCGTGAGTACAGACTAAAATATCTCGTGTCTCATCGGTTTCCTCTTCACAATCTGGCGACTCACCTGCTAAATATTGCTCAACAATTCCTGCTACCTGCTCAATCTGGGCAACATTAAACTCATGTTTTTGGTAACCCCGACTCAACCCTCCTTGTTCTTGTTCAAAAATTAAGACTTTTGTACCGTTAGTTGGTTGAGATTTATTCGGTGCTAATAATAAAAATCTGATCGAACGCTGAGATTGCTTCACCTCCTCGACTAGAGTTTTGAGATTATTAGGCAAAGATTTAGAATCAAAAGCATTAGCTGCCCACGGAGTCGGACACTCAACCAAAATATAGGTTGAGTAATTCGTACCACTGCCAATAATATCTTCATCTGCTTGTCGTGAAGCTTCCGCACAGAAAAAAGGATTCATTGTTTTTTAGGTTTCATTTAGAGTCAACAAAAATCACTCCCTCTAGTACCAAACGAGATAATAGAGGGACAATGTCAAGCTCCCAATCGTAGTCGGGTAACCATTGCATCACATCATTTCCAGTAAAAGTCTCTCCATTAAATAAGTTTTCCAGTAGGTTTCGATTCACCCCTCTGAGGGAAATCTCTTTTCCTGAAGTGATAATTTTGTACCCACTATTGTCAGAAAGTTCAGCAATTTTCACCCGCTGCAATTTAGCACTTTTGAACTGAGTTGCTGCTCCCTGGGAAAATAGATGAAACCCAGCTTGATAAGGTAAAGAGTATCTAGCTGCTGGCTTCCCTAAACTATCAAGATAGTTAATATACTCTTGGGCCAGAGTAGGATCAGTAAGATATTGATTTAAATCTGCAATTAATTTTTCTATAGAAGCTGCTACAGGAGCAGCTTCTGTACGCAAGGGCAAGCTTTTACGCCACTCTTCTTGCTGTTGTAATTCAGTAACTAACCACTCTAGAAAATCAATACCTGTTTGGCAATGCACTCCTAAAGTAAGATGTAGGGAAGGTTCATCTAGAGCGATCGCATAGTGCCAATAGCCTCTTGGAATGTAGAGTACATCCCCTGGATTTAGGATACAGCTCAAATCCGGTTCTCCCTCTGGAGGCACAAGAGAGGATGATTTTTGCTCAGGTAAAGGATATTTCTTCGTATCTGTAAATACCCGCCACTGTTTTTTCCCTTCTATCTGTAAGATAAAAACTTCATGGGTATCGTAGTGAGGTGAAAAACCTTGTCTTCCTGGCCAGGAACAGTAAGCATTTACTTGAGTACTATAGCCAATGTCGTATCTCAGGGATGATGTGAACTGAGCGATTTCTGGAATTAGTTTATGTACCCCGTTAATTATTAACGTAGCACCTTCTTGGCATAACTTGAGCAGGTTCGCATTTTCGCTTTTATCTAAAACCTTGCCATCTAAAGCTAGACGCAGTTCCGGGTATTGGAATTGATGGTAGTTCAATAAATAGTTGAGTTGTTCCCAGGAAAATAGGTAGTCAAACTTTCTCTCTCCCTGGCTAGATACATAGAGAGCTTGGCTTGTCCAATAATTCTCTAAAAATTCTTCTACCTTATAAGGTTTTAATATTTGGGCTAGGGATAGCATTAATAAAAATATTTTTCAATAAGAAAACAAAAAAAGTAATATAACCTACTTCGCTCCAAAAAACATTGGAGCAAAGTTTGAGAAAAATTAGTATATACTAGTGCCGCTGCGCGGAATTTAGAATTTAGAATTTAGAATGCTTATAGAGTAAGGATTCTAATCATCTCAAACTGGTCAGTTACTTTTGCCGCGCTGCACTAGTCGTTGCTCAGATGATCACTTTCATCCGCTTCAAGTAGTTAAATCTCCTCCGTCAGCATCAGTATTTAGATCTCCCCCATCAGCATCAGTATTTAATTGAGATATGTTGTTTTTACGGGTTGTATGAGAAATCTCCCGGACTTCGATTTGAATCTTACTAGCACGAGCTTGTTTCAACTGTGACATAACTATCTGTCTCAATATAGTAAGTGATTGACATACTCTACCGCCGAGTTTGCAGTAGCAGCATAAAAAATGATCATCGCCATAGAGCGCGATCAGCTAAAGTCTAACTCAATTCAATTTACGCAGTCAACTATTGAGAAATTATAGCATTTTAATTGACAATCTGGTTTGACTCCCCCAGCTCCCTGTTCCCTTGACAACGACATTTTTGCCTTAACTTGTCACCAATGGCCATTAACCATTAGCCATTAACCATTAACCATTAGCCATTAGCCATTAACCATTAGCCATTAACCATTAGCCATTAGCCATTAACCATTAGCCATTAACCATTAACCATTAGCCATTAACCATTAGCCATTAGCCATTAGCCATTAGCCATTAGCCATTAGCCATTAACCATTAGCCATTAACCATTAGCCATTAGCCATTAACCATTAGCCATTAACCATTAGCCATTAGCCATTAGCTTTTCCGTGTTTCTCCAGAGTATGATCAACACCACAGCGATCGCATAAACCAAAAAACTCCAAAGTGTGGTAGTAGATCTTGAATTGGTGGCTAGTTTGCAGCTCAGTCTCGAGTTGATGTACAGGACATTCATTGATGGGAATCGACTCCCCGCAATTGAGGCAAGTAAGGTGATGTTGATCCTTTTGTACGGAACTGTAGAGAGATTCTCCATTAGGACGTTTCCGCATTTGTACTACCCCCCTAAGTTTGAGAGTTTCTAGGGAGCGGTATACTGTTGCTAAACCTATACTTTTGCCACCTTTGCGTAGTTCGACATAAAGATCCTGGGCAGAAATAGCACGATTCAACTTGGAGAGCAAATTCAAAATGCGTTGTTGAGAGCGGGTGCGTTGGGGTTTCATGGGTGAAATCTCAATCTTCTAGAAATTGGTTGAGTTGAGAGGAGGGGTAATGTTTATCAATGGATAATTGATAATGGATAATTGATAATGGATAATTGATAATTGATAATTAGTCCCAAAATTTCGTTCACCCCTATAAAAAAAAGCGGAGTGTCAAGGCTATGGTAAGCTATTGTGCATCTAAATTGCATTTTCGACCGCTTTGGGGAATCAAAGTTTTTCTCTAACAAGCAGGCAACGAATCAGAGTAGCCAACAACTATTAAGATGGTTTTGTTGAAAATTTAGGGGCTAGTGACAGTGATTCACAAATATCAAGCTCGTATTTATGTTACCCTCCGACCTTCAGTTTTAGACCCAGCTGGTGTGGCAGTAGAGTCAGGTATCAAGCAACTGGGCTACAAAAGTGTTGAGAAAGTTCGCATTGGCAAGTATATTGAACTAATGCTGAGTTCTTCTAATGAAAAGCAAGCACGGGAGCAACTTGATGATATTTGCGACCAACTGCTGTCGAATCCAGTGATTGAAAATTATCGGTTTGAGCTAGTTGAAGTTTCTGCACAAATGGGTGTTTCGCTGTGAAATTTGGCATTGTAGTTTTTCCTGGTTCCAACTGCGATCGCGATGTGGCATATGTCACTCGAAATTTGCTACAGTTACCAACCCGGATGGTTTGGCATCAGGAAACAGATATTTCTGACATAGATGTGATTGTCCTTCCTGGTGGCTTTAGTTATGGGGATTACTTGCGCTGTGGCTCAATTGCTCAATTCTCCCCAGTCATGAAGCAGGTAGTGGAACATGCCAAGCAGGGTAAATATGTCCTGGGCATTTGTAACGGTTTCCAAGTGTTGACGGAAATTGGACTGTTACCAGGGGCACTAGTAAAAAATCGAGATCTACATTTTATTTGCGATCGCGTCCCAATTAAAGTAGAACGCGCTAACTCAGAATGGACATCAGCTTACTCAACCGGGGAAGTTATTACCCTGCCAATTGCTCACGGTGAAGGCTGCTACTACGCTGCACCTGGGCTGCTGAAATCTCTTGAAGATAATCGACAAATCCTATTCCGTTACTGCACAGCTACAGGCAAAACATCAAAATCTGCTAACCCCAATGGTTCACTGAAAAACATCGCAGGTATTTGCGATCGCTCTGGTAAGATTTTGGGTATGATGCCTCACCCAGAACGAGCCTCAGATCCCTTATTAGGCGGTACAGATGGTATCAAGTTGTTCCAAGGATTGTTGACAACATTTGCTGTTAACTGATCCAATGGCTAAAGCACGAAGGATTTTGTGTTATTTGTTGTTAGTTGTTGGTTGTTGGTTATTTGTTATGCCCTCTGCCTTCTGCCCTCTGCCCTCTGCCTTCTGCCCTCTGTCCTCTGCCTTCTGCCTTCTGCCTTCTGCCTTCTGCCCTCTGCCTTCTGCCTTCTGCCTTCTGCCTTATCTCCACCGCGCTGCACTAGGGTTTCTAAACTTTTATTACATTCACTATACTCTCTAGTTAACTGGAGACTTTAACCTAAGGTCACTAAAACACTAGTGCAGCTTGAGAGAGTTAGTTATGGAAACCAGCCATCTACGATTAAAGGGCATGGGTTGTGCTGCTTGTGCTGTCACCATCGAGCAAGCCATTCAGGATGTTCCTGGCGTAATTAAAAGCAATGTTAACTTCGCTATGGAGCAAGCAACAGTTGAGTACAACCCTCAGCAAACCAATTTTGAAGCAATTGAGCAAGCTGTAGCAGATGCAGGATATACTGCCCAGGCAATACAGGAAACGGATGCTGGGGAAGAGGATGCTGAGAAAGCAGCACGAGAGAGTGAACAAAAAGACTTAACACGCAAAGTAGTTTTGGGAGGCATCATCAGTATTGTGTTGGTGGTGGGATCACTGCCAGCTATGATGGGTCTACACTTGCCCTTCATCCCGGCATGGTTGCATAACTCTTGGGTGCAGCTAGGGTTAAGTACACCAGTGCTGTTTTGGTGTGGTAAATCCTTTTTTGTCGGTGCCTGGAAAGCCTTCAAGCGTCATACTGCTGATATGAATACCCTGGTGGCGTTGGGTACTGGTACAGCATATCTGTATTCTGTGTTTGCTACCCTTTTCTCTAGCTTTTTACTAGCTCAAGGTCTTCAACCAGAAGTGTACTATGAACCAGCAACAGTAATCATTACTCTGATTCTGTTGGGGCGTCTGCTGGAAAATCGTGCTAGAGGGCAGACTTCAGAAGCCATTCGTAAACTGATGGGGTTACAGGCAAAGACTGCCCGGGTGATTCGTGCTGGTAAAGAAATTGATCTACCAATAACAGAAGTTATTGTTGGTGATGTGATTGTAGTGCGTCCAGGGGAGAAAATTCCAGTAGATGGAGAAGTGATTGAAGGTTCTTCAACTGTGGATGAGTCGATGGTAACCGGGGAATCGATACCGGTGAAGAAACAAGCAGGGGAAGAGGTAATTGGTGCAACCATTAATAAGACAGGTAGCTTCAAGTTCCAGGCATCACGGGTAGGCAAGAATACAGTACTAGCCCAGATTGTAAAATTGGTGCAAGATGCCCAAGGAAGTAAAGCACCGATTCAACAATTAGCTGATAGAGTAACTGGCTGGTTTGTGCCAGGAGTGATGGCGATCGCGATCGCTACCTTTGTTATCTGGTTTAATACTATGGGCAACCTTACCTTCGCCATGATTACTACCATTGGTGTTTTAATTATTGCTTGCCCCTGTGCTCTTGGCTTAGCGACTCCCACCTCAATCATGGTTGGTACGGGTAAAGGTGCAGAAAACGGTATTTTAATCAAGGGTGCAGATAGTTTGGAGTTGGCGCATAAAATTCAGGCAATTGTCTTGGATAAAACTGGCACCATCACCCAAGGTAAACCCAGTGTCACTGATTATGTAACAGTTAAAGGCACCGCCAATAGCAATGAAATTAGACTCTTGCAATTAGCAGCAGCGGTAGAACGGAATTCCGAACATCCCCTAGCAGAAGCAGTAGTGCAGTATGCTCAATCTCAGGGAGTTCAGATGCCTCTGCCAGCAGTTGAGAACTTTGAAGCTGTAGCAGGTATGGGTGTTCAAGGCATTGTTTCTGAAGAAACAAGGCAGGAGGCAGAGGGCAGCAGGCAGGAGGGAGAGGGCAGGGAGCAGGGAATGTTTCCTACATCCTCCAATGCTTTGAAAACAGACTCTAGACAACAGGTGTTTGTCCAAATTGGCACCCAGCGCTGGATGGATGCCTTGGGAATTGCTACCCAATCACTCCAATCCCACCGGCAAGCCTGGGAAGCCGCTGCCAAAACTACTGCCTGGATTGCTATTGATGGAAAAATTGAGGGATTGGTGGGAATTGCGGATGCAGTGAAACCATCTTCAATAGAGGCGGTGAGAGCCCTAAAAAGAATGGGATTGGAAGTAGTAATGCTGACTGGAGATAATCGCCCAACAGCAGAAGCAATTGGGCACGAAGTCGGCATTAAGCGGGTATTTGCCGAAGTAAAACCAGACCAAAAAGCGGCAACAGTTAAAGCACTGCAAGCGGAAGGAAAAACGGTAGCAATGGTAGGGGATGGTATAAATGATGCTCCAGCCTTAGCCCAAGCTGATGTAGGTATTGCCATTGGCACGGGGACAGATGTAGCAATGGCAGCTAGTGATATTACCCTGATTTCTGGCAACTTAACAGGTATTGTCACCGCCATTCAACTGAGTCATGCCACGATGCGAAATATTCGTCAAAACCTCTTTTTTGCCTATATTTATAACATTTGCAGTATTCCCATTGCCGCAGGAATTCTTTATCCCTTCTTTGGCTGGCTACTCAACCCAGTAATTGCAGGTGCAGCGATGGCATTTAGCTCAGTTTCTGTAGTTACTAATGCCCTACGTTTACGGAATTTTAAGCCACAAGCTAATCAAAGAATTCAGAGAGTCGCTAAATTGATTGATAATTGATAATTGATAATTGATAATTGATAATTGATAATTGATAATTGATAATTGATAATTGATAACTCCAATAATTAGATGACTTTCTTCGCCCAGTTTACTGTTCGTGGAGCCTTCCCCGTGGGAATAGGAATTATTTGCTTTACCGTAGCATTTGTTTTAGCTAGTTTAGTGGAATACTGGCTCCATCGCCTCATGCACGTCTCCCATCGAGTTGGTGAACGTCACCGGGATCACCACCGCCGTAACGAGGGGCAGGGAGTGCTGTGGGAATTTAGGGACTATATCAAAGGTAGCTTTGTGGTTATGTGCTTGATGTTTTTCTACTCTTGGAGTGCTGGCATTGGTTGGTTTTTGGGAGCACTATCTTATGCCGCCTTTGCCGCTTATGCCCATCAGCTACAACATGAAAATCCCAAAAGGTGCTTTTGGATGAAGATGCCAGTTCACTATGTACATCACAAATACAACATGTGGCATCACAACTTTGGTCTAGCTGTAGACTGGTGGGACAGGTTTTTTGGTACCTATAAGCCTGTGGAATGGCTTACAGAAGAGGAACTTCAACAACCGGAAAAGGGTTATTTTCAACTCCGGTGGCGCTGAGAATGAGTAATGAGCATTAGAAGGCAGGAGGCAGAGGGCTCCGAGGCAGGAGGAACAAGAGTTTTCCCTACCTAAAAAGAAGTCATAAATTCCTCATATAATACGAAGGGAAGAAACAAGTCAAAATCCTCTTTCCTTCTGCCTTCTGCCCTCTGCCTTCTGCCTTCTGCCTTGTTTCTTAAAAGACTACCGGGAATATTATAGACAAATAGACATCTCGAATAATTAGAAACTGTTGGCATCAAAATTTTTCAAATTCATCCTGCTCCCACTATTTGCCTTCCTACTGCTGCGGCTAGTATTTTGGTTTGCTACCTTCCCTAATCCCGATGAAGCGTACTACTGGTTGTGGGGACAGCATCCGGCGTTTTCCTATTATGATCATCCGCCCTTGCAAGCTTGGGTTCAAGGTCTTTTCACGGCTGCTTTCGGGCGCTCTGCTTTTACCCTGAGGCTGCCCAACGTAATCAGTAATGGGGTTTTCTTCTACACCTACTATCAGATTACTCGCTATCTGTATGGTGAGCATGACAGATACTCCTTATGGCTAGTGGTAACGTTGGTGTTAGCATCACCACTGTACTTCCTTTTTTTAGCACTGGCTTGGCATGACCACCTACTGATTACTCTGTCCCTAGTTTCAGCCTACTTGTTCATCAGGTTTCTGGATGGCTACCTGGCAAATGGCAAGGGTAAAAGTTGGCGGCTCTATGGAGCATCAGTAGCGATTGGGTTGGCTGGATTGTGCAAGTATACAGCAGTATTTGTCGCACTGGGATTTGCTGCTACTGTGGTATCAGACCAACGACTACACCCTTTACTACGCGATCGCAGAATTTATCTAGCAGTAGCGATCGCTACTAGCGCTATTCTCCCAATTTTACTTTGGAACTATACTAATGATTTCCAATCATTTCGCTACTACTTTGATCGCAGTCTCAATACTACTGGCTTTCGTTTCCAATTCGCTGAACCGCTGAAATTCTTGTTATTTTCTGTCCTAATGCTGTCTCCAGTTAACTGCTGGGCAATCTTCCAGATACTTATAAGAAGGCAGAAGGCAGAAGGCAGAGGGCAGAAGGTTTTTGAGTCTTATCCTACAAACACCTCCGACTCAGTTTACCAAACAGTGGCGCTTTGGGTATTTGGGATTTCAACCATAACTCTTACAGCTATTTCCCTGGTTTACACTGCCCTCTATTACTGGAACATCTTGGCTTATCTGCTGCTGTTTCCCCTGTTACCAACAGTGTTTATCAAAAGAAGGCAGAAGGCAGGAGGCAGAGGGCAGAAGGTTCTCACAGGTAAGGATAGGGATTTTAAGGATGAAGGAATTTCTCCCTCTTCTCATCTCCGGCGAAGCTCACTTCTGTTAAGTGGTCAACTCTATGGTTTACTATTTGCTGTTTTGCTAGTTGTAAACTATAGCATACTGCCTTTGGCTAGTTTGGTGAGTAAAGAGGCTGATCCGGAATCCCGTATGTTGTTTGGCTGGAAGGATGTAGCAGCAGTAGTCAGCAAGCAAGCAGCACAACTGGGTGATGAACCGTTACTGGTGACAACGGATTATCGTTCTGCCTCAGCGCTGGCATATCAACTGAAAAATCGGAATGTGATAGCAATTGCCGATAGAATTGATCAGTTTGATTTTTGGTACAATCACGATAAATTCTCAACTAAAGATGTCCTAATCTTGTCGGATGATTGGCATCCAGTTACTCCAAAACTACTATCTCAGTTCCAGCAAACCTCAGCTCCAATTACTGTGCCTGTTACCCGATTTGGGATATGGATTAAAGATTACTATGTGATGAAAGCTATAAATATAGGTATCTAGTATCGCTGCGCGGAATTAAGAATGCTTATAGAGTCAGGATTCTATAGATCTCCCCATCTCCCCACCCTTTTTTTCGCTCACCCATCGGACAGCGCAAGATCCCGGACTTCTTTAAGAAGTCCGGGATCTGAACACTTATCTCGATATAAGCTTAACCTGTTAGGTAAAGTTACTTTACCTAAGCTTTCAATTTGGTGATTTCACCAGCTTTGGGGGTAATGACATTGGAGTTTAGAAAAGGTTCGAGTGAATCTTTTGCGTAACATTTATCTCCTGCACGGATAAGTAGATAGAGAGACCAAATTCCAAAGACTACAATACCCCCATTGGCATGAGTGTCAGTGGGGGCTTATTTAGGGCTTGCTGTATAAGTGTGGAAGCTATGCTAAACAAAGCTTTCAAGCATTTTGCAAGCGAAATAAGTGCAAGTAAATTATACCTTTTGGCTCAAAAAGCTTGCACAATTGAAAAAATCTGGGAG
>JAAHGL010000149.1 GCA_010692635.1 Symploca sp. SIO2C1 | reverse complement strand
TTGAGAAACTGACTCTTCCCAAGCTCCCGTTATACCCCTAGGGTTAGCCGGAGTTGGTGACTAGATGTGTATACACGGCAGCCCAAGAGGAGAATATAAGCTAATGCGCATTTAAATTGGACATTTAGTAATGTGCGATAAAAACTTGATCCCTTTAGCATTTTGCTTGATTTTGGGCAATATCTAAACTAGATCACAACAGGTTAAGATCTGTCTCTCCTCTGGAAATCTGTATACAAGGTAACCTTATATGGAGGGGTCACACCCCTCAGGCAATTTGCCAACAGTATCCCATTGTTGCGAGCAATTTTGGGATGTTTTCGATACTTCTTAGATCTCGATCACTACGGATCAGGGATCTAGGACTTACGCACTCAACTGTCATGCTGAGGTGATAGTGAAGCATCTCAGCCGTCTGGGAGACCCCTCGCTACCGCTCAGGATGACAGAATTTCCTTACGGTGCGAAGTCGTAGTGCAGCGCGGCAAAAGTAACTGACCAGTTTGAGATCGTTAGAATCCTTACTCTATAAGCATTCTAAATTCTAAATTCTAAATTCTAAATTCCGCGCAGCGGCACTAGGATCTTCCCTATATTCCTATACTTATCCAACTAGGGTATCAATGACCAATGACCAATGACCAATAACCAATGACATTTGTGAATATACTTGATGACTATCCTGAATAACTCGATTTTAATCTGTAAGGGGGAGATGAGATATCCTGTACCAAAACTTAGAAATGTATGATGTAGTCTGGCTCCTTGCTTGTGCTGGTTTGGTCTTCCTGATGCAGCCTGGTTTTATGTGCTTGGAGTCAGGGCTAACTCGCTCGAAAAACAGCATCAATGTTGCTGTAAAAAACTTGGCGGATGTTGGTATCTCAGTAATCTTGTTTTGGGCATTTGGTTATGCTCTGATGTTTGGAGCCTCTTTTGCTGGATGGATTGGTACTCAAGGCTCCTTTCTCGAACTTGATAGCAACCCCAAGCTAGCAGCTTTCTTTATTTTTGAGGCAATGTTTTGCGGTACTGCTACTACCATTATCTCAGGGGCAGTGGCAGAACGATTGCGATTTACTGCTTATCTGCTCATTGCTCTGTTAGTTTCCGGTATCATTTATCCCCTCTTTGGTCATTGGGCTTGGAATGGTATTGATACAGGCAACCTTACTGGCTGGCTGGGAAAGCTTGGCTTTGTTGATTTTGCTGGTTCGGCAGTTGTTCACAGCATTGGGGGCTGGGTTGCTTTAGCAGCCTTAATGGTTATTGGTCCCCGTACTGGTAGATTTACTGATAATGGTCGAGCACGCAAAATTCATGGCTCTAATATGCCTTTTTCGGTCCTAGGAGTCATGCTATTGTGGCTGGGTTGGTTGGGCTTTAATGGTGGCAGCACCCTCGCACTAAATGAGCAAATTCCTGGGATTATTGTCCATACTATCCTTGCTGGTGCTAGTGGAATGCTGACCACAGTAGCAATTGGTTGGTTTCAGCGCAAGCTACCGGAGGTGGAATTGCTCATCGATGGGTCGATTGCTGGCTTGGTATCAATTACCGCCTCGTGTCATGCAGTAAATACCCCAGAAGCGTTACTTATTGGTGGCATTGGTGGAGCAGTTATGCTCTTTGCCAATTATTGGATTGAGCATTGGCACATTGATGATGGAGTGGATGCGGTAGCGATTCACGGAGCTGCGGGAGTTTGGGGTATCTTGGCAGTCGCTTGGTTTGGTGATCCAGAACTGCTAGGAACTGGCTTGAGTAGACATAGTCAGCTGTTAGTGCAGGTGTTGGGGATTTTGGTTGCTTTCGTCTGGGCCTTTGGTTTAACTTACTTGGTGCTATCGATTATCAATCGCTTCTTCCCCTTGCGGGTTTCGCTTGAGGAGGAAGAAATTGGTCTCAATGTTTCCGAACATCGAGCCAAGACAGAAGTCTATCAACTGTTTCAAGTGATGGATGAGCAGGTAAAAACCCAAGACTTTAGCTTGCGAGTACCAGAGGAGCCGTTTACAGAAGTTGGTAAGATTGCTCACCATTACAATCGAGTGATGGAGTCCTTAGAAACCTACGCCGATCAACTAAAAGAATTCAATGGCACTTTAGAGCAAACAGTTGAGCAACGTACAACAGAACTTGCTGAAGCCAATGCCGAGTTGCAACGTTTGGATCGGATCAAAGATGAATTTCTCGCCAATACTTCCCACGAACTGCGCACACCCCTCAATGGAATTATCGGTATTGCTGAATCTCTGGTTGATGGTGCTACCGGTTCTCTATCTCCCCAGACTTGCTTTAATTTAAACCTGATTGTTTCTAGTGGACGACGTCTGTCCAACCTAGTAAATGATATTCTCGACTTCTCCAAAATGTTCCACAAAAATATTGAGCTGCAACTCAAACCAGTGGGACTGCGAGAAATTGTTGAAGTAGTGCTTAAACTCAGCCAACCGTTGATTGGCTACAAAGAGTTACAACTCATTAATGGGATTCCTGATTACCTTCCTCCAGCTAATGCTGATGAGAATCGCTTACAACAGATTCTTTACAACCTAATTGGTAATGCGATTAAGTTTACTAAGTCCGGCACTGTAGAAATTTCAGCAGTGGTTGTAGAAAATCAGGAATTGGAAATAGGAGAGGAAGACAAGATAGAGAAGGAAGACATTCCTAATCTACAGTGCCGTATACCCAACCCCGATGCCCAATTAACTATTTCTGTTCATGATACTGGCATTGGCATTCCAAAGGACAACTTAGACCGCATTTTTGAATCTTTTGAACAAGCCGATGGTTCTACTGCTCGTGAATATGGTGGCACTGGTTTGGGTTTAGCAGTTACGAAAAAGCTAGTGGAGCTTCACGGAGGGAAAATTAGGGTTGAATCTACAGTAGGCAAAGGATCTTGCTTTAGCTTCACTCTACCGGTGGCAATTGGTCAAACGTCAGAGATCACCACTCAGTTATCAGAGTTGTCATTAGTTAGTGGTGAGCCTTTAGTTACAAAAGCTATAAATAATGAAGAGGCAAAAACTAATCTACAAGTAATTACCCGCAGCGAACAAGTAATCACCAACGACCAAGAACTATCAACCAATCAGTTCAAAGTCCTGATTGTGGATGATGAACCAGTTAACCTACAGGTACTTGTCAATCATCTATCTCTAGAAAATTACGCGATCGCTCAAGCGGCAAATGGTATAGAAGCCTTGGAATTGATTGATAATGGTTTTCAACCTGACCTGCTTTTACTAGATGTAATGATGCCGAAAATGACCGGCTATGAAGTATGTCAAAAGGTTCGAGAGAAATTCCCTGCCACTGAACTACCGGTTTTGATGTTGACTGCTAAAAATCGCGTTTCCGATGTGGTAGAAGGATTGAGTGCCGGTGCTAATGATTATCTGAGTAAACCTGTCTCCAAAAAAGAACTATTAGCCAGAATTAGAACTCACCTACAACTCTCTCATATCAATGCTGCTTATGGTCGCTTTGTGCCTCACCAATTTCTCCAATTATTGAATAAAGAAAGCATTATCGATGTCCGATTAGGTGACAATATCCAGCAAGAAATGTCTGTGCTATTTTCTGACATACGCTCCTTTACTACCCTGTCGGAAAAGATGACACCTCAGGAAAATTTCCAGTTTATCAATTCCTTTCTTTCTCGTATGGAGCCTGCCATCATCGAAAATCGTGGCTTTATTGATAAATATATCGGTGATGCAATTATGGCACTCTTTAGCGGTGGAGCTGATGATGCCGTCAAAGCTGGGATTGCCATGCTGCATCAGCTAACTGAATACAATCAACATCGCCTAAAATCTGGCTATGAACTGATTCAGATTGGTATTGGCATCAATACAGGAGATTTGATGTTAGGCACAGTTGGTGGACAGTCTCGGATGGATGGCACGGTAATTAGTGATAATGTTAATATAGCTTCCCGAATTGAAGGATTAACCAAAAAGTATGGCGTTTCTATGCTAATTTCTCACCAAACTTTTGGTTCCCTGCAATATCCTAACGACTATCTCTTTCGTTTCATCGATCAGGTAAAGATGAAAGGCAAATCAGAATTGGTTAGTCTCTTTGAAATATTTGATGCTGATGAAGAAAAAATCAAAGATAAAAAATTAATTACGAAAACAACTTTTGAAGAAGCTTGTTTGCTCTATAGTCA
Organism: Symploca sp. SIO2C1; assembly: GCA_010692635.1. Lineage (GTDB taxonomy): Bacteria > Cyanobacteriota > Cyanobacteriia > Cyanobacteriales > Coleofasciculaceae > Caldora. The sequence goes on along the minus strand of JAAHGL010000149.1, from coordinate 13,666 downwards.
AAATTGTTTTAGTGAAGCAGCACAACTGTTTAAAAATGTTTTGAAGATTATTCCAGATGATAAAATAACCCAGATTTATCTGAAGCGCTGTCAAGAACACTTATAATTGGCAGTAGTCTTCAGATTATAATTCAAAGAAAGTCTCAAGCAAACCTAGTTCATCTGAATATTATTAGCAAAGTAACCACAATGAAAACTACAACCTTTTTCTGATAGTAAAACCCAACACTGGAGATATTCTGTTGGGTTTCACTTCGCTCTACCCAACCTACATTTAGTCACAGTTTTAGAGTAGATGCTCTACTAGTGCAGCGCGGCAAAAGTAACTGACCAGTTTGAGAGCGATAGTACACTCTTTACTTATTACTTATTACTTATTACTTATTACTTCAAAACCAGAAAATTACGACTTTTTCAGCAAGCCCTAAGTATTACGGGTAGGGGGATATTCGCCTTCTAAAAAGCGATGCTCTAGTTGATGGAGCTTCCAGCAGACTCCAGCCATAATCGGAATTACTCCAGCAATCGCCCAGATTCTCCAGAATGATAGTTGATAAATTGTCCCTAACGGTAAGGCAATCCACAACAATAGAATAGCGATCGCTACTAACTTTTTCAGTTTTTGAATCCGCTTCCAGGCAGTTTGGCAACTGCGGCAATTTTTGGTGTGGGAATGGTATCGCTCTAGCAACACATCTCGGTTAGTTTCAGCCGGAGCAAATACTTGGTGGGGAAAGGGTTCACCATAGGTTTCTACCCATTTACGATAAGCAATAACAAATTGATCTGAACGGGTGGGGAGGTAACAAGTTTTAGTGTAGGATGCATCTGTATTAGCGATCGCTCGTTCCTGGAGATGCAGAAAAATTTGATCGTCTTCCAGAATGCTCATTTGGTTAAGGTGAGCATACCAACGGGGTGTGACTTTAAATGCCAAGCGGGGAATGGCAGATTTAAATCGGAATGGCAGCCGGACTAAAGTGCGACATTTTCCTTTCGTGATGGGTGTGGCATAGACAACAGTCATGACTTGCCCAAAGGGACTTTCAGCAATGTCGTGCCACATCAAACCAGGGGCAACAAAGGTAGTTTTTTGAGAACCGAGTTTTCCCCGACGGGGGCCTTCTTCCCAAAATCCCGTAAACCCTGATTTATCGACTGCTGAAACCTCTAATAAAAAGTCCTTGGCATTAGCACGGTTGCCAACACGGGGATGATGGGTAAATGAGACATGGCTTGTGTCCAAAACATTTTCTAGTAATGTAGTGACATCGTAGGGAATATCCCGGAAGACATCTACCATCACCCATTCTTCAACATTTTCCTCAAGGGGTGAGACAATCGGCAAGGGTTGGATGGTGGCATTTTCCGGCTTGCCAGCATAAACAAACAAAATTCCTTGAGCAACTTGACTGGGATAAGTTCGGGCAGTGGCACGGGGATGGGTGTGAGCTGTACCATTTTCAGCTTGAAACGGAATGCGATCGCAAGAACCAGTTTCTGTAAATGCCCAACCGTGGTAAGGACATTCAAGACAACCATCTTCAGTAATTCTACCTTCTGATAACGGTGCTAAACGATGGGGACAGCGATCGCTAAATACAATCCATTGCTGAGTTTTTTCCTGCCACCAAATTACCAAAGGCTGTTCTAACAAGACAAAGCGAGTTGGCTTCGTTTGGTCAATATCCTGGACAAAATGTACTGGATACCAAACTTCAGACCAATCAAATATATCAGATGAGGTTTCAGACATAAATTTCAGACATAAACAGGAACAGATGGTAGTAGGACTTACGCACTCAAGTATCATCCTGAGGTGATAGTGAAGCATCTGGGCAGTTTGGAGATCCTTCCCTACCGCTCAGGATGACATAATTCGGTGACGGTGCGTAAGTCCTAACTATGTATTTCTAATGTCTTACATGCAAAATATAGGCTAATCAATTATTTTTGTAATTTAATGTATTACAGTTAGTTTTATTTGTCTACCTTAAGAGTATTTTTTACTTATTTTTTGATTAATAAATCATCCTGATTCAATTAACAATACTGGAAATATCTAAAAGTAAATACTTTTGCTTGTTCTTTTTTTTGACTTTCAAAAGTAAAGATTATGTAAAGTTTAGATATTTTTTCGTCAAGCTTATGCCAACATTCCGTCATTTACTATCAGTGACTTTAGGTGGAGTTTTATTGTTCAGTTCGACTCTCCAGTTACCGCTAAAATCTCTAGCCGAAAGCCCTGAGGAAGTTCGCCGCTTTGAAATTTTAAGTGATGCCGACCAACTCTATCGTGAAGGTAATATAGATGCAGCGGAAAATCTCTACCGTCAGGTCAAACCAGAATTTCCTAACTCTGCTTCAAGTCTGATCCGATTAGAAGAAGTCTATGAAATTGAAGAACTAGACGGTGGTCAGAAAATTTGGCAGAATGCTTTAGATGGTATTGAGCAAGGTATCGACGGCAAAATCTTTTTTAATCTGCAATACTTGACGGAGAATTATCCTCAATTCATTCCCGCTCATCTGAAGCTTGCTGAATTTTGCCAGGAAGATGGTGATACTTGTGAACAATATGCTAAGGAGGGAGGACCTAAAAATGCAATTGAGGTTTTAGAGCGAGCAACTGATTTGTATCCCGATGATCCAGATCTACTCAAAGCTAAAATTAACGCTTTAGCAGAGGCTCAGCAGTTTTTAGAAGCTTTCATTGCTGCCCGTCAATTTTCCACCATGTTCCTCGATTATCCAGAAGCTCCTGAATTTGCTAAGCTGGCAAATCAGTATTTGGCAGCTCATGAAAGCAAGATTCGTGAGCAGTTATTAGGGCAAGGAATTACCAGTACTATTCTGGGGATTGGTGGTGCTATTTTGAACGGAGATTTTCGGCAAGGAATTTCCGGTGCTCAGACAATCTTACTAATGCTCAAAGGCGAATCTAGCTTTGGTGAACAGGCAGCAAATGCAAGGCTTCAGGAGTACCGAGAGCAGGAAAAACTCTTGGAAGATCCAAAAGTTACCACTTACCTCAGGGGAATAGGCAGTCGATTTACTGGGTACATGAAGCGAGACTTTGAATATGAGTACTACGTGGTTAAAGACGATAGCCTCAATGCTTTTGTTTTACCTGGAGGCCAGGTATTTGTTAACACTGGAGCTATTCTCGGCACCAACTCGGAGGCAGAATTAGCCGGTTTACTGGCTCACGAAATCGCTCATGCAGCTCTTTCCCATGGATTTTTGCGTGTGGCACAAGCAAGCTTACTCGATAATTTGGGGCAGGTTCTTCCCTTTGTGGATCGAGTTTCGGAGTTAGTGAATAGCCAATATAGCCGTGAGCAGGAGCGTCAGGCTGATATTTTAGGAACTAGGGCTTTGGCAAGTGCGAACTATGCTGCTGATGGCTTGCGGAATTTTATGGTTACCGTAAGAAAACAAGAGGGAGATGCTCCTACAACCGGGCACAGTACCCATCCAGCTACAGTTGAGCGGGTTCAGTATCTAGAACACCTGATTCAGAGCAATGGTTACAATCGTTTCGCTTATGAAGGGGTGAAAGATCACCGAGAAATTCAGGAGCTGGTACGAGGGGAGCAACTAGCTCCAGATTCAGATCTTCCTGTTCCTATAGATGAGGAAAATCTTCAGCAACTAGAGGATTTAAAGGCAGTGTTCCCATCTGAGCCACCATCGAGTCCAATTTCTCAACCTCTCCCTGCCGCTCCACTACCGGTTGGTACTGTAGCTCTGACAGGAAAAGCTCGGCGGGATAATGTCGAAATCCGTATTGAGGGAGCGAAAGTAGAATCCACTGGTAGCTTTAGCCTTAACTTCGTCATTGATAACCAGAGTAATCGTACTCTTACTTTTGTACCCTCGCTTGCGGATGTAATCGATCGTGAGGGCAATAAGGTAGCAGCTAAGTTCAACTTGTTAGAAAGTGACTCAGAAGATATAGTAATCCTGCCCGGTACTACCAGGAAAGGTCGAGTCAGGGTGTTTGGAAAAAATTGGAGTAATAGTGGTCAGCAAGATCTCACGTTAGTCATTCCAGTTAGAAGCAGCATCTTTCGTATAAGCTTCTGATCTTTGCCGATGTTCAGATACCCTACTTCTTGAAGAAGTCGGGTATCTTAGAGTATCCCACAGACGCGATCGCAACCCAAGTCCCAACTGATACCAAATCCGGGTTAACCAACCATTGAGCAAAGTAGACCAGTCAATATGTTAAACCCGCCCCGGTTTGCACAGGAAGGAAAACTTTGGTGTGACGTTTGTGATAAAGTTGCGATCGCGATAAACGTCTTTGCTATTGTTGAGGAACGCACTTCTTCCAACCAGCGCTCGCTATCTACTTAATTCGTTCTTGCCAATATTCAGGTTTTCTATTACAGTGCATGACAGCAACAATCAGAATGTAATCTTCCTCGATCGCGTACAAAATTGCGTAGGGAAATTTTCGAGTCAAGCAACGACGAACAGTATCCTCTATTACAGGCCAGCGCCTGGGAAATTCAATAACTTTAAAAATAGCACTCTCAACTGAATTAATAAAGTCCTGTGCTAGTTCTTTGTTGCGTTCAGCATAAAACTCAACAGCTTGAGAATATTCGGTTAGTGCTAATGGATGAAAGACATATTTCATGATTCTAGCAATTGTCGAACTCGAGCCAGTGCTTCCTCTCCCGGAATTGGTTGTACCGCACTGCTTCGGATTTGATCTATACGTTTTTTTGCTTCTTCAATCCAAAGTTCTTGAATTGCTCCATCAATGTGAGTTGTATCTTCATCAAAATCTAGACTTTCTACCAACTTCTCTACCAAAACCACTCTGGAAGCATTCGGTAAGGTCAGAGCTTCATTAAAAATTTCGTCAACAGTCCGCATAACTCCATCTCTCCAAAACTGTCGTACAGCTATTTTAACTTAATGTCAATAATTCTTGCCGAAGCCGATCACTGGGAAAACTTCCTTTTCCAGTTTCTCCCAACCCGCATTGACAAATCAATCTACTAAACCCGCCCTCTGTCTCCCCCCCGCATCGGCAGGGCGGGTTTTGATAGCATGAAGCTATTGCATAGACAGAAGTTTTCACCAAACCCGCCCCTACGATTTTGGCAGATGTAATCGTACCGATCGCAAATTACGATTTTGGCAATTGTAACTTCCTTAATCCTTATACAGGACAATACAGCGTGTAGTTCCACTTAGTCGTTGATATTTCTTTGTTTCCTGTTACGATAACTTCTACTTGACCTGAATTTCCCTGGAAGGGGATAGATAAAGTCTTGCTACCGGAAACAAAATCTGTATCAATGAGATTACGTCCCTCATATACAACTTGTAATCGGTCCTTAACATCGAACATGTCGTAACTGATGCGGAGCTCTCCTTCAGTTTCTGTTAACTGAATTGTTCTCCTGTCTCCTTCTTGCCCACCGCTTGCTTGCTGTTTATCGCAGAATTGATAACCCCTTTCTGGAGCACGGAAGACTTGAAGCTCAATTGATTCCTTGTTGTTGTCAAAGGGTTCAATCTTGTCTTCTGCGTTCTCTTCACAGTAGGTATATTTCTCTCCCTTGTTCACAAGGATTCCTTCTGGTCTTTTTGCGGATCTAGCAGTCACAGCTCCACTGTTAACCTCAATTGTCGGACAAGAGTCAGTATTACGAACTTGGACTACTGTTTCTTCTCCGCTAGGTAGGGGTGAAGCAATAATATCTTTAGAGCCAACGACACGCAATGTACAGGATGTAGCTCCTTGAGCTTCAGCCTGCTGCCAAAGAGTAGTCGCCACTTCCTTCATCTTCGAGCCTGCGCCTTTTGCCTTAAATTCTTGGTTATCGGCACATGCTACTACTGCGGTTAAATTCTCTTCCCTGACAATCCATTGATCTAAAGCTACAGCAGCACAGTTAGTACCACCACTCGCCTGACATTGTTGAAGTGGTTCCTGACAAGGGTCTCCTGATGACTTCACTCCCAGCCAACCCACACCTGAGTCTGCTAAAACTGTGCAGTAATTCTGAAATCTATTGCTAGAAGCCTGTCCTAAGAGTACTTGCTTGAGTGCGGCAACAGTGTAGGGTGGATCTAGTTCAGGAGGTTGAGTACCTAAGGAAAGGCGTTCACCTGCTCTGATGCGAATACCGTTTTCACAACCTCGTTTAGTAGTTTTTTCATTAATCCACTCAATGATTATAGAGTCTCCATTCAAAACTGTGCAAGGAAAGTAGTAGAGGGTGGGTAGCTTATTTTTTGTACTGGTTTGCACCGCCAGTCCCATATGTTGATCAGAGCCATTTTGGTTAGGGCGATTGTAGAAGTCTAGTTGAGTAAAAGTGCGATTACTGCCAGACATGAATAGTTGTTGACCCTTTCTAAGTACGGTGCCTATGCCAACCGGTTCGAGCTGACCCCCGCGACGAATATTAAGATCGTTAGGACCGAGAATTTCGGCAACCTTGGCAGAATCAGGAGCATTGGCATAGCTACTTGTGCAAGAAAGTAGTGCGTAACCAGGAATCATTAAAGCTGCGATCGCACGGATAAATCGTTTAGGATGATAGTTCATTGGTGGGGAATTGGGAATTTTATGGGACAAGGAACACAAGGGATGAAATTAACTGTCTGAGAAGAGGCGCTCACCTGCTCTGATGCGAATACCTTGTTCACAACCCCGCTTTGCAGTATTCTGATTAGACCATTCAATAATTGTAGAATCGCCATTTAAGACTGTGCAAGGAAAGTAGTAGAGGGTGGGTAGCTCATTTTTCGTACTCACTTGCACCGCTAGTCCCATATGCTGGTTAGAGCGGTTATAGAAGTCTAGTTGAGCAAAGGTGCGATTACTGCCAGACATCAATAGTTGTTGACCCTTTCTGATTACGGTGCCTATGCCAACAGGTTCGAGCTGACCCCCGCGACGAATACTAAGATCATTAGGGCCAATAATTTGAGTTACTTTTGCAGAATTAGGAGCATTGGCATAGCTACTTGTGCCTGTAACTATTACATAGAAAGGAATGATTAAGGCGGCGATAAAAATAGCGAACATCCGAATTAACTTTCTTCGAGGAAAGTTCCTCTTGGCATTTTTCTGTTGCTCAGTCTTGAATTTGTTCATCGATTCCTCTTGTGGAGTTAGTACTTTAGTAAGGCGATAGCGTAACCCAACACTCTTCAGATATTCTGTTGGGTTTCACTTCGTTCCACCCAACCTACAGTTTTAGTCGTGTCACTTGGCATAGCTACTTGTGCAAGAAAGTAGTGCGTAACCAGGAATCATTAAAGCTGCGATCGCATGGATAAATCCTTGAGGATAATAGTTCATTGCTTTTGGGGAATTGGGAATTGGGAATTGGGAATGTCGTGCTACGTCAAAATCTAATGTAGGGGCGAAGTATTTGGGCGATAATTCATCGATTAAACCCAAAATATACAGTCCAAATGCTTCGCACTCCGACAGTTTTAAAACACGGTCTAGCTTATTGAGAAGGTGAAACAACTTGACATTCTTCCACTAGACGTTTTTCCATCAGATAAACCCTGCTAAGAATACTGACTTTAGATGTCAGAGTTATACCCTCTAATTCACGACAGTCAGGATCTTCAAAAAAATCTTCTGAGCCATACCAGCCACAGCGATTTTGAGTAAACTGACGCCATAGCTCTTCAATTTCTTTAAGAGTCTGGCAAGGTAGTAATTTTTCTTCACCCTCGGTTAAATAACCATCATTGTTTCGATCCGCATGGGCACCCGCTTCACGCATGAGAATGGCATAGGTTGTCCGGAGAGCACCTGTATACTGGTTTTCATACTGTGAAACATCACCAAATTCTGGAGAATCCGCAGTAGAAGAATTTGATTGTTGTAACTTGCCAAAATCACCTTGTTGGAGTTCTGTTTCAAGTTGTGGTAGCCGAGATTGACTGATTACCTGAGCCAGGGAATTTTCTGCTTGGGTGGCAATCTCCTGAATAATTTCCCTTTCTTTAGATAACTTAGCAAACTCTTCGGAATTTTGGTCAATACGTTCTTCAAGATTTCGTAAAGAAACCAAAAAACGATAGTCAGTTAAGGCTTTTTCTACATTACCCGCATTTTTTGCTTTGTCAGCAACCTTGAGATAATTAGGCGATCGCTGTGCAAGTTGTAATACAATGTCCGGTGTCGTAACACCAATTACTGCTTCCCGAATTAACTGATCTGTTTTTGATTGTTGTAGATATTGCCATGTCAATCCTCCAAGAAATATTACAGCAATTATTGATACTCCTGCTATCTGAGTTCTGCGACGTGCTCTTCTTTCTTGCTCTTTCGCGATTCTTTCCTGTTCTTTAGCGATTTTTTCTTGCTCTATTGTTTCTTTGAATAATTGAAGCTCTCGCTGTCTGGCTTCTTCCTCGTTCTTTTGAGCAATTCTTTCTTGCTCTATTTTTTCTTCGCGTAATTGAAGTTCTCGCTGTTTGGCTGCTTCCTCGTTCTTTTGAGCGATTCTTTCTTGCTCTATTTTTTCTTCACGTAATTGAAGTTCTCGCTGTTTGGCCGCTTCCTCGTTCTTTTGAGCGATTCTTTCTTGCTCTATTTTTTCTTCACGTAATTGAAGTTCTCGCTGTTTGGCTGCTTCCTCGTTCTTTTGAGCGATTCTTTCTTGCTCTATTTTTTCTTCGCGTAATTGAAGTTCTCGCTGTCTGGCTGCTTCCTCGTTCTTTTGAGCGATTCTTTCTTGCTCTATTTTTTCTTCGCGTAATTGAAGTTCTCGCTGTTTGGCCGCTTCCTTATTCTTTTGAGCGATTCTTTCTTTCTCTTTAGCTTCCTGAATTACGCTATCGCTAACTTCAACTAATTCATTTAGTGCTTCACTATAGCCAAGTTCTGATGCATCAGGACTCTTTAACCAACGTCTTACTTCCGCTAATTCCGCCTCATCGAGCAGACCTCCATTACGTTCTCTTAACCTCTCCCACTCCTCTACTTTCAGAACAAATCTTCTGCGTGTTTGTTCTGCCTCCTGTCGTTTTTCAATCCACTCCTGTAGAGCTTTCCAACTTGTAATTAGGGTTTCATGGGAAATATCAACATTTTTTCTAGAGTCTTTATCCTCAGTATTTGTGCTAGAGTCTTTACTCTCAGTATTTGTAGTAGAGTCTTTATCCTCAGTATTTGTGCCAGAGTCTTTACTCTCAGTATTTGTAGTATCCTGACCACTTTTAGTTAATAAGCGATTTTTGGCTAGATGTTCTATTGTTTCGTTAAATATTATTGGGTCATCATTAACAGAACTTAAACTCTCAATTGACTGTTGACGACGAGTAGGATCACGTCCTTGATTAAATTGGATCAAGCGCAGGAAAATACGACGAACAATCGACTTGTGTTCCTGGGATAAGTTACGCAAGACAGAATCAGCATGATTAGCGATCGCAACTTGTAATCCTGTGAGCTGTCTACCATCTAAATTTTTATAGGCGGTGCTGGTTAAGACTAGAGTTTGATAAGCTTTAAAAGGCAAAAAACGCCGCTCAATTTTCTCCCATAACAGCACCATTGTCTCCTGAAGTAGTGGTAATACCCCTGGCTCCTTACCTGCATCCGCTACCAAGCGTTCAACTAAACTGTTTTCGATAAATACACTAACATCCTCAGCCGGTTTGACAATAGCTTCCTCCAAACCAGCTTCATCGAGGCGTGATACCTCTAGCCGATGAGATTGAATTTTTTCCCACAGGGATGATTCCATCAAATCAGGATAAAAATCTGCTCTTACAGTCAAAATTACATAGCAGTTAGGAGTCTTAACTAAATCCAGCAGTGCTTGTTGAAACTTGTCTCTCTCCTCTGGCTGACTGAGGGTAAAAACTTCCTCAAATTGGTCTACTATTAACAGCAGTCGTTGGGCATTAGGCTCACGAGCTAAAGTATCTGTTACTGCCAGTGTTAAATTAGTTGGTTCACTCCCTAATATAGTTTTTAAGTTACTCAAAGGTTCCTCACCAGGGCGCATACTGCGCACTAACCATTCCCCAGAGTCAAAGAGCCCGCTGCTTTTGAGAGCCGGAATCAATCCGGCAAATACTAAGGAAGATTTCCCACTTCCTGAGGGCCCAATCAAAGTAATAAATGAATTTTTCCGGAGGCGCTGTATCAGTTCCTCAATTTCGTCACTACGTCCGAAAAAGTGACTGCTATTTTCCTCAGTAAAGGGTTTCATGCCGGGATAAGGACATTTTGGTTTTGATGAGGGAGCAGAAACCGGACATTTTATAGCAACCGCCAGGGTCATTAGGACATCAGATTAACGTCGTTTATTATTTCGAGCTAAACCTACTGTCCTAACCGTTGTGGCGGTTGCTATAATTGCTGACACAAGCGCTTAACAGCAATTTCTGATTCTTTTGCATCGGTTGCTGGTAAAGGTACAAGAATGTCGAGACTGGGTGGTAATTTAAGATTTTCCTCCCTAATGAGAGGAATAACTGGCCAAATCCCTTGATCTAGACCATAGTGCTGAGCTAGGAAGGTGATAAATTGGTGGACATTATTTGCTAGATAAGCATGGGAGAGTATCAGTAAAGTACGTTCGCTTTGCTTAATAGCATCTCCAAATTCCTGGATCCTAAGTGCACCAAGTTCAAATGCTGCTTCCGTGAGACAACGCACGCCAGCTTGTTGTAAAGCATCGAGTAAATAGCCCTCGACCCAAGCCCGGTCAGCATCGGCATAAGATATAAAAAGGTCGTATTCTTTGCTGTGCATCTTGTATTTTTCCGAGGGGTAATACTTTGTTGATACAGATGCAACCCTCAAGTGATGATTAATCCTAAAACCTAACACCTAAGTAGGTGGGCATAAATAAATGCACATTGGCAGGGCGGGTTTTGAAGGAGAGAAACAGCCTACATAGCAAGCATCCTAGCTAAACCCGCCCCTACAAATCCAATGATCGTTTTTTTCACCTACTTACTTAACACCTAACAGCTAACACCCCCGGAGATTTTTGCTCCTTGATGGTGGCTGCCACAACTGGTAAACTAAACGGTCTATATTAGTCTCAAACTCTTCCTCATCTGTCATATCCAGCAGGGGAAGAACCCGCAACCCTAGTCTTGGGATACACTTTTCACACATTATCGGGAGCAAACGGTACTTACTTTCCTCTAGTCCCAAATTCTGAGCCACCAAGCCTTCAAACTCACGATAACTGCTCTCTAAATAAGCTGGGGAAAGCACTAAAAGAGTATAGCGACTTCCCTGAATAGCACGCTCCATACTGGTAATCTTCGGTACACCTAAGGGAAAGTAAAATTCAAGATAAACTCTGAGTCCCTCTGACTCTAAGTAAGGCAACAATGTCTTACGAACCCAAGTTTTATCCTGTCCCTTGGCTCGATAACTGATAAAGACATCGTACTCGTAATCATCAGCAGGGAAAACAGTAGGAATTTGCTTTTGTATCTTTCCTCCTTGGTAAAGGCTAATAGGGAAGTTTTCCTCAATCTCAACCTTGAGAATAGGATGCTGATCTGCCCGATCATTTGTTACTTTAGGCTGTAAGTAGCTAAAAAGGTCTAGGATACGGACAACACCACCTACACCAAGAGCACCTCCTTTCAACCCAGCTAGCAGATGTTGGGTAAACAGACTATTTTCAGCATCCTGAAGAATATAAGATTCTTCACTACTGCGAGAAGATGCTAAAATTACTCTTCCTCGACCCTGTTTGAGGACATCATAGTAACTTTCCGGTAATCCAGCTTTAAGCAGAGGTGCAGTGGCAGTTTTTGGTTGTGCAATACCCCCAGCATGACAGCAGTCAAAAATAACGACTAATTTCTGAGCTGGAATAGCGCGTAGAGCTTCAGTCAACTGATTACCAGAAATCGCTGTTTGTACGAATGATTCATCAGATGAAGAGTCGGTGTCTACTGGTAACAGATACTCTCCTTGATTAGAACCCTTTTCAATCTGCCCACCATGACTAGAGAAGTAAACGATTACAGTAGAGTCTTCCTGACTTTTTTGAGCAAGATTAGCTAATGCCTCAATGATTGCTACCTTAGTTGCTTGACTATCTAGCAGTAATTGGACATGATCCGGTGAATAGCCACAGTATTCTGGATTAGTCAGCAAATCATAAATATCCTGGGCATCTTTGAGGACAGTTTGCGGGAGTGGGGGAATTGTTTGATAATTAGCGATACCAACAATTAGAGCGTAAGCATTGTTCATTGTCATTTGTCATTGGTCATTGGTCATTGGTCATTCTGACTCGGTGTTTATCAATGGATAATTGATAATTGATAATTGATAATTGGTTAATTTGGTCTTTGACCTCTTCAAAAATGCAAGAAAATAAAAAGAAAATATTTTCCTGATTGTCAATCCTCTTCTTTCAAGGAGAGGTAATTATCCATTATCCATTGTTCATTATCAATTGTTGAATCAGAGATTAGCAATTAGCCATTAGCCATTAGCAATTAACCATTAGCCATTAGCCATTAGCCATTAGCCATTAGCCATTAGCCATTAGCCATTAGCCATTAGCCATTAGCCATTAGCTTTGAGTGTGTTTTTTAAAAGCAGTTTGTGTTAAGGAAAATTGGTATAACTCATCTGTCTGTGGTTCTGATTGATGCTGCCACCCCAATCCTCCAAACAATAATGTTATAGTCACAGTCAATAAGGTTGCAGCTGTAGATAGTGCTGCTATGCTAATTATACGACGTATCTTGTGTTCTTGATATATTCTTTTGTGGAGCAATTGAAACTCTTGCTCTATAGTTTCTTCTTCTTGCTCTTTAGCTTCCTGAATAATGCGATCGCTATATATTCTTTTGTGGAGCAATTGAAACTCTCGCTCTATAGTTTGTTCCTCTTTATCTTTAGCTTCCTGAATAATGCGATCGCTAACTTCAACTAATTCAAATAGTGCTTCACTATAGCCCAGATCTGAGGCATCACAACTGTCTAACCAATGTCTTATCTCTACCAATTCCACCTCATCAAGCAAACCCCAATTACCTCTTCCTAACCGCTCCCACTCTTCTACTTTCAGCATCAGTCGTCTACGTGTTTGTTCTGCCTCCTGCCGTTTTTCAATCCACGCCTGTAGAGTTGGCCAACTGGTAATGAGGGCTTCATGGGCGATATCAACATTTGTGCTAAAATACTCACGTTCACTACTCTTGGTATTTTTATAAGCAACACCTAAAGTCAATAAGCGATTTTTAGCAAGATTTTCTATTGTTTCCTTAAATATTCTGGGGTCATCATTAACAGAAATTAAATTATAAATTAACTGTTGGCGGCGAGTATGAGCACGTCCTTGACCAAACTGAATCAAGCGCAGGAAAATACGAAGAGCAATTTGCTGATGTGCTTGAGGTAAGTTACGCCAAACATGCTCAGCATGATTAGCGATCGCAACTTGAAATCCTGTGGGTTGGCTGCTATAGAAATTCTTATAAGCGGGGTGAGCTAAGACTAGGGTTTGATAAGCTTTCAAGGGCAAAAAACGCCGCTCAATTTTCTCCCATAACAACACCATTGTCTTCTGCAGTAATGGTAATATCCCTGGTTCTTTACCTACATCTGCTACCAAGCGTTCAACTAAACTGTTTTCTATATATACACCAACATCCTCAGCCGGTTTGACAATAA
>JAAHGL010000148.1 GCA_010692635.1 Symploca sp. SIO2C1 | reverse complement strand
TAATTAATAATAAAACAATTGTACTACAAAGGACAAGGATGCTAACACTTGTGATTAGTAGTACTTTTTGAAGCAGCTGTTTAATTAATGAGTCATTTTTGTGAGTATTCATAAGTTTTGGCATCGACGCGAGGCTAGATCTTATTACTGATGAGATATAGCGTTTCTCATTTAGATGAGGTACAAAGATCCTGGTTTTTGGGAATTGGGAATTGGATCTGTACCTTACGGATGCGAGAACTGCTATAGTTGAACATTCTCTTGTGAAACCAGTTTTATTTCAGGCATAAATATCAGAGGAGGAAGTGATTCTCCGGTTTCTAGATAACGTACCATCATTTGTACGGCAATACGGGCTTGAAGATCTGGAGATTGATCGATCGTTGCGGCAATTTCTCCTTTAGCGATCGCCTGAATCACTTCATTAATGGCATCATATCCTGTAATGAGAATATCACTGCGCTTGGCTTTGTTGACCGCATTTAGTGCCCCCAAAGCCATGCTATCATTGGCACAGATGATCGCATCAATATTGGAGAATTCTTCTAGCCATTGAGTGGCTATTTTTTCTGCTATATCCGTATCCCAAAGCGCAGATTGAGTATCGAGAACATTGATATTACCTTGCTCTAGTCCAGTTAAGAACCCATTGCGGCGATCAATCGCACTGCGTTGACTGTTCACTCCTTCTAAAATTAAAACATTACTATTGCTATCTAGTTTTTCTACAAGCCACTCTCCCATCACTTTTCCAGCTTGGAAGTGATTAAAGCTGATTAGAGACAAGATTTTATTAGTATTAATAGCACTATCTAGAGCAATAACTGGAATACCTTTGTCAATAATTTTTTCGGTCACTGTAACAAGACGATTGGCATCCATCGGTGCAATAATCATCGCATCAGTAGTTTGACTATTTAAATACTTAGAAATTAGTCTTATTTGTGCTTCAATACATTCAACTTCATTATCACAAGGTTCGGTAATATACGCTGACTCAACTTTAACACCAAAATCTTTTCCTGCCTGCTCCATACCCTGCCATGTCACCGACCAATAATCATGCTCAGATAATTGTTCGTAATTAGGAGCTTTAGTAACAAAAGTGATTCTCCAGGGTTTGGTGGCAACTATTTCGGTCTCTAGATCGATGTTAGACTGCTCAACAGCAGAAGAATCTGTTGCTGTCTTAGGATCAATCTGACTAGAGATAGAGGGATTTTCTTTTACCACTGATGATTTATTGGTAGCCGCTTTACAACTCACCAAACAGATACTAATATAAAGGAAAGATATTAATGTAAATAATAAATTATTTTTCATAAAAATACAGGAACAATATTTTTTTAATAAGATTTTTATTTTTTGAGGCGTTCTTGATTATAACATAGCCAAAATACTAAGTGAAGCATGAAATTAATAGCTGATAGCGGTTCTACTAAAACCAACTGGGTTCTTGTCAATAATGATGGTAAGACACAAAAAAATATCCGTACAATTGGCTTAAATCCTTATTTCCACACAATAGAATCTTTAATTACTGTTTTAGAAGCTGAAGTTCTGCCAATTGTTGGTGCTCAACATTTAGCCTCAATTCATTTTTATGGTGCTGGTTGTTCAAGTGAAAAACCTGTAAGCTTGATCCAAGAAGCACTAAAAAGAGTATTTAAAGACGTGTCTGTAGAAGTAGAACATGATCTGCTTGCAGCTGCTAGGGCACTTTGTGGTACAAGCCCGGGACTAGCTTCAATTTTGGGTACAGGAGCAAATACTTGTTATTACGATGGTAAGAAGATCCTGAAGCGTGTCAGAGCTTTAGGATTTATCCTCGGAGATGAGGGAAGTGGTTCTTACATGGGAAAGAGGTTTATTAAAGATTATCTACACAATGAAGTTAGTGAGGAAGTACGATTATTGTTTGAGCAGGATTTTAATTTAACTGATGCTGATATTCATAATAGGGTTTACAAAAATCCAATGCCAAATCGCTTCTTGGCTTCATTTGCTTCTTACATTATCAAGCATAAAAATATCCCTTACTTCCGAGAATTGATCCTATCTGGTTTTGATGATTTTCTACAGAAACATATTTTAAGGTTCGCAGAATCAAAGACATATCCACTGAATATCATAGGAGCTATCGGCTATTTAAATCAGGAATTATTAGAAGAGGCAGCGGCTAAGTATCAGATTCAAGTAGGCTTGGTGATTAAAGATCCAATAGAAAATCTCATTAAGTTTCATCTGTGACCCTGGGATTTGGTATAATCCCTATCAACACCATAAGTAAAATCTATAGTTGTTCATGAGTGTTTCCTCTAGTCGTCTCCAAGATACACCGACTCAGCCTCCCCAAACTTCTCAGACCAAAGAGACTAACTTTTACTACTTTGCATATGGCTCTTGTATGTGTCCGGTGGATTTGAAGCGATCGCTAGGAGAAAATACCCATAATTTTGTTATTGGTCCTGCAAGCCTTAAAGGCTATCGACTGGGCTTTTACCGGAAATCATCGCTCCGTAACTGTGGAGTACTAGATATGGTACCAGATTCAGGATCCACTGTTGAAGGAGTATTGTATCGCTTGCCTTGGCGGTTGAGCGAGGCCCTAGATTACCGAGAAGAAGTTCCTCACGGTGGTTACCGACGAGAAACGATTAATATCCACTTTAATGGACGTTTGTACAACAAAGTTCGCACCTATGTTGTCGTGAATAAATTAGCAGAAGAACTAGCTCCCAACGACTGGTATTTCCAAGTAGTTCTCCGAGGAGCAATTACTTGTGGATTACCGGAACACTACTGTTGGCAACTATTTAATCATATGCATAAGCTGCAACAAGGTCGGTACAGTCAAATGCTACAGTCCGCTTGAGATTTTAGATTGCACTATGGCTACAGAATTCCAGTACCCAGACATAGCCACTAAAGCCATATCAGGCATATTATCGGAAAAGCGTTCCCCTTATGCCAAAAGAAAATTTGGTTTGGGTGAGGTGCAACAACCGATTTTAGAAGCTTCTCCAGAAGTACGCCGGATTATTGAACGGGTGTTGCAAGCAGAAAAAGACAAATTATACTTAAAAGTTCCCCGTAATATTAATGATGATATCTTGAGAATCCTCAAGGAAGAAGTACAATGAAATTGATGTCAGTCAAACTCTGCAACTTTCGCCAATTTTATGGCAAAACCCCAGAGATTGTTTTGGCAAATGGAGAGCGAAATACCACGATTGTTCATGGTAATAATGGTGCTGGCAAAACTACATTACTGAACGCTTTTACCTGGGTACTGTATGAAAAATTTAGTGCAGCTTTTGCTTTTGAAGAGCAATTGGTTAATAAACGAGCAATTGCTGAAGCTTCTCTTCAAGAACCAGTAGAATGCTGGGTAGAAATCAAATTTGAGCATCACAACAAACGTTACCAAGTTAAGCGTCTGTGCCGTGTTTACAAAACGGCAACAATAGTTGAGCAGTCCCCAAGTGAGTTGTACCTACAGATAGCAGGAGATGACGGGCGCTGGTTACTACCGCAGCAATTACCAGAGGATATCATCGGTCGCATCTTACCAGTTAGCTTGCATCAATACTTCTTCTTTGATGGGGAACGGATTGAGCAGATTGTGCGCTCTGATAAAAAGTCGGAAATTGCTGAAGCAACTAAAACTTTACTGGGAGTAGAGGTACTCAATCGCTCCATTAAACATTTGAAGGAAGCGAAGAAAACTCTTGAAGCTGAGTTGGCTTTGATTGGAGATTCCCAAACTAAGCAGTTGTTAAAAGAACAAGAAGAGCTTGAGCAACAAAGCCAAGAGCTCTCCCAACGTCAACAGGAAATTGAAGAAGAATTAGAACATCAAGGTGAGTTAAAGAAAACCATTGGCAAACGCTTATTAGAATTTAGTGGAGCTCAGGAACTACAACAACTCCGAGATGAACTAGAATCTCAAGAAAAATCAATTCGCCAAGAGCTCAAAGATGCAAAAGAAGTACTGAAACAAGCCATATCCACCAGAGGTTATACAGTTTTACTCGCAAAAGCAACAGCACAATTTCGCGAGATTGTCGATGAACTGCGGCAAAAAGGGGAATTACCGGTTGGTATCAAGCGGCAATTTGTTGGAGATTTGCTCCATCAGCAACGCTGTATCTGTGGAACAGAATTAATTGCCGGAACTAATGTTCATCAGCAGGTAACAAGTTGGATGGATAGAGCGGGAATTGCTGATGTGGAAGAAACAGCGATTCGTATGAATACTCAATTAGATGAACTCGATAAGCAAATACCAGATTTTTGGCAAGAAATTGATCAACAACAGGGAAATATTGCTCAAGGAAGAACTCAACTGTCTCGAATTGAAACTCAACTAGATGATATTAATCGCAAATTGAGAAATTTCCCTGATGCAGATATTAGTCAATTGCAACAAGATTTAGACCAAGCAGAAACAATTGTTCAAGAATTCACTTTAGAAAAAGGAGCAAATCAGCAGCAAATTGAACAGTTAGTAGCGAATATTGAGGCAAAAGTCAAACAAATTGCCCAGCATGAAATGAATAGCAAGAAGGAAGCACTAGCTCAACGACGTATTGCTGCTGCTCAAGATGCTATTGAGCGACTCACACAAGTAAGAATGCGTCTCAATCAACAGTTTCGCTCTTCCCTAGAAAAGCGAGTGCAGGAAATATTTACTTCTATTTCCTTTACTCCCTACATACCTAAGTTGACTGACACCTACGAGCTGAAATTGACAGAAAATACAGCAGCTCAAGAGACATTAGTTGCTGCTTCCACTGGGGAAAATCAGATTCTCAGCCTTTCGTTTATTGGTGGCATTATTGATAGAGTTAGGGAATGGATTCAGGAGAATGCCTTGATGGGACTCGATAGTAGCACCTTCCCCATTGTTATGGATTCTCCCTTTGGCAGTTTGGACGAAATCTACCGTAGGCAAATTGCCAAAGTACTCCCCACTTTAGCAAATCAACTAGTAGTTTTAGTAACTAAGACCCAGTGGCGGGGAGAAGTACAAGGGGAAATGGCAAAGCATATTGGTAGGGAATATGTCCTGACTTATCATTCTCCTAAGCCTGAATGTGAGCAAGATACGATCGAGTTGGGGGGAGTATACTACCCTTTAGTCAAGCAAAGCAGTAACCAGTTTGAATATACTGAGATTGTAGAGGTAGAGTATGATTTCTAGTTTAGAATAGTACGGTGGCACAGCTTTTTTGAGTAATGAGTAATGAGTAATGAGTAATGAGTGAAGAAACTTTTGTCCAATCTCTTTACTCCTGACTCGGAGACTCAGTGTTTCTTCAGAGATTAGCCATTAGCCATTAGCCATTAGCTTTGAGCGTGTTTCTCGAGAGCCACTGTAAATTTCACCTCACCCGAATTTATCTATCAGGACTTACGCAAAGTCTCTATTTGTAGGGTGTGTTAGCGTAGCGTAACGCACCTTTGACTTTATATGTGGTGTAGCTGCGTAAGTCCTACTATCCTAGTTTCCCAGCATTTAAGAACCCCGACTTATTGAAGAAGTCGGGGTTCTGGGCAGTTGGGGAGCTGTTTGGTATAGAATTGTGATTTGAAGAGTAGGTTGGGTTAGCGGTAGCGTCACCCAACACTGGAACATATGCTGTTGGGTTTCACTTCGTTCCACCCAACCTACAGTTTGAGTTGTGTGACACCATTAGATTAGTACTAGAGCGAAGATAGGTAATAAAAATTATGTCCAACCAATCAGCTGAAAATCAACATCAACCGGCAGCTAGTAGCCAGGAGAAGGGAGGAATTTCCTTTGGAAATCACGCCACAATTGGAGGGGATGTAGTTGTAGGTAATAAGCATGAAGGTGATGTCATTCATGGCAACCAATATATAGGAGTAACGGATGCTACTGAAGATAAATTTTCTCGAGAACAATTAATTCAGCAGCTGCAGGAGTTGAAAGACTGTATCAAACAAGCTTCATTTGATGATGATGATGACAAAGATGCTGCGGTTGGTCAAGTAGCGATAGCAATTCAGGAAGCGAAGAAAACTGATAAGGATAACCAGGAAGAACAAAAGGATAAAATTGGTAAATATTTGAGCGAGACTAAAACTATTTTAGATAGAGTTAAAGATATTGGAGAGATTGGGGAAAAAGCTTTGCCTCTGCTTGCCAACCTAACTAAAATTTTGAGTTTTTCTGGAGTGATTATCTAAAATTAACGCAATTCCCAACACCCAAGCGCTCACATGAGAAGGGCCTAGAATATCAAAGAACGCTCTACGTCATTGGTGGAAATTAGCTTATGAGTCCAACTTTACAGCGAATGATGAGCGAATTGAAACAGCTAACCTTGGAAGAGCAGTGGAAACTGCTGGGGTACTTAATGAATCAACTTCAGGCTAATTTTCGCTTGGTTACGGAGCGACAGTCAGAGGTTCAACTTTCCGTTGGCTCGGTGGATGTTGATGCACTACTAGCAGAAACGAGTGGAAGCTGGGGAAATCTTAGTATTGAGGAAATAGATACTGAGCTTATACGACAACGGCAGATCGATTGGGGAGAGTAGCAATTAGGTTTGTGGAACTGCTTTTTGATACCAACATTCTCATCTATCATCTCAATGGTCGGCTCAATGAAACCGGAACAGCTCTTTTAAGGCAAGGACTGTCGGGGCAGGGTGCTTATTCTATCATTTCGAGGATTGAGGTGTTGGGTTTCGATCAATCTGAAGCTGCTGATATTCAAGCTAAACGAATTCTTTCTAGGTTAATCGAGTTGCCCCTTACTTCTGAAATTGCGGAAGGAACAATCATACTTCGTAAATGTTTCAGGATTAAAGTTCCTGATGCTATTATTGCTGCTACTGCTCTAGAGTACTCGCTACAGCTGGTCACTCGTAATCAAGATGACTTTGCTAAGATTGAGCATTTAAGGTTGATTGATCCTTTTGAGAGTTAGGGTTCAACTTATCGTCAGGGCATTAGCGATCGACATTGTTAATGCGTAGGTTGGATGAAGCCCAAAGCGGAACTCAACCTACAAGATCTGCGATCGCACTGCTTGCCAATTTAGCTAAAATTTTGAGTTTTTCTGGACTTATTATGTAAAATTAACACACGGTCAATTCCCGATTCCCGATTTCCAATTCCCAATTCCCAATTCTGATTGAGTTGTCATGGTAGAAAGTCGCAGTGAGAGAATTGATTTTGGCAACCAGACGACTGTTAAAGGGGATGTTGTTGGCGGTAATAAATACAACATCAAATTTTATGCTTTAGCCTCGATCTCAGAGGATAAGAAAGTAGACTGGGGGAAGTATCGCCAGCAACGACAAGTTCGTGTTGAAGAACCTTATAAGTTTCTCAGTTATTACGAGACGATTGATGCTGATATCTTTTTTGGTCGAGAAGCTGTTTCCCAGCTCTTGGTTCAAAAAATCTCTAATTATAAGCTAGTCCTAATTCAGGGAAAGTCTTGGAGTGGCAAAACTTCCCTGATTAATGCCGGGATTATTCCCGAACTCATTAAAAAAGGCTACTTCACGATGGTATTCCGGGAGTATGGTTATCCCACGGAAACTCTGAAAACAGGTATAGAGAGTTTAGAGAATGTCAACATCGATCTCAGTGATAGTAATACTCTTCTACAGTGCTTAGGAACTATTCTAGAGTGCTTAGGAACTACGACTAAGCAAACCGGACGACCTGTTGCTATTTTTTTCGACCAATTTGAGCGCTTCTTTGTCAATCTGCCAGAGAACAGACGTCAGCAATTTATCCAAGAATTTAGTGAGTGCTTCAAGGAATTTAACTCCCAGGAAATGAATATTTTCATTTCCATCCGAGAGGAATTTTATTTCGACACTTTACAAGAATTTTGGCAGGTTATCCCAGAATTTAATACCGTAACCTACTGTCATAAACTTAAACCTTTAAATGAAGAGCAAGCGAGGGATGCTATTAAGAAACCTATTCAGTCAATTGCAGCAAAAGTTACTTACCAACCAAATTTTATCGGTAATAATTTGATTCCTGATCTATTAAAATATAGTGAAAGTAAATCAGAATCAAACGAGCACATAGAACCTGTACATCTTCAGATTGTTTGTAATCAGCTCTTTGAAACTGTGCGTAATCGTTATGATCATAAATTGCTCGCAGGAGAAACTATCATCATTACAGAAAATATTTATCAAGAGTTGGGTGGTGTAAAAGGGATTTTGCAGCATTATGTAGATTATATCCTCGCAGAGTACTATTCCCTAGAAGAGCAACAAGATAAAGTAAGGTCTGTTCTCCAGCAAATGGTTACTAGTGGGAGCAGGGTATTTAAATCAGCAGCCGACATTGCCAAAAATCTTAACCTGTTAGAAGCAGATGTTGAGGCGATAATTCAGCAACTGGATAGGCACTATTTAATTGAGACAATCCCTGAAGAAGAAGGACAAAAACTAAAATACTCTATTACTCATGACTATCTAGCTCAAAAAATTAACCAATGGTCTTCCCTAGAGGAGCAAGAACTCAAAGTTGTTACAGAATTGTTTGAGCGCTGCTTAATTAACTGGAAGCTCCACCAAAAGAACCTGATTCCACGCAGTCAATTTAGGTTTCTTAAAAAACGTAAAAAGGGGCTGCTGGAACAGTATCCAGAAGGGAAACAGCTATTTCAAAATAGTGAGCAGCGGTATTTCTGGTCGAATATATGGACAATTTCGCATATAATCTTGAGCTTAATGTTTGGAGCAGCCATGATACCTGCTTTGATTGGTTACACAAAAGTAGTGACTGATCAGGTTCAGATTTCTCGACAGACTTCAGAAACTTTTTTTAATGCTGGTGATCTACAGTTAGAAGCATTAACTGAGGCATTAAAAGCCAGGAGCATCTTACAAAATAATTTGCTGTTACCACTCTGGAAGCCAGATCAGCAACTGCAAAGTCAGATCAGAGGAACCTTGTGGAAGGCATTCTATCAGACTTCAGAACAAAATCGCTTATGGCATGAGGATTCGGTCAATAGTGCCTCCTTTAGCCCAGATGGCAAGTTCATTGTCACCGCCTCACGGGATAAAACGGCAAAGTTGTGGAACCTTCAGGGTGGAGATCTGAAAACTCTCAAAGGACATGAGGATCAGGTCTACAGTGCCTCCTTTAGCCCAGATGGCAAGTTCATTGTCACCGCCTCACGGGATAAAACGGCAAAGGTATGGAATCTTCAGGGTGAAGAGCTGGCAACTCTCAATGGGCATAATAATTCAGTCAACAGTGCTTCCTTTAACTCCAATGGCAACTATATTGTCACCGCCTCACTTGATAGAACGGCAAAGCTGTGGAACCTTCAGGGTGAAGAGCTGAAACCTCTGGAAGGACATAAGAGTTCGGTCTACAGTGCCTCCTTCAGCCCGGATAGCAACTATATTGTCACCGCCTCAGCAGATAAAATGGCAAAGCTGTGGAACCTTCAGGGTGAAGAGCTAAAACCTCTGGAAGGGCATAAGAGTTCGGTTTACAGTACCTCCTTCAGCCCGGATAGCAACTATATTGTCACCGTTTCAAGGGATCAAACGGCAAAGGTATGGAACCTCCAGGGTGAAGAGCTAGCT
Organism: Symploca sp. SIO2C1; assembly: GCA_010692635.1. Classification (GTDB taxonomy): domain Bacteria; phylum Cyanobacteriota; class Cyanobacteriia; order Cyanobacteriales; family Coleofasciculaceae; genus Caldora. The sequence continues at coordinate 8,408 of JAAHGL010000148.1, read as the reverse complement.
ACCCTGGAAGGGCATCAGAATCGGGTCACAAATGCCTCCTTCAGCCGGGATGGCAAATATATTGTCACCGTTTCAAGGGATCAAACGGCAAAGGTATGGAACCTCCAGGGTGAAGAGCTAGCTACCCTGGAAGGGCATCAGAATCGGGTCACAAATGCCTCCTTCAGCCGGGATGGCAAATATATTGTCACCACTTCAGCCGATAAAACCGCAAAGGTATGGAACCTTCAAGGTAAAGAGCTAGCTACCCTGGAAGGGCATCAGGATCGGGTCACAAATGCCTCCTTCAGCCCGGATAGCAAGTTAATTGTCACCACCTCAGCTGATAAAACCGCAAGAGTGTGGAACCTTCAAGATAAAGAGGCGAAAACTCTCAAAGGGCACCAAGGTTCAGTCATCGGTGTCTCCTTCAGCCCAGATGGTAACTCCTTTACTATTGTCTCAGATGATAATACTGCAAAGGTGTGGAACCTCCAGGGTGAAGAACTGGCTAGACTCGAAGGGCGTCAGGGTAAAGTTATCAGTACCCCCGATCACAACTTCATGGTCACCACCTTAAGGGATAATGCGGTAAGGATGTGGAACCTCCAGGGTGAACTGCTGGCTACCCTTGAAGGGCATCATGGTTCAGTCAGGAGTGCCTCCTTTAGTCGGAAGAGCAAATCCCTTGTTACTATCTCGGATAATAATACGGCAAAGTTGTGGAACCTCCAAGGTAAGGAGTGGAAAACTCTTAAAGGAGGGCATAACAATCGGATCAACAGTGTCTCTTTCAGCCCCAATGGCAAGTTTATTGTCACCGCCTCAGCTGATCAAACCGCAAAGTTGTGGAATCTTCAAGGTAAACAGCTGGAACCTCTGGATGGGCATCAGGATTCAGTTAATAGTGCCTCCTTCAGCCCCAATGGCAAGTTCATTGTCACCGCTTCACGGGATAAAACGGCAAAGTTGTGGAATCTCCAAGGTAAAGAGCTGAAAACTCTCGATGGGCATCAGGAGTCTGTCAACAGTGCCTCCTTTAGCCCAGATGGCAAGTTCATTGTCACTGCCTCAGCAGATCAAACCGCAAAGCTATGGAACCTCCAGGGTGAAAAACTGGCAACTCTCAAAGGGCATGACAAGTGGGTCAACAGTGCCTCCTTTAGCCCAGATGGCAAGTGGATTGTCACCACCTCAGCAGATCAAACGGCGAAGCTATGGAAGTTTCCGTCTTTGCCAGAATTAGCCGCAGAAGCCTGTACCACTATTAGTTATTACCTTAAGCAATATCCTAAAGTTGAAGATAGCGATCGCAAGCTCTGTGACTAGAAAACCGATTCAGTATTCATATTTATGCCAAAATCGACCTCTCAGGGCGAAGCATTCGGACAGAAAAACTAGGGTTTGAGGGATAAAATATCGCCCGAATGCTTCGCCCCTACATCTAGGGTGGAAGCTATACCAGACAAGGCTTTCAATCATTTTTTTCGAGCCCAAGTGCAAGGAAATGGTATCTTTTAGTTCAAAAACCTTGCACCGCAAGTGGAAAATCCCTAAAACCTAATACCTAAAACCTAACACCTAAAACCTAACACCTATGGAACCCGAATCAATCGACTTTTTCAGCAAACCCTAGTTATCACTGGTTGGTTATTGGGATTGATACCGTGAGTTCTGATTACACTTTCTTTAGCCAGCTGAACATAGCTCGTAAATCCTTACCAACTTCTTCAATTGAATGCTCTGCTTCCTGACGCCGCATCGAGGTAAATCCGGGTTTACCTGCTTGATTTTCTAACACAAATTCCCGAGCAAATTGACCAGATTGAATTTCACTCAGAATTTTACGCATCTCAGCGCGGGTTTCGTCGGTGACAATCCGAGGACCACGGGTATAATCTCCATATTCAGCGGTATTGGAGATACTATCTCGCATTTTGGCTAAACCACCTTCTACCACCAAATCAACAATTAGTTTGACTTCATGGAGACATTCAAAATAAGCCAACTCCGGCTGATACCCAGCAGCTACTAGAGTTTCAAACCCAGACTTAATTAAAGCACTCAAGCCACCACACAAGACAACTTGCTCACCAAATAAATCAGTTTCTGTTTCTTCCCGGAAGCTAGTTTCCAGAATGCCAGCGCGAGTACCACCAATCCCTTTAGCATAAGCCATAGCGCGATCGCGAGCTTGACCTGTGGCATCTTGATATACGGCAAATAGACAAGGAACCCCTTCTCCCTGTTCATAAGTCCGCCGTACCAAATGTCCTGGTCCTTTAGGTGCAACCATTACCACATCCACATTTGCTGGGGGGACAACTTGCCCAAAGTGGATATTAAAGCCGTGAGCAAAAGAAAGGACTTTCCCCTCAGTCAAATTTGGCTCAATTTCTTCTTTATATACCGTTTTTTGCACCTCATCCGGGAGCAAAATCATGATCCAATCAGCGGCTTTAGCTGCCTCAGCAACGGAGTGAACTGTTAAACCGGCTGCCTCAGCTTTCCCCCAGGATTTACTACCCGGATATAGCCCGACAATAACCTTCATACCACTATCTTGAAGATTGAGAGCATGGGCGTGACCTTGAGAACCGTAGCCAATAATGGCAATTGTCTTACCGGCGAGTAGGTCTAAGTTGGCATCTGTATCGTAGTACATCCGGGCCATAGGAATATCTCCTTGCTGCAAGGGTTTGATTTACTGCAACTGATGATTTTACCGCAAAAGGGTAAGGGGGTGAGGTGAAAAAAGGTGTGGGAGAGCTTTTTTGAGTAATGAGTGTTAGGAAGCAGGAGGCAGGAGGCAGAAGGCAGGAGGCAGGAGGCAGGAGGCAGGAGGAACAAGAGTTTTCCCTACCTAAAAAGAAGTCATAAACTAGTCATAGCAGGGGATTTAGACATCCCGCAGTCATTTTGACTTTCTGGAGAGCGCCAGACGGGCGGCGCGCCACCCCCTATGAATGAAAGAAACAAGCCAAATCCTCTTCCCTTCTGCCTTCTGCCTCCTGCCTTGTTTCTGAAGAGCTCCCCAGGAGAGCTTCGCGCACCCAATTGAATGGGAGAAACAATTCTCTTCCATTAGCAATTAGCAATTAACAATTAGCCATTAGCAATTAGCAATTAACAATTAGCCATTAGCAATTAGCCATTAGCAATTAGCCATTAGCCATTAGCCATTAACAATTAGCAATTAGCAATTAGCAATTAGCAATTAGCAATTAGCCATTAGCCATTAGCCATTAGCCATTAACAATTAGCAATTAGCAATTAGCAATTAGCAATTAACAATTAGCAATTAGCCATTAGCAATTAACAATTAGCAATTAGCAATTAGCAATTAACAATTAGCAATTAGCAATTAGCCATTAACAATTAGCAATTAGCAATTAACAATTAGCAATTAACAATTAGCCATTAGCCATTAGCCATTAGCCATTAGCCATTAGCCATTAGCCATTAACAATTAGCAATTAGCCATTAACAATTAGCAATTAGCAATTAGCAATTAGCCATTAACAATTAGCAATTAGCCATTAGCCATTAGCAATTAGCAATTAGCAATTAACAATTAGCAATTAGCCATTAGCCATTAGCCATTAGCCATTAGCCATTAGCCAATGGTTACAAGTTAAATTGGTAGGCGTTCAATATCTTGGTTAGAGCCAATCACTACCATTACCAAACCCTTGTGCAGGCGTTTAGTGGGGTCAGGGTTAATCTCAAAATTATCATTCCGACCAATAGCTAGCAAATTTAGACCATAGCGCTGCCGCAGCTCCAGCTCCATAATTGTATTCCCATCAAATTCTTCTGGCACCAAGATTTCCACAATGCTGTGGTTGGGATCAAGGTCAAATTGTTCTAAGATTGAGGGTTTAGTAAGCGATCGCGCCAAGGCACAACCTGCTTCATATTCCGGAAAAACCACATGATCGGCTCCTACTCTGCGCAATAGCTTACCGTGGACTTCAGAGGAAGATTTGGCAACTACATGAGGGACACCTGCCTCTTTGAGGTTCAACGTGGTAATAATGCTTTCTTCTAAATAGTTACCAATAGCAACAATTACGGTATCTAACTCAAAAATCCCTGCCTCTTTCAGAGCTGAGGGTTCAGTTGAATCCAGTTGCATTGCATGAGAAACCATATGCTGACTCAAAACTTGATCAACCAGTTTTTCATTAATGTCAGTTCCTAAAACTTCGTAGCCTAGGCGTTGCAATGAGGAACAAACAGCTCTACCAAAGCGCCCTAAGCCAATTACTGCAAACTGTTGACGTTCTCGGCGTAGATTATGAAAGAACCGGAAAGATGACCAATTTACATTCACACCATTTTTCCTCGCTCGATTGATACAGAATTTTGTATCTGTTTTGATTCTTCTTGTTGCATAGAGAGGGGTTTCACCGTCCTAGGTATTGCACGTACAGTCTACCAAAACGATCCTACTGATACAGTAATATTCTGCATGGTTATCCCACAGCCTTCTCCCCAATAAAAACCTTCCTCTTTCATTTCGTGGAACTGGCATCTTGCCAGTACAGCTCTTCCCCTATTGGTTGCAATCCCAATGCAGGATTAGCGCTCAGCCACGCTGGTGCTGAAACCAATTGCACGCAATCTTGGGACACCATCGACCCAATTGATTGATTTTTTCTCTTGCGGACTGTCAGACTTTGGGGTTTTGCACTCCTCAACTGGAGTTTAGACTAGTCTAAACTCCAGTTAATTATCAATTATCAATTATCAATTATCAATTATCAATTATCAATTATCAATTATCAATTATCAATTCCAGCTAGCCAACAAGTAAATCCTCTTCTGGATATTTAATCTGGCTAGGACGGGAGTCTCCTAATAAAGAGGCCATAAGTAACCAAATTCCTACCCGTCCGATGTACATAGTCACAATTAAAATCAGCTGTGCCCACTGAGAAACAGTAGCAGTGATACCTGTAGAAACACCCACAGTCGCAAATGCTGAGACAACTTCAAAGAAAAGTTGAATGAAATTTAAATCGGGGTCGGTGATAGTAATTAAAGTTGTTGCTACAATTACTGTTGTGATTGAACCAAATAACACACCTACTGCTTTAAGTATTAGAGATATGGGAACCTGGCGCTTATAAAGATTAACCTCTTCTTTGCCTTGCAATATTGCCTTGGTACAACTAGCTATAATGCGCGCTGTCGTAGTTTTTATGCCACCACCAGTCCCTCCTGGACTGGCTCCAATAAACATTAAAGCAATGGTGAGAAATAAGCCAGCAGTGGTCATTTGACCAATATCGATAGTATTAAAACCAGCCGTTCTAGTAGTTACAGACTGAAACCAAGCTAGTATCAATTTATCTGGAAAATTTAAGGGTTTAAGGGTTGTATAATTATTGGCTTCCACAAAGAAAAAGGCAATAGTTCCTACAATTAACAACATTGCAGTTGTACTAGTTGCTACTTTGAAATTGAGAGAAAATATCATCTTTTCTCGTTTATTTAAAATAAGTTTTCGTAACCATAAGTAAGTTTCAAGAATAACTGGTTGTCCAATACCACCCAAAATAATTAAGCCAGTGATAATTAGATTTAATGGTAGGTGTGTTTGATAGTCCATCAAACTATTGGCAAATAAACTAAAACCAGCATTATTCCAAGCACTAATACTATGGAAAACAGCTAACCAGAGACCCTGATCCCAGCCATAATCTGGGACAAAAACCAGTAAAAGTAGAAAAATACCAGTAATTTCAAAAATCAGGGCAGTGGCGATGATGGAGCGGATCGTTGAGGCACTGTCTTGTAAACCTGGTCGATCAAAGGCTTGTTGAATCGCAACTTTATGCCTTAGATTAAACTTGCGCCTCACTAGTAGAAGAAGAAAGGTTGTTGTTGCCATATAGCCTAATCCTCCAATTTGGATCAAGGCGAGAACAAAAAACTGACCTATACCAGAAAAATAACTGCCAGTATCGACAACGATCAAACCAGTAACACAAACGGCAGAGGTAGCAGTGAACAAAGCTACAATTGGGTCATTCCACGTCCCAGTACTAGTAGCAAAAGGCATCATCAGCAGGAGAGTCCCTACGGCAATTACAGCAAGGAATCCGAGGCAAATGCTTCGCGAGATAGTCATTTGTTATTGGTTATTGGTTAGCGGATTTGGTTTAAATTCTAAATTCTAAATTCTAAATTCTAAATTCTCCCCTTCAAACCAGTTATCCTGGTAGCAACTGGCTAATGGTGGGATAAGGAACTGGGGTAGTGGCTACACTTAGGCGGGTTTGGCATCTTCTGCAAACTGATATTCGAGAGTTGGGCACGATTGGAGATGTTGCGGTAACTGGTGCAGAGGTTTCTAAGGCTGGGTTAGAATTAGTGATCGCATTTGGTTTGTCGGCTTCTCCTCTAGTAGCGGCGGGATTGTCGTTTGTGGGGTTAGGGGGAAAGGGAATAAACCTGCTTCGTAGTAAGACTAGCAACTCACCAAGTTTAGAGCAATGGGTAGCGATCGCTTTTCCTTTGGCTTATCTGGAAAGTTTTGATGCTTTGGTTCGGAGGAATGACTGGTTAAAGCAAAAAATTGGTACAGGAGTATCAGGAAAAACAGTTGGGCAGCAAATTGAGCAGCTGTGGGAACTAGAGTTAGATGAGGAGTTAGCTAAAGAAGCTTTGACCTACTTCCTTAAATCCCTTTTAGGGCAAGCTTTGAATCAACAGCTATCTGCTTTCTTGGAACAGGCAGGATTAGAACACGATACCATTCCTATTGTGACAGGCTGGGTCGCTTGGGGGATTAAGGCTCGTGTAGAGCGACTCCTCAAGTATGAATCAGAGGCAATGGGTAAGCGTCTGGGTTTGTTGATTGCAGCAGCTAAAGAAAGAGGAGCAAATCAGAAATACGGCAGTATTGAATCTTACCTCAAGGAACAGATATCTCCTGATCCTAGTGATCCACGGCTACGGGAACAGTGGAAGGTATTGGGGGAAAAGTCAATTAGGTTTCCCGATATTTATGTACCTTTGAAGGCACAGTTAGTGGATGCTAATGGCAAGGTAGATGAAGAGTTAGAAGCTGTTGATTTAGGAAATTGGGCCATTCAACAGCTGATTAATCCTAAGCAAAATGGTCAGGTAATGTTTATTCAAGGGGGACCAGGGCGTGGTAAAACTGTCTTTTGTCGGATGTTTGCCAATTGGGTGCGGCAAAACCTTCATCCCCTGTGGACACCAATATTGATTCGACTGCGGGATATTGATGCCTTTGAGCCAAATATTGAGAATACCCTCCGCGCTGTGGTTAAGGCAGATTTTGCTAAGAGTGATGATGGTTGGTTGACGGATTCCAATACCCGGTTTTTGTTCTTGCTGGATGGGTTTGATGAATTGCGCTTAGAAGGGAGAACCACTGGTGGCATTGAAAAGTTCCTCAAACAGGTAGGGAATTTACAAGCTAGCTGCCAAAGTAATCCTCAGCTAGGACATAGGTTTTTGATTACTGGTAGAGAACTGGCATTACAGGGTATCGAACAGTTCTTGCCTCGAAACCTAGAACGGTTGGAAATTGCTCTGATGGATGAGCAACTCCATCAGCGGTGGTTGAGTAAGTGGGGAAATTTGGTTGGCAAAGATAAGGCTTCGGCATTTCAGGAGTTTTTACAAGCTCAAACCTGTCCAACACGAGTCAAGCAATTAGCTCAAGAGCCTCTGTTACTCTATCTTTTAGCAGCTATGCATCGGGATAGCAAATTAACAGCTCAAATGTTTAAGGATGCTAGCAGTACTGAGGCAAAAATTCTGATTTATCAAACTGCTTTGGATTGGGTACTTACTCAACAGCGTCCTAAACAGCTAAATTTTGAACTCACTGAACAAGAAACTGAGGATTTACGGCGCATTTTAACTGAGGCAGGATTGTGTGTCACCCAAGCGGGTGGGGAATCAGCGTCAATCGCCATGATTGAGGAACGGCTCAAGGGAGATGATGCAGCCAAAGAATTATTGGAAACAGCCAAACAGCGCCTTGGGGACAACCCCTTAAGAAATGCCTTGGCTTCCTTTTACCTACGACCAGCTCATACTGGAGAAGGAGCAGTAGAGTTTGTCCATAAAAGTTTTGGTGAGTTCTTGTGTGCCAAGCGGTTGCAAGAAAGTCTGGAAGAATGGGCGGAACCGGGTAGGAAACGCCAAAGATTTTTCCTCAATGATGAGCAGCTAGTGGAGGAAATTTATGACTTACTGGGTTATGGTGGACTGACGCTAGAAATTGTGGATTACCTGATGGCGTTATTGGCTGCTATTGACACTCCCACGGTTACGCTACGCTAAAACCGTGGGATTCTTGTTTCAAAGGGATTCTGATGAATTTACCCTCCGCAAGCATCTTGACCGTATGCCCTACGGCTGCAAGTCCTCTAATCAGAACT
>JAAHGL010000147.1 GCA_010692635.1 Symploca sp. SIO2C1 | reverse complement strand
CAGTGTTCCTGGAGAAGAAAGTCCGCTGTGGTACTTGATTGGTACATACATTCTCGAATTAATTCCCTTCCTCGTTGCTGCGCTCCTCTGCTTCAGAAATTGGCGTAGCCCTCAGATTGCCAGTGGACGTAATGTTTGGTTGGGAATTGGTTTGGGCACAATCTGCTGGTTTGTTGGAGGTCTGTTATTTGGTTGGTGGGAGTTATACTTAAATCTTGAGCCCGATGTCTCACCGGCAGATTTGTTTTATATTGCTTTCTATCTGTTCGTTAGTTGGGGCATGATTTTAGCGGTTATTCCTAGGCGCTTGAATTTAGAGATTTGGCAATGGGTAACTGTGGCAGCGATCGCACTAGCAGGAATAGCTTTAGCTATATGGGTTTTTATCTCAACACCTGAGACTTCTGACGAAGCTAATATTCCGATACCCTCTTCTGCTATTGAGCAGGTAACAAACACAACAGATTTACCCCAAGCAGATGCTTACCCGCAGGCAATTTTAGTGCAAGCTAGTCCAACTCCTTCACCAACAACAGCACAACCAGCCGAAACAACTCCTGTACAACAGGAGAACCCTGAAAAGGAGCCACCTAGTTGGGCACTTTCTCTTGACAAAACCCTCCAACCACTAGGCAAATATGTAAATTTATTCTACATAGTTGGCGATGTCTTCCTTCTCGTTATTGCCTCAACCCTCTTATTAGCCTTTTGGGGTGGGCGTTTCGCCCAATCCTGGCGTATGATCGCAGCTGCGGCCTTTTCTCTCTACATTTCAGATATGTGGGTCAAATATACTGACGCTAAGTCTGTAGAATACGAAAGTGGTGGTCTATTAGAAGTCTTTTTTATTTTCAGTGGCGTTCTATTTGCCATAGGTGCCGTACTCGAATATGATGTATCAAGCCGTTCCCGCCGTGGTGGGCGTCGGCGTGCATAAGGTGAGCCATGAGTCCAAGAAAACTCTCTGATGCCGACAAAAGCGACATCTTGAAATTATACCGACAGCAGTCACAGACAACTTCAACTCTAGCAACTCGCTATGGTGTCAGTAACTCGACAATTAGCCGCATTCTTAAAAGCAACTTGTTGGAGTCAGAATATGAAGAGCTGATTCAGCAAAAGCGAGCCAATCGCACTTCGGGCGGTGTTACTTCTCTTAGCAATAGAACCTCAGAAGCAGCTGATAGTGAATCAGCGATAGTTACTCAAACAAAAGAGGAGCCGGTCAAAACTGAGGCAGAATCATCAGACTCAAATGTATCAGACGGTCGTCGGCGGCGCAGACGTTCCTCAGTCACTTTAAAACCTGATACTGAGGAAAAAATGGTACAGACCCAGTTACCACTAGACATGACTAGTGAATCGCAACAGGAGGAGGATTTTGAGGATGTAGAGGAACCCCCTGACAACATTAATCAGCTCCAAAATGCTAGCTTTGAGGAGTTACTTGATGATGATTTGCTCGATTTAAATTTAGAGGAAGATTTTGATGAAGATTTAGAGGAAGATTTAGAGGAAGATTTAGATGACGAGTGGGATGATGAGGAGTTAGAACTACCAAATCAGCTACCAATAAAAACCTCTATTGGTAAAAGTGTTACCGATGTTCACGTTCTACCTCTATCTGAAGCTTCTCTACCTAAAATCTGCTACTTAGTCGTAGACCGATCGGCAGAGCTGATTGCTCGACCTCTCAAAGAGTTTAGTGATCTTGGACGAATTCCTTTCGAGGAGTTTCAGGAAAGAACTCTACCTGTCTTTGAGAACCACAAAGTAGCACGACGTTTTTCTAATCGTTCCCAAAGGGTAATCAAAGTGCCTGATGGTCAGATGCTCCAAAAGACAGGCTCTCATCTACAAGCGAAAGGCATCACCCGACTTTTAATTGATGGTCAAGTTTATTCACTCTTAAACATTCGACCCTAAAATTCCCTATTCCCTGTTCAAAGGTTAAGATCAACTCATGTCCTAAGCCTTTAACTTAATGCTATATCTACAAAATTGGCGGTCTCTGGCGCTTGGCTAATTCCGAAGGTGGACGGTCACTACTCCATGCCCACCAAACAGTACCACAGTGACAATAATAAAATTCTTGCCACTTTTTGCTATAGTCTTCAGTTATGACTGGTGAGCGCCGATTCATCCAAACTCTCTCGGCTTCTATAGAACGAGCTCGACAGTTAGGGCAACAAAATTCCAACGCATGAGTGGCGGATTTTGTCCATTGAGGAGGTATTGGAGTAAAAGCTTCCATAACTAGTTATCCTTTGATTTAAGAATTACTTGACAAAGTAATCAATATGTGATTACGTCAGCCACGGGAGATGTAACTTTACTTTGGTCGTCATTGAGGGTGATCTATTGCTAATTTTAAGTTATTAGTTGTGAGCAATTAGCTTGTGAAACCGACGAGTGGGGAGTTAACTGAAAACTCAGTACAGTCAGAGGAAACGGTCATATACACGAATCATGAAGAGAGTCAAGCCACTACTCCGGCCAAACTGTCTATCTTCTGGTCACACCTAAAACGTGTAGGTGATTCTATTGTCACAAACCCGGCATTAGTAGCAAGTTTGACTGTTCTGAAAAACCCGGCATTAGTGGCAAGTTTGACTGTTACCAGTTTACTGCTAATAGGTCGTCAACTAGGTTTCCCGGAGCCTCTAGAGCTGAGTGCTTATGATAAGCTACTGCAACTGCGACCAGGATTACCGCCAGACGAACGTCTCCTCATTGTGGAGATTACAGAGGAGGATGTTCAGTCTTTGGAAAAATGGCCAATGACTGACAAACTCATGAATCAGCTCTTAGAGCAACTCGAGCAGTATCAACCGGCAGTTATTGGCTTGGATATCTTTCGAGATATTTCAGTACCACCAGGTCACAAAGAATTATCTAGCCAACTGAAAAATAGCGATCGCATTATCCCCATCTGTAAAATTAGTAACGCCAAGGAACCAGGTACTCCTCCACCTCCAAGTGTTCCAGAAGAGCGTGTAGGCTTTGCTGACCTAGCAATTGATCCCAATGGAGTTGTTCGACGAGGTCTATTGTTTGTCAATCCCACTACTGGTAGCTGCACTACAACTTACTCCTTCAGCTTTCAGCTAGCACGATACTACCTAGAACAAAAAGGAATTCAACCAGAAATTGTCGAGCAAGATGAGGAAGAGTACCTCAAACTCGGTCAAGTAATCTTCAAACCACTATTACGTAACTCTGGAGCCTACCAAAAAGCCGATACTGGAGGTTACCAAATTTTACTCAATTACCGCTCTGCTAACTCCCCTGGTCGTAACGTTACCTTAACAGAGGTTCTAAATAATCAGATTGACCCTAGCTGGGTGAAAGACCGCATTGTTTTGATCGGAGTTAGTGCTCCTAGTCTAAAAGATAACTTTTACACTCCCTATAGCTTTGCCCAAGAAAAGATTGAGCGCATGCCAGGAGTGATGATACATGGTCAGGTAGTCAGTCAAATTCTAAGTATTGTCCTAGATGAGCAGCCTTTGTTCTGGTTTTTGCCAGAGTGGGGAGAAGCTTTGTGGATTTGGGGTTGGTCATTTGCTGGTGGTTTTCTGGTGCTAGTCTTTCGTCATCCTGGAAAGCTAGTGCTAGCAGAAGGGATAGCGATTAGTCTCTTGCTAGGAACATCGGTGGGACTGTTTTTCTCCTCTGGATGGGTTCCTGTAGTAGCTCCCTGTGTGGGATTAATTACTGCTGGAACTGGTGTACTAGCTTACAGTGCCTACAAAACTCTGCAAGAGCGCTCTCACTTTGCCAGCCTAGTTCAGGAACAAGAAGATAACATCGCTCAGCTGTCAGCTCTTTTAAAAGAGAGAAGTACCCTAGTGGCAACTGAGCCAAGTACAATGCTGGTTACTCAGACAGAGGTTCCTCCTGATGAGGAGTCAACAGAGGTTTGGGGAGATAATAACACTGGAGATGACGGTACTATAATTTGGCCGCAGGGGGACAAGGGAAAAGAAAAAGATAAAAAACCACCACCAACAGAAGTTGGACTTTTATCAAAACGCTACGAAATTCAAAGTAGTCTTGGTTGTGGTGGGTTCGGTCTCACCTATTTAGCCACAGATACCCAGCGACCGGGTAAGCCCCAGTGCGTGGTTAAAAAGTTGCAACCAGCTCATCAAGATAAAAAATTCTTAGAGGTTGCTGAACGTCTATTTAAAACTGAAGCAGAAATATTGGAAAGGTTGGGTACTCACCCTCAGATTCCTCAGCTATTAGCTTATTTTGCTGAACATAAAGAATTCTACTTAATCCAAGAATATATTGAAGGTCACCCCCTCAGTGAGGAAATGCCTAAGGAAAAACGATTCCCAGAAGCCCAAGTAATAGAAATCCTGAAGGGAGTCTTAGAAATTCTGAGTTTTATCCATAAGCATCAAGTTATTCACCGGGATATCAAACCTGGTAATATCATGCGCCGTGATCTAGACGGTAAATTGGTCTTAATTGACTTTGGTGCTGTAAAACAGATTCAATCCCAAGAGCAGCTCAAAGAACAAGGTTCAACGGTTGCCATTGGTACTAGTGGTTATGCACCACCAGAACAATACGCTGGACATCCAAGATTTAGTAGTGATGTTTACGCGCTGGGAATGATTGGAATTCAAGCACTTACCGGCATTCACCCCAGCCAGTTATCGGTTTCAGATGAGACTGGCGACGTCATCTGGCGTAATTTGGCAAATGTTAGTGAAGAATTGGCTCAGATTTTGGAAAAGATGGTGCGCTCTCACTTCGTTGAAAGATACAAGTCCGCAGCTTTAGTTATTGAGGATTTAAAGAAGTTGACAGGGTAAGGGGTGACTCTGAAGAAACACGCTCATTCGCTAATGGCTAATAGCTAATGGCTAATAGCTAATCTCTGAAGAAACACCAAGTCTCCGAGTTAGGAGGGAAGAGAATTTGAGCTTGTTTCTTCCCTTCATCGGGGGCGGTGCACCGCCAGTTGGGGGGCTCCTAATGACATTAACGTGACGTTCTCCCCCGCTAAGCTTGCGCTATAACGGGGGCTTCTCAACATGAAAGGAATAGAGCTTCGCGCTTCAACCAGAGTGTAACCACTTAACCGTCCACGCGCAGACACCATGAGTCCCACGGTGTTTGTGTAGCGCAAAATCTACACACCTTAGTTCCAAGAAAGTTTTACCCACCCAAGGCATCAATTATAACGGGTGACCCCTGCCGACATTAAGTTGGCACAAGAAAGCCAGCTTACAGGTATGATATTAAAAAAGTATAAAATTTGAAGCTTGAAGAATAAAATTTTATCTTGGCTAGACTTAGACTCAAACGCTAGGTCAATGTGCCACTTCAACCTTCATCTTTGATAGTTCACACTCTCTTTGGAGATATCCAGATGGCGACCCTCAAAATTGTTGTTTATATCGTTGTGTTTTTCTTCATCGCTCTGTTTGTATTTGGCTTTTTGTCGGGCGATCCAGCTCGCAACCCCAACCGACAGGATCTAGAGTAATTAATATACATAGAGTTAGCGTCTGCTCTCACAATCATTTTGGCGGACGCTTCTTGACTTTGCTAATGTGACTACCATTGTTGGTATTAAGTAGGTAGGCATAAATAAATGCAGATGGCAAGGGCAGGTTTTAAGGAGTGACCTTGTTACATAACAAGCACATTGTGTCAACCTACACCGTACAAACTTACTTTCGTTGTTTTTTACCTACCTAGGGTTTGCTGCATAAGTGTGGAAGCTATGCCAAACATAGATTTCAAGCATTTTTGTGCGTTAGGAGTGCCGTGGAAATTGTATCGATGGGCTCCAGAAACCTTGCACTTTCATGGGAAATCCCTGGGTAACCTTGGGGAATACAAGTGCTCAAAACGAGGATAAATGCTTAATTCCTTCTGACTTGTTACTTTTTACTTGTTACTTGTTACTTATTCAGCCAACCCTACCTACTTAAGCGTTAGCGAAGCTTAGTATATAGATTTAGTTGCAAAATTCGAGGATAGCAAGCACTCAAGTTTGCCATCGGCTTACCGCTTCATTGAGCCAAATAAAAAAATTTGTAGTTGAGGAACCAATGCAGTTGTGCCAACGACTACAATCAAAGATTACCGTACCGATTTTCTCCAGAAAGAGAGTAAATCTCCGAAGGCAGGTGCGTTGAAACAGAAACCTAAGTTGTGAGTATTAACAATCTCCCGTTGTAACCGTAGGCACGAACAGCGAGAAGATGTCAAAATAACAACTTAAGTTCATTAATGCTTTCTCCGTTGCGCGGCAATTCCTCTGTCACTCAACTCTGCGTGCGTGAGAGGGATGTCCTTGCCGCATTTTGTTGTAAAGATGCCACAAACAGTTCAGCCGCCTGAAATACCAGCAATTATTTCACCTGTAACCAATGAATGCTCAAATGGGACACCGCCGGTATCGGTAACAGCCTGTGTAGGTGGCAGTGTGTGCCAGCAACCAACGCAGACAACTGACGTACCTGCTCCAATGGCTTCTAAAGAAACATTGGAACCAGAGTATTCCTGCTTACTGAATATTAGTAAAAGTGCCGCTCTGCTCGGTCCTCCCATTTCAGTTGGTTATTTTGTGCAACCTAAATCCGGGATTGCTCCAGATCTCTATAGATATAGTACTTTTTTACTAAAAAATGATGGCGATCAACTAAAAACTAAAGAACAGGTTGCCACACGGACAATTAATCGAGCTGATACCAAGAGCTCTGCAATCACCAAGTTCTCTTTAGGTTTTCGCCACTTCCCAGTCCCTGATGTTTCATCTAGAAGCAAAGCAAACCCACTCATCATAGAGCGTATTTTGACTCAAGAGCGGGGAGGAAAAGTCAGAGAATTGGAGTTTAGTGTTCCCCTAAAAACCACTCAAGATTTGCCAGATGCAGAAGGTACAGTTGAGGAAGAAGATACTGCACCCCAACTCCCAGTTATCCCAGAGGCGGAGGTTACTATACCTACACCTGTAGCCGAACCTATTGGTGTGATTGAATTGACGGCAGATACTCAGGAGTATGATGAACAGCGACAAATAGTTACGGCGGAAGGTAATGTGATAATGCGCTTTCAGGGAGCCTTATTAGATGCTGACCGTGTGCAAATTAACTTACCAAATCGTATTATGGTCGCTGAGGGCAATGTTACTTTAACGCGAGGCGGACAGGTACTGCGGGGTGAACGATTTGAGTATTACTTTGTCCAGGATAGTGGCGTCATCTTCAATGCTAGTGGTGAACTTTATACAGCCTCATCAGAAATTGACTTGCCTGAGTTGCCATCCCCTGATGATAGTGATCCAACAGCAATACCACGACCATTAAGCGATCGCATTGTTACTAATCAACCTCTACAAGGAGTAACTAATCCAGGGGGTTATTCCTTCGTAGTGGGTTCTTCCCTAAGATTAGATCCCGAGAGTGGTAGCACATCAACGCCTAGAAGCCGCTCAGGGGGTTCTGTTAATCGATTTCGCTATGAAGCTGATAGGGTTGATTTTGAAGGCTCAGAGGGGATCGCTACCAACATGCGGATCACTAATGATCCCTTTTCTCCGCCAGAGTTAGAGTTGCAGGCTGAAAATGTCCGGTTTCGGCGTATTTCTCCTTTGGTAGACGAAATCGTTGCTGCTCAACCTCGTTTGGTTTTCGATCAGAGTTTCTCAGTGCCGACGTTTCGCAATCGTATTTTAATTGACCGCCGTCCAAGAGAACCGGCTTTATTCAACTTTGGATTTGATGATGATGACCGGGGTGGTTTGTTTATCGAGCGCCCCATAGAAATATACAACAGTCCTACTGTGCGATTTAGTATAACACCACAGTATTTTCTCCAAAGAGCAATCTTTGACGAAAGTCCTATTGATCCTAGTGCATTTGGCTTCAAATCTAGATTGGACGTTTCCTTTGGTCCTCGGACAACTCTAGTAGGCTCTTTAGCTGTAACTAGTTTAGATTTTGATGATATAGATGACGAAACCCGTGCAAGTTTACGACTACAGCAGATCATCGGGACAACTTTACCTCACAAACTTAACCTCGAAGCTAGCTACCGCGATCGTCTCTTCAACGGTTCCCTCGGTTTCCAGACTGTCCGCAGTAGCATTGGTGCGCTTCTAACCTCGCCAGTAATTCCTTTGGGTCAAACTGGAATCAACCTTACCTATCAGGTAGGGATTCAGAATATTAATGCTAATACCAATCGATTAGACTTACTACCAACAGTTAGGGACAATGATCGCATCAACCTGACGCGCTATCAAGCTGCTGCTTCCTTGAGCAGAGGTTTTGTACTCTGGCGTGGTAAAGCTTTGCCAGCCACTCCTGAAGAAGGATTGCGATACACACCAAAACCAGTGGTTCCTTATCTAGCATTCAATACTAATGTCCGTGGTGTCACTAGTCTCTATAGTAATGGTGATAACCAAAATTCTATAAGTGGTACTGTTGGGTTGGTAGGACAAATAGGTCATTTTTCCCGACCTTTTTTGGACTATACTGGTTTCAACATCAGCTTTACTCAGGCAGCTGTAGGTGACCTATCACCTTTTCTCTTCGACCGAGTTGCAGATAGAAGTGTTCTTAGTGGTGGTATTACCCAACAACTCTACGGTCCATTTAGACTTGGTTTTCAAACTTCATTCAATTTAAACACTGGTCAAGAAATTAGTACTGATTACTTTTTGGAATACCGTCGTCGCTCCTACAATGTCATCCTGCGCTATAACCCAGTACAGGGACTCGGTTCTTTGAGCCTGCGGATTAGCGACTTTAATTGGACAGGTAATCCAGGACGTTTCGATGGACGTCCTGTTATACAGGGGGTTACTCAGTGAGGTATCTAGATTTTGATAATTGCTAATTGCTAATTGCTGATTGCTAATTGCTAATTGCTAATTGCTAATTGCTGATTGCTGATTGCTAATTGCTAATTGCTGATTGCTAATTGCTAATTGAGGTCAGTCAAACAATATACCTAGTGCCGCTGCGCGGAATTTAGAATTTAGAATTTAGAATTTAGAATGCTTATAGAGTAAGGATTATAACGATCTCAAACTGGTCAGTTACTTCTGCCGCGCTGCACTAGGGCTTGCTGTATAAGTGTGTAAGCTATACCATACAGTGCTTTCGAGCATTTATTTGCCGAATAAGTGCAAGGTTTTTGAGCGAAAAGGTACAATTTCCTTGCACCTTAGCGTGGAAAATCCCTAACACCTACCACCTCTTTCCCTCACTTAACACCTAATACCTTCAAATCTGAAGGCATGTAAAACATTGGTGCGATTACCAAGTATGATTCAAGCAGATGTATCCGGTTTATCTGGTAAAGATATTTATCACAAGATTGCTGATAATATTGCAACGGTAATGAAAGGTCAAACAGCAGCAATTCGTAAATTGCTGGCAGCTTTTGCTAGTGGTGGACATGTTCTGTTAGAAGATTATCCGGGAACCGGTAAAACTACTTTAGCTAAAGCCTTATCTTTGTCTGTGGATGCTAAGTTTAAACGGATTCAATTCACCCCAGATTTATTACCATCAGATATCGTCGGTGTTTCCATTTTTGATCAAAGGGAAGGAAGCTTTCGCTTCCATGAAGGACCAATTTTTGCCAATATTATCCTGGCTGATGAAATTAACCGCGCTTCACCCAGAACCCAATCTGCACTCTTGGAGGCAATGGCAGAATCTCAGGTAAGTGTGGATGGTAATCTGCGCAAGCTACAAGATTTATTTTTTGTCATTGCTACCCAAAATCCAGTGGAATCGAGGGGGACTTATCCCCTACCTGAAGCACAAATGGATCGTTTTGCAGTACAGTTCAATTTGGGTTATATTTCCCCAGAAGAAGAAGTTAATATTCTCTCAGCTCAAATACAGGGACATCCTATTGATAGGATTCAACCTTGTGTTAATTTACATGATATTTTTACCCTCAAAGAACAAGTAAAACGAGTTCGAGTTAGTCAAGAATTGAAGCGTTACATTGTCGATATTGTCAATGCAACCCGCACCGCAGGTGGGGTGCAATTAGGCGCTAGTCCCAGAGCTTCTATTGCTTTGATGAAAGTAGCACAAGCTTTAGCCATGTTTGATGGTTACGAATTTGTGACTCCAGAACAAATCCAAGAAATTGCTGTACCAGTAATTGCTCACCGTTTGGTGATGGACTCTCAAGCTCATTTTGCTGGAACCACTGCTATGAATGTTGTGGAAGATATCCTGAAGTCTCTGACTGTACCAGCTTAGAATATGCATTCAGCTTTCAGTAAGTCCCTTTAATCTTCGGTGCGTTACGCTAGCGCTAACAGCACCCTACAAATTTATTTTCATTTTTACCAATTCTAAATTCTAAATTCTAAATTCTAAATTCTAAATTTCCTCCTATGCAATATTACTTATATCATGCTTATTACATCATCTATGGCATCAATAAATGGTTGACCAGAAGATTTACGATTAGTGGTTTAGTCGTTTTTGTGTGCTTATTGGTGGCAGGTGCTGCAGGTATCGATACGAACCAAACGATGGCTTATCAGATTTTCACTTTCCTCTTATCTCTATTAGTGATTGCTATTATTAGTAGTTTTTGGTGGCGATTTCGCTGCGGTTTGAGCCGTAATCTACCTAAATTTGCAACAGTTGGTACTCCTGTGCAATATCGCATTGTCATTGATAATCGCACTAATCGGGTACAAACTGGATTAAAACTGTGGGAGGATTTAGCTGATCCTCGTCCTAGTTTTGCTGAGTTCCACACCAAAGTAGAATCTAATGAGCAACAACCTCATAAATTAGAGCAAAAGTTAGGCTATTTCCGTTGGCGGCGGTTGATATACCGTCAACAAAAAGTGATTACTCGAGCTCAAGACATACCAATATTATCTCCCCATAGTAAAACTGAGATAAAAGTGACCATTAAACCAACTCATCGGGGTTTAGTTCGTTTTACTGGGATAACTATTACTCGTCCTGACCCTTTTGGTTTGTTTAATGCTACTAAAACTAGAAACTTACCTCAATCATTCTGGATTTTACCAAAACGCTATAAGTTACCTCAAGTTAGTCTACCTGGTATGAGGAGATATCAATCGGGTGGAGTAGCTTTGGCTTCTTCTGTGGGAGATTTGGAAGAGTTTATGTCATTAAGAGATTATCGTTCCGGGGATCCTCTAAGGAAAATTCATTGGAAAAGTTGGGCGAAGGTAGGTAAACCAATTGTTAAAGAGGAGCAGGACGAATTTTTTGTCAGACATGCTTTAATTTTAGATACCTTTCAAACAGTAGCAGCAAGTGAAAAACTAGAAGAAGCGATCGCAATTGCAGCTTCCTTTGCTTGCCAGGTACAAACCCAGGAGTCTTTATTGGATTTGATGTTTGTTGGAACTGAAGCTTACTGCTTTACAACCGGGCGGGGAGTCGGTCATACTGAGAAAATGTTGGAGATTTTAGCTGCGGTTAAAGCTTGTCAGGATAAAACCTTTGAGTTTTTAATTCCTTTGGTACTCAATCGAGCATCAATGTTGAGTGGTTGCATTTGTATTTTGTTGACTTGGGATGAAGAACGACAAAGGCTAGTTAATTATCTCCAAGGGATGAAGATCCCCACATTGGTTTTGCTGGTGTCTACTGAAGAAGGTGACTGGGAGCAGGATGATTCCTTATTCAATCAAGGTCAAGGATTGGATTTTAAGGTCTTAAAGTTAGGTCAAATACAAGAAGGGTTACTGAATATTAAGTAATAAGTAATAAGTAATAAGTTAATTAGGGCTTGCTGCAAAATTGTGGTTAGTTCCTGGTGATTCAGCGATTACTTCTTAGTTCGGGGAAGAATCCAAAATCTCTTCTGGTATTAAAATATCTTCTGCTATTGGACATGGGAGCTTTTCCTCATTCTTATGGGTATTCAAGGGTATGTAGATATCGTTTGGTCGCTCCAACTTATCAATCCATCCTTCTAATTGGCTTTTCGCATCGTCAAAATAATCAGAATTGCCTGAAATTTGACAAAACTTTTTCAGCATAGATGACCATCTTGCATTATCCTCTGCGTCTTTTATTCCACCCTCATATAATTTTTTATCAGAAGGTATTATACTAGTGCCTAGTAATGGTGGTTTCTCTTTAGGCTCTGTTAACAATACATAGAGAATGGGAGCTAGTACAACAATAAACAGTGCTATTCTTGACAATAATTTGAAAAATGTAGTTTGCTTCTTTTCTCTAGCAGAAGCAGTAGTCAAACTAAGCTGAGCAATATCTGGTAATTGCTGTTCAACCCACTCCGAGTTAAAAATGCTTGCATAGATAGCATTACCAACTTTCAATTTGCCATTGTCTACTTTGACTAAGCCAGACTGTATTAGCTTTTCCTGCTCCTGACTATTGTTTACAGATACCTGACCCTTTTGTAGTATTTGCCAATATAAATTCAGAACTGCATCTCTTTGCTCATCATCTAATATAGTTTGAATAACTCCCTGAATATGTGCAGAGGCAGTGTTATTTTCCCAATCTTTGATTATGCTTTCTTGAACAATCTGGTGTACTATAGCTTTTTCCTGTCCCTTGGGTAAAGGGTCTGGATATACAAGAATAAGTTTACAAAGGAGATCAGAAAGGAAAGGTTGCTCATCTGTCCACCGTTGAACCTCCTCCATAACACGAAGAGTATTATCAGCTTTCTGAGCAGCTTGTTGTAGGAAGTCTGTACAAAGTTCGTCAAGTCCTCCTGCATCCTGTTCTAAACTCATAATTAATGCCTCTTGCGTTTCTTTAACTTACTATCTAATACCTAAAACCTTTTATTCATCGAGTTGACTAAAATTGCTGCTTGTGTGCGATCGCGTAAGTTCAAGCGACTTAAAATATTAGTAACGTGGTTCTTCACCGTCTTCTCAGTAATATGAAGTTCCTGAGCAATCTCGCGGTTGCTGGCACCAGTGGCAATCAACTGCAAAATTTCCTGTTCCCTAGGAGTTAGTTCTTCCCAGCCAGGGGGAGGACTAGGAGCCGGATTGCGGATTTGAGCCATCACTTTTTTGCCTAATCCTGGTCCTAAGTGAGTATACCCTTTATGCACAGCTTGAATTGCTTGGGCTAATTCTTCTGGAGGGGTATCCTTAAGTAAATAGCCAGCTGCACCATTCTGTAGCGCTTGGGTGAGATACTGCTCATCATCAAAAGTAGTTAATACCAGCACTTTAGTGTCGGGAAATCGCTGATAAATTTCCCTAGTGGCTGCTACCCCATCCATGACTGGCATCCGAATATCCATCAGTATGACATCTGGTTGTAAAGTTTCTACTAAATCAATGGCAGCTTGTCCATTATCTGCTTCCCCGACTACTTGCAAAGTATCTTCTAACTTCAATAATGCTTTTAAACCGCGCCGAATCAGACTCTGGTCATCTACTAGTAGAATGCGAATCATAATGTAGTGTTATAACTCTCATAATGAATCAAAGATTCTTGAGATTTAGGTCTTTCCCAGTTAGCTATTTCAAGTTGAGGACGCTCTGTGAATTCTTTGACGTAACCGAGACATAAATAAGCAACTAATTCATTCTCTGAAGGAGCATGGAGAATCTGTTTAACCTGCTTTTCATCTAAAATACTGACCCAACCAACTCCAATATTCTCAGCCCGAGCCATTAGCCAGAGATTCTGAACTGCAAGACAAACACTGTAGGGTCCCGTTTTCTCCATACTGGTTTGTCCTAAAATGGGACTGGAGGAGGGTTTATAAAACATAGCAATGTTAACGGGAGTATTAGTAATCCCTTCTAACTTAAGTTGATTATATAAAGGTTTATCCTTGAATATTTGTTTTGCTTTTTCATTTTCTGCTTCAAAACAATTTTTGATTTTTTCTCTAATTGATACATCACGAATAATGACAAACTCCCAAGGTTGAGAAAACCCAACTGATGGTGCTTTCAATGCTGCCCAAATTAATCGATTAAGTACCGTTTCTGGAATTTCTCGGTTGAGAAAATTTTTTCCTAGTTCTGTGCGACGATGTCGTATAATTTGTTCGAGAACTTGGCGTTCTTGTTCTTCAAAGTATCTACCTTTCATATCTGGCGATCTTATGTGAGTGGTAAACATACTGATGAGTCAAGAGAACAGGGAATCTTGGAAGAGAAGATTTCACTTAAGCTGTCGTGTTTTTAAACTGTATCTTGATGAAATCAAATAAAATAGATAGATTCCAGTCCCCCTGTTGCCTTTTGTCTTGCTAAAACACATTTTAAATGGGTTTTAGCGTTATCACCATTTAAAATGAATAATCAACACTCCAGAAAACTATCCCTCTCAGCAATTGTACTGGCAGGAGGACAGAGTTCTCGCTTGGGTCAGGACAAAGCTTTGATTGCTCTCCAAGGGATACCATTGCTGCAACAGGTGTGTGAGGTGGCTCTGAAGTGTACTAGTGAAGTCTACGTTGTAACTTCATGGCCCGAGCGCTACCAGGATATCTTACCGGATACTTGTCAGTTAATTCGAGAAGTCCCTTTACCGGTCGAAAAATCACCCCACGGACCACTGGTAGGATTTGCTCAGGGGATCGCTCAAGTCAAGACAGATTGGGTACTATTACTTGCCTGTGATTTGCCCTATTTACAGGGAGAAGTGTTGCAAGGTTGGGCAACTCGATTAGCTCAGGTTCAGAAACAGGCAATTGCCCTGTTACCGCGACAAGCAAAAGGTTGGGAGCCCCTGTGCGGCTTTTATCGACGCCAGTGTTTGCCTAGACTAACGGAGTTTATCAATCAGGGGGGACGATCGTTTCAGCGCTGGTTAGCAGAAAATATGGTAGAGGAGTTGCCAGTCAGTGATGCGCGAATGTTTTTTAATTGCAATACTCCAAAAGACTTAGAACTGTTGAAAAAGAAGAATAGTTATGACCCTAACGACTGCGAAATCGACAGTTGAAGACTACCATCGTATGATTATAACGGGGATGAGAGGAAGAACGTCAAGTTGAGCTACTCAATGGAGATTTAGTAGAAATGGCTCCTGAAGGAGAATCTCATGCTTACTCTAGCGATGAGGCAGGAGAGTAATTGATTTACTTGCTGGGCGATCGCGCAAAAGTCAGGTAAGCTAAGCCAATTATAAGGGGAGCTGGTGAAACTGGGAGAGACAACGGAGAAATTCCCAATTAGCAATTAGCAATTAGCAATTAGCAATTAAGTAAGTAGGTGAAAAAAAACGATCATTGGATTTGTAGGGGCGGGTTTAGCTAAGATGCTTGCTACGTGTCCTGTTTCTCTCCTTCAAAACCCGCCCTGCCCATGTGAGTTTATTTATGCCCACCTACTTAACAATTAGCAATTAGCAATTAGCAATTAGCAATTAGCAATTAACAATTAGCAATTAGCAATTAACGAGCAGTTTTAACTAATAACCATCCTCCCACGCCCAAACCGAAGAAATTAGGTATCCAAGCTGCCAGAAAAGGAGAGATAATACCAACTAAACCAAAGCCACCAATAATAAATCCCAACAAATAATAGCTAAAAATTACTACTACACTGATGCCAAAGCTCCTCGCCTTTCCCACACGTTGGGGACGAGAACCTAATACTGCTCCTACTAAGCCAAAAACCAGACAAACAAAGGGGAAAGAAATTTTCTGTTGCAATCGCACTTTGAGCATCAGGACTTTTTTCTCATCACCGGTTAACTTGAGAATATCTATACGTTCTAAAGTTTGAGCAATGTTCATCTCATAAGGATCCCGCTCCTCACTAGCTAAATCCAGGGGAGTTCTGGGAAGTTGTAATTTCTGCTTGTCAAAACGCAGGATATCCCGGTAGGAGGCGTCGGGAGCAATTAGGTAAATTGTACCATTGACAAAATCCCAGATCTTTTGCTGAGGGTTCCAAGTGGCTGATTCGGAAGTAACAATTTGGTTTAGTTGTTCTTGAGACCAATCTAATACAGTTAAACCTTTCATGCGCTCACCATCAAAGCGACTGGCATAAAATAAGCGCTTGAGTTCCTGGGTTTTCTCCCCATCAGGCTGGGTAACTTCCTCATATTCAGGGTAGAAAATGTTTTTTCCCTGTACGGCAGGCTTGTCATCGTCGAGAGCTTGCTTGAGGGTGATGGTTGCTTGGTAGTTAGCTGCTGGCACAACTATTTCGTTGAAGAGAAAGGTTATACCGGTGACTACTAAACTTAAAACTAAAGCTGGGATAACCAACCGATAGAGAGTAACACCGCAACTCCGTAGAGCAATTAACTCGCTATCGCTACTGAGGCGAGAGTAAGTCATTAGAGTAGCTAGGAGTACCGACATCGGAAAGGCATAGGAGACAAACTCTGGTAACTTCAATAGCAGTACTTCTACAGCAATGGTTATCGGTAGTCCCAGTTCCGTGACTTTGCGCACCAAATCAAATACAGTACCGATGGCAACGCCAACTGAGGAAAACGCTCCCACGCCAAAGAGAAACGGTGGGATAAGTTCACTGGCGATATACTTATCCATCACGGAGAAGCCACGCAAAAATAGTTTGAAGGACAGCAATTTACCGAATTTCATTAACGCCTTCCATAAGGTACACGGATTGAAGTATAATAATAGACTGTCCCAATGTAACTAAGTTGCACCACTTGACTTATTACACGCTTCATAAATTTTGAATGGGACGAAAATAAGGCTGCAAAAAATCTGAAGGATATCGTTGGTAGGGGCGGGTTCACCAAAAATTTCCCCTCGTACCTGGATTATTGATAAACCCGCCCCTACGAAATCTGACCCATATAAAACTGTAATTGGTGTTTTAATTCTGGCAAGTCAACAGGGCTACTGAGAGAAGCCAATGTCTACAGCACCCTATCTAGTTAATCCTGGTTAGGTTTTCTAATCATGTAAAGAGTTTATGATTACTCTTTTGATTGTTCTGACGAACTTGACTTAGCTGGAAAAACTAAGAAAACAGCACCATTCATAGGAAGGGATTTTATAAATGGGATTATTCGATAGGACTAGCGTGGTAGTTAAAGCCAATCTCAATGAAATGATTAAGCAGGCAGAAAACCCGGAGAAAGTTTTAGAGCAGGTTATCAATAGCATACAAGAAGTTTTAATACAAACCAAGATAGCTATTGCAAAAGTTGAGAGTATTCCAAATCAAAAAGCTAAAATTAACTATGATGTGGCTACGGCAGAAGTCACTAAGTGGGAAGAGAACTTAAGAAAAGCAGAGAAAGCCAATAATGAATACTTAACCTTCTATGCTCGTGAGCGTTTAAAAAATCACAAAATAAGTGCAAAAATAGCGAGTCAAAAGATTGATGAGAATACGGGAAAATCTGATACTCTCAAAAACAATCTAGTATCTTTAGAGAAAAAACTATCTGAGGTGAAGAGCCTGAAGGATAACTTGTACCCTAGTAATAGATTAACTAAATTATTTTCTCCAAATAGTAGTGATTATAGATTTTCTAACATTGAAATGCGATTACAAAATCTTCAACTAGAGCTAGAGACGACAAGACAAAGATTATTTGACCAACAAGAGACAACAACTAAACTTATAAATTCTAATTGCATTGCGTTAAAAGAAGTAAAAAAGATATTGGCAGATTTAAATGGTAATGATCAAGAAAAAAATATAGAACAGCTATTCAGCTCATTAGAATCGGATAGTGATACGGAGCATGAATTGAGCTTCATGAAAGAATTGTTAACCAAAGAATCTGTTACACAACAAGAACTAACTAAATTGAAGGAGGAAACCCCCCTGCCAGATTCAGAAGTTGATGATGAATTAGAAACCTTGCGAAAGCAGCTAGATAATCTGTAACTTTTCTTCCCTTCGTTCCCACACTCGTCATCAATGATTTGTATCGAGCAAATACACTTCTATAACTCCAGTGGTAAGTAGGTGGGCATAAATAAACTCACATGGGCAGGGCGGGTTTTGAAGGAGAGAAACAGGACACGTAGCAAGCATCTTAGCTAAACCCGCCCCTACAAATCCAATGATCGTTTTTTTTCACCTACT
>JAAHGL010000146.1 GCA_010692635.1 Symploca sp. SIO2C1 | reverse complement strand
GGGAATTGGGAATTGGGAATTGGGAATTGGGAATTGGGAATTGGGAATTGGGAATTGGGAATTGGGAATTGGGAATTGGGAATTGGGAATTGGGAATTGGGAATTGGGAATTGGGAATTGGGAATTGAGAATTGAGAATTGGGAATTGGGAATTGGGAATTGAGAATTGGTCATAACACAACAACAAATGACTAATGACAAACAACAAACAACAAACAACAAATAATGAAAATACCTTTAGCCTGGTTACAACTAAGCAAAGAAAAAATGCGGCTGCTGGTGGCTCTTGCTGGCATTGGCTTTGCTGATATTTTAATGTTTATGCAACTGGGTTTTCGAGATGCTTTGTTTGAGAGTAATATTACTCTGCATAAAAGCTTACAGGGTGACATTTTTCTAATTAGCCCGCAATCTACTTCGTTACTCACCATGAAAAGTTTTTCCAGTCGGCGTTTATACCAAACCTTGGGTTTGGAGGGTGTCAAATCAATTAGTCAAGTGTATCTAGACTTTGGTCTCTGGAAAAATCCTCAAACTCGTGGAACTCGTGGAATTTTAGTTCTAGGATTTAATCCGGCAGACAAGGTTTTCAATATACCTGAAATAGAACTTAATTTAGATAAGATTAAACTCTCCGATGTGGTTTTATTTGATCGGGCTTCCAGAGAAGAATTTGGACCAGTTGCCCAGTGGTTTAATCAGGGAAAGGATGTCATAACTGAAGTTAGACAACGTCGCATTAGAGTTGGTGGCTTATTTACTTTAGGGGCTTCTTTTAGTGCTGACGGCAATATTATTACTAGTGATTTAAACTTTTTACGTTTATTTGATAATCGCAACAAAGGCTTGATTGATATTGGAATTATTAATTTAGAAAATGATGCCAATCTTCAAATAACTGTAGATAAACTGAGACAAGAATTAGCTAAAGATGTTAGGGTTTTATCAAAAGAAGAGTTTGTAAATTGGGAGAAAAATTATTGGCAAACAAGTACACCGATAGGCTTTATCTTTACTCTGGGAACTGCTATGGGATTTATTGTTGGTACAGTAGTTGTTTATCAAATTCTCTATACCGATGTTGCTGATCATTTACCAGAGTACGCAACTCTTAAAGCAATGGGCTATAAAGATAGTTATCTATTGATAGTGGTATTTCAAGAGGCGATTATTTTGGCATTGATAGGTTATTTACCAGGGTTTACGATGGCTTTAGGGATGTATAAACTCACAAGGGGAGCTACGGCTCTGCCTCTAGTGATGACTCTGACTAGAGCAATAATAGTATTCATCATTACACTTGTCATGTGTTGTCTTTCTGGGGCGATCGCAATACGTAAATTAGAAGCAGCAGACCCTGCTGATATTTTTTAGTATTGGGGAATTGGGAATTGGGAATTGGGAATTGAAAACTACTAGTACAGCGTGGCGGAAATAACCCAAAGCGTGAAAAAAGATCAAAAAGCTTACTGTACAAGCTTTCTTTCCTTCTGCCTCCTGCCTCCTGCCTTCTGCCTTATTTTAAAACTACTAGTAATGAAGATGTATCAACAGCCAGTTGTATCAATTGAAAACCTTAACTATTACTTTGGTAAAGGTACGTTACGCAAACAGATTTTGTTTGATATCAACTTGGAACTCCAGCCAGGAGAAGTTGTCTTGATGACGGGACCTTCTGGTTCGGGAAAAACTACATTGTTGACATTGATTGGAGGATTGCGATCGCCTCAAGAAGGTAGTCTCACTATCTTTGGAGAGGAACTAGTGGGAGCTACAAAAAACCAGATGGTGAAAGTGCGTCGCCATATTGGTTATATCTTCCAGGGTCACAATTTGCTCAAGTGCCTCACTGCTCGTCAAAATGTGCAGATGTCAATGGAGCTCCACCCCCAATTTTCTCAACAAGAAGCTGTTGCCAAATCAGCAGCCATACTAGCAGCTGTCGGTTTAAGCGATCACATAAATTACTACCCAGATAGCCTCTCTGGGGGACAAAAACAACGAGTTGCGATCGCTCGTGCTTTAGTAAGTAATCCCCAGTTAGTATTAGCTGATGAACCAACTGCCGCCCTTGACAGTAAATCAGGACGAGAGGTGGTTGAGTTAATGCAGCGGCTTGCTAAAGAACAGGGATGTACAATTTTGTTGGTTACTCACGACAACCGAATTTTGGATATTGCTGATCGTATCGTTAATTTAGAGGATGGGCGTCTGGAAACAAATAATCTCCTTGTTTCTGGTAATAGGTAGTTACCAATGAATAATTAATGAAAGCATATTCCAATTGGACTGATGGAGAATTATTCGATATTGATACCATCCCACATTTGTGCCAAGGGGATAGTTTTTCCTGTGATTGCTTCATGCAGACCTTGGCGAAGTCCTTCTAAAACAACTTCTGTAGGAGTATCATCAGGATCAGTCTCATCATCTTCAGGAATAAGAACAATAACTCGAACACGTCGGTTATGGTTCAGTTCAAGGGGAAAATCGAGGTGCAGTTGTCCTTGATCGTTGATGAATGCAGTTGTTTCAATCGCTTTCATGATCTAAATGCTCTAATAGCCACACTTATTGTACGCTTAGCCCTAGCATAACTCTGCTAGAACCTGTAGCTCTCTAGTAGAATGCTCAAGGGAGACATTTTTGGACAAAATAAACAATGACAATACCATTATCTGAACAACTTTCAAAATCTGACCTGTCCAGCCTTTATGAACAAGATTTTTATCTCTGGTTACAGGCTACTACCAAATTATTACAACAAAGACAATTAGAACAATTGGATTTAGACAATCTCATTGAAGAACTCGAAAGTATGGGTAGAAGAGAAAAACGGGAAGTAAAAAGCAGATTAATAATTTTAATCGAGCATTTACTTAAAGTTCAGTATTGGGAAGCAGAAAAAGAGCGTAATACCAGAGGATGGCGAAATACAATTATCGAGCAGCAAAGGCAGCTTGAATTATCCCTAGAAGATAATCCTTCCCTAAAGAACGTTTTAGCAGATTCCTTTTTAGACTGTTATCAAAAATCTCGCCAAGACACTTTAAGAAAATATGAACTACCCTCAGAAATATTCCCAGTCGAACCACCCTTCACTCTTCCAGAAATTCTCAATGATGACTACTCAATTTGAAGAAAAAGCTCTTTGTG
The DNA here is from genome assembly GCA_010692635.1 of Symploca sp. SIO2C1. Classification (GTDB taxonomy): domain Bacteria; phylum Cyanobacteriota; class Cyanobacteriia; order Cyanobacteriales; family Coleofasciculaceae; genus Caldora. The sequence goes on along the minus strand of JAAHGL010000146.1, from coordinate 14,952 downwards.
CTCTTTGTGCCTTTGTGGTTCACTCAATTCAATTCTCAATTCCAACCCAACCGACGCAGGATTGGTACTACTAAGTAAGAACTCACCCCCAAACAAAATCCCATCGTAACCCCTAACAAACTAAAAAAAGCAACACTGTAGATTAAATCAACCAAACTAGCGTCCGAGAAAGAAAAAATATTAATAAGAATATCTGTAGGCAAGAGCCCTAACCAAACTAAGCTGCCAAAAATCGTGCCTGTGCCAGCCGCTGCAACTAAAGTGTGAACTAGATAATGACTAGGTAATCCCAAACCTAGTGCTAGGGGAGTAACTGCAATAGCGGTAACTACTCCTAATAAGCGTTCTACTAAGGCATAAGACACTGATTCCTGCCAAATTAACCAGCCGATACTGTAGCCAAAAATACCCATTAACCCTGCTATCCAAGGACGCCGTTCCTGGCTAAAACCTCCTGCTAGAGTTAAACCCCAGCCAGTACCTAATCCAGCTACAGCAAATAGAGGCATGACTCGCCACGCTGCAATCTGAACATCAGGAAGGAGCAGGGGTAAATGCCAAGAGAGCCAATTAGCAAAGCGATCGCCAAAGCTTGTCCAACTGATTAAAGTAAATCCAGCAATTGCTCCTGTTGCTGCCCCCATTCCTCCTAAGAACATCTCCCAAGTTGTATCCAGACAGGCGAGGAAAATACTGATAAGGGTGCGAAACACTAAACGGATAATCGCAACAACGCTCCCAACTAAAGTAGCGATCGCTTTTGCTGATACTTTAGATAAAGATGCCGGTGCTGAATGAGACTTCCTCTTGAGCTTGAAAGTTGCTGCTAAACGCCGCTGAATCTTGAGAGCATTGGCTGGCCTTTCTTGGGGTTCAGTGCATACCATCTCATCAAGTAAATTTGCCAGTGCAGGGGTAACCGCTGTGCGATTGCGCCACTGCAACTCTCCAGTAACGGGATCTTCTAAATCTGCCAAATCTTCCCCTGTGAGCAACTGAATCATCGTTCTACCCAAAGCATAGAAGTCAGCAGCAGGTCCTACCGCTTCTCCAGCCATCTGTTCGGGTGGACTATAACCGGGAGAAATTAGTCGTGTTGAATTACCACGGGCACCTAGGGTTAGCCAGCTAATTTGTTTAGCTCCCCCAAAATCAATGGCTACTAGCTGATTCGTTTGTTCCCGCAGCATCAAGTTAGAGGGTTTAAGATCACGGTGAATAATGCCAGAGCGGTGCAACTCCTGTAAAATTTCCGCTGCTTGGTAAAGCCAATCCCGCACTAAAGCTTCTGGACAACCTTGAGGATACTGCCTCAGTACATAATCTAAAGTTTGACCATTAATTTTTTCCATCACTAGACAGGGTAGCAAGCGCTGTGGGGGATTTCCCAAACTCAGCAGAAAATAGCTACCTTGCTCAACTCTGGGAATACCCGGATGCTTCAAACCTTGCAAAACAGCTGCCTCTTGCTCAAACAGCTGCAACGCTTTGGGGGAATTATCTATTAATGCCTTGAGTACTTGCTCCCTTTGTCTCTGCAAATCCCAAACTGTGTAGATAGTAGCAAATCCTCCTGAACCCAGACGCTGCAAAGGAATGTAGCGATTATTCAGGCATAGTGATGCACCACAGCCGTTACAAAACTTGTTACCCCAAGGCTGAGGATAGGGACGGGGACAGTCGGGATTAATGCAATGTATCGTCTGGGTAACAGACTGTTGCACAACTAGTTTCGACAATCAGTGCCACTTGATTCTACCTTTTATAGTAGGGTAGCTAATTATTTAGCTCTAACGAGCGGACTAAAAAAATTCTTCGCTTAGACATTGCCAATAAGTAAGCAGGAACAATATCATGAAAATTGCGTTAACGAACTTGCCGTCAGAATACGGAGAACGGATTGCTCGTTTACTTGTAGAAGAGCACTTTGTAGCCTGTGTCAACCTCTATCCGATCCAGAGCGTGTATTTTTGGAAAGGAGAAGTTCAATTGGACGCAGAAGTAACATTGATGATGAAAGTTTCAACAGAAGGAGTAGAGCGTTTGAAACATCGCCTCTGTGAGCTTCATCCCTATGAATTGCCCGAGTTTGTTGTTCTTGACGTAGATAACGAGGCTTCTCTGCGTGAGTACGTTGACTTTGTTCGAGCTGAAACTCATCTCTAATTCTTGAGAAACACGCTCAAAGCTAATGGCTAATGGCTAATGGCTAATAGCTAATGGCTAATAGCTAATGGCTAATAGCTAATGGCTAATAGCTAATGGCTAATGGCTAATGGCTAATGGCTAATGGCTAATAGCTAATGGCTAATAGCTAATGGCTAATAGCTAATGGCTAATAGCTAATGGCTAATGGCTAATGGCTAATAGCTAATGGCTAATAGCTAATGGCTAATGGCTAATAGCTAATGGCTAATAGCTAATGGCTATTAGTTAATATCTGAATAAACACCGAGTCTCCGAGTCAGACAACAGGTAGCTCCGGAAGAGGAAAAGATATTGTTTTTAGGAAATCACCTTAGTACTCTTGTTTTCTCCTGAATCTTTTCTCTGTTGCGAAGCCACTGACGCCCAAACCTAGTAAAACACAACACAATCCAACTAAACTGGTAGACTCTGGAACCTGTTCAGAGTTGGGGATATCCTGGAAATTTGGGTCATAGTTCGCTTCAAGTTGAAATTGCAAGCGGGAACCAGCATTTTTTAACTGAGGGTTGAAATCAGGCCAGTCAAACGTTATATCACCGGTGAGGTTAAATCCATTGAGAAAGTCATTACTCGCTACAGAGACTTTATCCCAAGTATCTGCACCGGCAACACCAAGAGCAGTTGATTGAATATTGAGGTTACTAATATCTTGATTGTTAAGGGTATTTAATCTCAAATTAGCAGTAGTTCCTGCAGCAACCTTACTGTTATTTCTCCCATCAACTCTGGTAGTTATCTCCAGTCCATTAACAGGTAACTCACCCACCTCGTAAATAATTGTTTGAGAGAAGCTATTATCTAAGGCTCCAGAAAACAAAGTGAAAGATGCCGAGTTTCCTTGCGAAACTAGACGCCAATTGAAGGCTTGAGCATCTGCCCAAGTCCAATCTGCACTATCAGGATTAACTCCACTAGAACCATTGTTGGACAAAAAAAATTCTTTTCCAGAACCACCAATTGTGCTTTCAACTTTCCACAGACTTTCATCTATAGTGAAGAAGTCAACAGGGGTCAATTCTACAGCAGATGCGGGGGCAGATGTTATCGCGAAACCAACTATTGAACAACTAACTGACAGGATACAAGCTGTCCAGCTTACTTGAGACATATTTTTTTTATACTAGTAATTGGAAAAAAGGCGAAAATTCGAGAATAAGTTATGTAAAGTTGAAATATTTAATATTATTATGCAATTTTTTCTGGAGAGCGAAGCTTGCTATAAGCGATCGTAATGAAAGATGCATCAGAGCTATCCACTAAGACAAGAGAGACAATGCAACTCCTTGACTCTCCGACGAAGGAGAAAATGAGGGTATCCCAATTATGCAAATGTAAACCCAAGTTCCACATTGTAGAGACATGCCATGGCGCGTCTCTACAGGATTTTGCTTCTATTTGTAGTAGCGTTACACACCTAAAATGATTGAATTAGGTAGGTTGGGTGAAGCGGTAGCGTAACCCAACACTCTTCGGATATTCCGTTGGGTTTCACTTCGTTCCACCCAACCTACAGTTTTAGGCATGTCACGGAGTAGCGTAACGCACTTTGACTCTATAGTAATCTAAAGACTTGACATAACTTCCCGTGCTGCTGCTAAAGTACGGTCAATATCCTCATCAGTGTGAGCCAAAGAGGTAAATCCTGCCTCGAACTGAGAAGGTGCTAAGTAAATCCCACGCTCCAACATGCCACGATGGAAACCTTTGAACTTAGTTAAGTCAGATTTTTTTGCATCATCATAGTTGTGAACCTGTTCTCCAGTGAAGAACATGCCAAACATGGCACTAATTTGACCAGTAGAGACTGCATTACCAGTTTCCTTAGCAACTTTTAACAGACCATCTGTTAGTTTCTTGGTAATTTTGTCTAGCTGTTCGTAAGTACCCTTTTCTTGCAGTAACTTTAGAGTCTCGATTCCTGCTGTCATCGCTAGAGGATTACCAGAAAGAGTCCCTGCTTGGTACATTGGTCCGGCAGGAGCTACCATAGACATGATATCTTCCCGTCCCCCATAAGCTCCCACTGGTAAGCCACCGCCAATAACTTTCCCCAAGGTAGTAAGATCTGGGGTAACACCAAATTTTTCCTGAGCACCACCGTAGGCAATCCGGAAGCCAGTCATCACCTCATCAAACATCAACAGGGCTCCATATTCCTTGGTGAGTTCCCGCAAGCCTTGCAAGAAACCAGCATCGGGGGGAATAAAGCCGGAATTACCGACTACTGGTTCTAAGATCACTCCAGCAATAGTATCAGGATTGTCTTTAAACAGAGCTTTGACTGCTTCTAAGTCGTTGTAGGGAGCAGTTAAGGTATCGCGGGTAGTGGATTTGGGTACGCCAGGGGAGTCGGGTAAACCCAAAGTAGCAACACCAGAACCAGCTTTTACCAGGAACATATCAGCATGACCATGGTAGCAGCCTTCAAATTTAATGATTTTGTCTCGACCTGTAAAAGCACGCATTAGGCGCAATACTCCCATGCAGGCTTCGGTTCCAGAGTTGACAAAACGCACCATCTCAATACTCGGAACGGCATCAATTACCATTTTTGCCAAGACATTCTCTAGTTCGCAGGGTGCGCCGAAACTAGTGCCTTTTTCTAGAGCATCCTTGAGAGCAGCAAGTACTGTTGGATGAGCATGGCCACAAATTGCTGGTCCCCAAGTGCCAACATAGTCGATGTACTTGTTGCCATCAACATCCCAAATGTAGGCTCCTTGAACCTTATCAAAAACAATGGGTTGTCCACCGACTGATTTAAATGCCCGAACTGGGGAGCTAACGCCCCCTGGCATTAGCTTTTGGGCAGCAGCAAAAATTTCTTCTGATTTGGTGGTTTTCAAAGAATTAGTGGTAACCAAAACTATCTCCTTAGTAATGTGTAAGATCTGAATTCAGAACTTACGCACTTAACTGTCATGCTGAGGGGATAGTGAAGCATCTGAGCCGTCTGGGAGATCCTTCGCTACCGCTGTTGGATGACACAATTCCGTTACGGTGCGTAAGTCCTAGAATCTTAAAATATTGAACAACGCAGGGCTTATTGTCCCACATTTCGATAATTCTAAATTCTAAATTCTAAATTCTAAATTCTCTCTCAGCCTCCCAACCACCTTAAAATGCCTCTAGCCATCTGATGTTCCACTCTATTAGCCGAAAGCAAACCCGACAATAATCTACGAAACAACCAGCGACTAATAGTTGGTAACAACCAAGATAACAGAACTTGCCAAACTAATTTTAAGAGCCATGGCATCACGATTGGGAGTAACCAGATCCAAGGATCTCCCTGTACTAGCTTTTCTAAATTAGTACTGACAATTGGTGCTGTAGTTACCAAAGACAGCCCCCAAGCAAGTTGATTGAGATGAAGTAATGTTCCCAAACGCAGCTGACTTAGTAGTTGCTCAATCAACCAGTAGTGAGCAGAAGCAATTTGGTAGCAAAACTGAGGCTCTGCCAAACAATCACTCTGAATCTGGTGAAGTATATCTCCATCACTAGAAATGACACTTCGCATCAGTGCTTCCTCGGAGCCATCCTGCCAATAATAGGTGTAGAAAGTCAATCCAGTCTGTAAGCCGTTTTCCCCATCAATCAGAGCCGAGTATCGCACATCCGCTAAAAACTCACGGGAAATATCAAGGGGGGAACCTGTCTGTTTTGCTTGCTGAATTTTAGTGAGAATCTCTGACTCTAAGTGAAAGCTAATACTGTAAAACAGGACGCGAGAGCGAATCCTTTCTTGATTAATTTTGATGTAGCGCTCTAAATTTAGTCCTTGGTTCTTACTCATTAGTTATACTCGCTACGTGAGAAGCAAGCTAGTACAAGAAGGCAGAAGGCTCCGAGGCAGAAGGCAGAAGGGAAGAAAGCTTACTGTATCTGAGTTTTAACCTTTTTTTTACTGGTTACTTATTTCCGCCAAGCTGCACTAGGTCATTGATTATTGATACAAATAACAAATAACAAATTCACTTCAGTGCACTTCGAATTCCTTCAAAGGATGTTTGCACCAAACCAATGACAAACTCTAATAGTCCGTGCCACTGTTTTTCACCAGAAATAACTCCCTCCCTATGGATTTGTAAAATCACCTCTCGATGAGGATGGTCTAAAATTTTTTCAGAGTAGCGATTTATCAGATCCCCATCTAACTGAATCACCGTTTGAGCGTAGATTATATCAGTTTTCACAGCATCTGCAATCACCTCTGATGTCAGGTGGCGTTGCTCATCTTGCTTTTTTTGCAATGCCTTATTGCGATTATCCAGAGCACCTTTAAGTTCACTAATCTTGCGTAAACTGCGCAAGAAATGACAGTTATTAAGAATTTTTTTAATATAAAGAGCTTTTTGACCAGTGTTAATGCTATAAGGGTCTGGTAGCCGACTCTGCATTTGATCCAGTTCTACCGTTGAATCGGTGAGGATGTGATTATATTGTTGGGTTGCCGAATCAAGAACAGCTTCATCGTAAAACTCGGACTTAGGATCACTCAGGAGGAGGGTGTACTCCAATTCTAAATTTTTGCGTAACTCAATGTAGCGATCGCGCAGAGATTCATGAATTCCTTTTTGTTCGAGATAAGTACTTGAGATTGGGTAAATATCCCGGTAAGCTTCCCAGGGAATAAACTTGTCTCCAGTAATTTCCTCTACTACCATTGTATTGACTTCTAATGCCGTGATATCGATGAGGACTTGCCCCAAGGACTCGACAAAATCATTAAAAGTTTTACCTATAGTAGAATTAGCACCTTGATTAAGAGGTGTTGGTAAATTGCTAGCTTCTTTTCTCTTGCGATTTTTGGTATTGGTCACAGCAATAAATCTACATATATTTAACTAGTGGGGGGGTGAGCGAAATTTTGGTTGAAATTTCTAGCAAAGTATCCTTTCAAATCATTAGTTATCCTTTGTTTCCTCATCTCCCCATCTCCCCATTTCCCTATCTCCCTACCCTTTTTTTCGCTTACCCCTAGTGGGGAGAATGTCACTTATTGTTCTGCTTTGGGAAACGATTTTTTGGTGGCTGTTTTTTTGGAACAGGCTTTTTTTCAACAGGCTTTGGGGAGAAATCTAAATCATCTTCCAAGTCTTCAAGCAATCCTGAATATTCATTAGCTTCATCTTCTTCCAAGTTTTCCCTTAAATCAGAATTATCCGTTTGATAAAAACCTAGGTCTTCAGAAGTTAAATTTTTCCTAATATCAGAAGACTTAAAGCTAGTATCTAACTCTTGGATATCTGAAGTAATGTCTCTTTCCTCTGCGACGAACTCATCCCAGTCTCCATTGATATCTAGATCTGACATTGAGTTATTGAGTGCTGGTTCTGTAGCGAAGGGATCGGAGTATTCTCCTATATCCCAGTCTTCATCTGTGCCCAAATCTGATGACAATCGATCATCAACTGGCACATCAGTTAAATTATCAGGCTCTTCGACTACCCAATCATCCCAATCATCATACTCTTCTTGGAGCTCCAATAACGACTGCTCAGCGACAGGTACATCTGGTAAGATATTAGGCTCTTCAATCACCCAGTCGTCCCAATCTCCATCAAATGCTAACTCCGAAGCCTCGATTTCTTGTTCTGCTGATACTGAGGGAGGATTGAGTTCTTCAAGGGTTGGAGCTCCCCAATTTTGAGACAATTCTGAGTTCTCTGTTGCTAAGTCAGATTCTGATGCTTCTGTATCTAAGTCTCCCCAATCCTGAGTAATTTCCAAGGATGAGTCTTCTGGAGTAGATGGGGAAGCTACAGGCAAAGACTCCATAAAATCTAAAACAGAGTCTTCCCAATCTTCTTCATCTTCCTGAACAATTGCTGAATCTGATGCTTCTGGGATAGCTATTGGTAGCTCTGCTAAGGAATTTAGTTCAGAGTATGATGGTTGTTGTGGGAAAATCTCCTCCTCTATGACTTTGCTAGCAAGTGGAGTTGATGGTTCAACTACTGCTGAGTTATTTTGTTCAATCCCTGCTTTTGGGGGATTTTCCTCAATTACCGTATCAGGGGCAATTCCCAACTCTTCAACTGCGGGTTCAGTTGGAGCCATCTCCAACCGAGCATCAGTGAGTTCCTCAATTACCGTATCAGGGGCAATTCCCAACTCCTCAACTGCTGGTTCAGTTGGCTGCGATATGAATCCCACTGTACTGATAGACTCAACAGAGGGCGAAAGCTGACTGGTAACACCAGAAGATTGAGGTTCGATAACAGGAGTGGTTGAAGTTTGGTAATTCTTTGTGACCAAAACTTCAAACAACTTTTGTAAACTTTTGAGGTTACTCTGAATAATCTCGTTTCCTTGAGCTACTTGCTCAAAGTGAAATTGCCGCAGTTCCTTGTAGGGATTATTGGCAATAAACTGCTCGCCAATCTCGTTTTCAATATCACCGTCAATCATATTGATGCGGGTGTGCAGGCGATGACCTGGTTTTGCTACAGTTGAGCTAAGATCATCTAAGTCTGAAGATACCCAGGTAGTAATTTTCAACTCAGTAGCTTCACTGAATGCTATGGCAAGAGCCTTAGCAAAATTACCTGCTTTGAGTTGTTGTTTGAAGTCGTCGCTAGACGCCATAATAATACTCCCACAGAGTTCGGGGGGTTTGCAGAGCCAGAAGTTACACCAACTCTCTTAAATTACCTCCTTTTTTACTGTAAATCATCTTCAGAGGAGGGAGAAATAGTCTCAGAAGACGCAGCAAGGAGAGAATTTCGCTCCTCCATTTGGCGTGAATCTCTGGGCAATTGAGATAAGGTGCTGGCTATAGTGGTGAATAGCTGCTGCAAGCTTTCCAGATTTTGTCGGATAATCTTGCGTCCTTCTAGAACCTGCTCCATGTGAAACTCTCGCAGCTCAGTGTAAGGACCGTTGCCAATGAAATGAGTGCCAATTTCGTTACTGATGTTACCATCCACAATGTTCATGTGGGTACGCATACGATAACCCGGTGATGATTGCTCTGAGTTGGCTGAGGATACCCAGGTGGTAATCTCTAACTCAACTGCTTCACTCATTGCCAAAGTTAGAGCGTCAACAATTTCTCCTGCCTTAAGTTTTGCTTTAAACTCGTCGCTGGTTGTCATATCACAAATCCTTTGAATATAGTCGAATATACCAAAACTCTTAGCAACCTTAACAAATTTATGATAATTGGGAATTCAATTTCCGGTTTCCCTATCACCCCAGTTGCCTTCAATGCCAAAAATTAATAACCTCATATCCAAGTTCAAACAGCATTTGGCGTAGGAGTGGTAAACTCAGACCAATGACATTGCTGTGACAACCTTCAATTTTGTCAACTAAAAATCCTCCTCGACCTTCTAAGGCAAAGCTACCAGCGCATTTGAGGGGTTCCCCTGTGGCAACGTACTCAGAGATCACGTCATCGCTCACTTCGGCAAAGTAAACTTTGGTAATTTGGCAGCGTACTAAAGTTTGGTTTTGAGATAAGTCCAACAAAGCATGACCTGTGTATAATTTTCCCACAGTTCCTCGCATTTGCTGCCAACGAGCGATCGCTTCTTGGGGGTTAGCTGGCTTCCCATGAATTTCACCCCTAACACTTAAAACTGAATCACACCCTAATACCAGAACTTTACTAAATTCAGGAGCAACCGTTTGTGCCTTGCGCAGAGCCAGAGTTTCCACCAAAGATTCTGGCTCACTCAACTTAACTTGGGATTCATCAAAGTTGCTCTGGCAAACTACTGGTTCAATTCCTACAGTTTGCAACAAGCGTCTGCGAGCTGGTGAAGCAGAGGCTAAGACAAAAGTTGGTATCATAAACAATACCCATTTAGATACTAGTGCAGCTTAATTATCCATTGTGGAACTGGCATTTTGCCAGTCACGCTACCCTCCAGATACCCCACTTCTTCAATAAGTCGGGTATCTACCCTGATGAGAAACCGGATTTCGTTGGGCGATCGCAACAAAATCAGTTTCCCTAACACCTAACACCTAACACCTAACACCTCATACTTCTGTTAGCCATCACTTTAACAATTTCTGTAATATCTGCACTTTGCTGACGATATAATGATATCTGCTCAGCATTATCTTTTAACTTTGCCTCTTTACCTTGAATGGCTAATCTATACTTATGTTTAAAAGACTGTTCAATTTCTGCTTTATTAGCATCATTAGGTACATTAATCTTAATCACAAGGACGGTACTATTCTTACTTTCAAGGGCTTGAATCGATAGCTCATGGTCAGAAAATTCAACCTGTAGCTCTTGGAAAGAAACCAGGAAGGATTGCCAGTCAATACCATTACGAAACACTAAATCAAGGGGTTCTAAAACTTTTTGGAAGAGTTTGGTGAACTCTCCTGGCTCAAAGTTTCCACTATAGGGGCGACGTTCTTTGAGTAAATAAAGTTTTTCTTCTGGAATATACTTTGATTTGAGATAAACATAATCACAAATCACACCATCAAGGTTGGTGGCAGAGTCGATATTCCAATCTTCTAAGCAAACTCCAGTAAATCTTACCTGTTTAAAGTTGGTAGCCAAGGCTTGAGTTCTGATTAACCTTGCCTCACGTAGATCAACCGCAGTCAAGTTGGCTTGAGTGAGATCTGCTGCCGTCAAGTCTGCTCGCCTCAAATCTGCTCCAGTCAGATCAGCTTCAATGAAATCGGTACCAAACAGATTAGCTCCCCTAAGGTTGGCTCCCCGAAGATTTAAGCCACTAAGATCTAGTAAATTGAGGTTTGCTTCCTCAAGTATGGGGATCACATTAGGGTTGTTTATTCTCCAATTATTCCAATTGGATGCCCCTAGTCGCACCAGATACGAGTGTTGTTGGTTGTATACCATTTAGCGCAAACCTATTCGTAGTTGATTGATTTACAACAGAAAGCTACTACCTTTGCAGTCTAATTCAAGATAAAGGTTTATATACAGCACTTTGCAGCTTAATGAGGTACATCTTACTTCTGCCTCCTGCCTCCTGCCTTCAAGCAACAAATTATGTACTTCACTTAGATGAAAACCGCTGTATCACAGTTACCAAATGATGCGCGAAAGAAAGATTCGACGCATCTATAAAAGGTAGAGCTTCCCACCGCTTGCGGTAAAGATAGGGGAGAATACTCTGCTTATTGCAACTTGATATCAGGTCATAGAAGAAACTGTAGCAGTTTGTCAAGTCTAGTCATTCTGGCATAAATGGTTACAATGGAGTGGCAGGTTTTACTAGGACGTTGGTGACTGCCAATACTGTTTTTTGATCTTTGTCCGTAAAAAAAAGGGAACTAAATACTTTTTCTTGTAGCAGTAGACCGGGCATGTACCCGGAAACTTTAAACGAGATTACTTAGTACCCACCTGGTTTTCCAGGTCATAAACTGAGGTAAAACGGCGTCTCGGTGAACCTGTAACTAAGGTATTTAACTGATTTTGTTAACAAATCAAGATATTTGTAAGTATATTAATTGTGAGGCGTTGAGGCGTTAATATAAAATGACTTAAACTTAATAGAAACCTGAGATTAAAAAAATTGCTATCTGAGCCGCTGATTGCTGCCACCGAATTTACCGCTGACATTTTCAGGCTCCGTAACGGTCTGACGGTGATTCATCAATATCTACCGGCAAGCCCGGTGGTAATGGCTGATGTTTGGGTGCGTGCTGGTGCGATCGTAGAACCAGTTGAATGGTCTGGTATGGCCCATTTCCTGGAACACATGATTTTCAAGGGTACTCCCACTCTCGCACCTGGTGAGTTTGACTGGTTAATTGAGAGTCGCGGTGGTGCAACTAATGCTGCTACTAGTCATGACTATGCTCACTTCTTCATCACCACAGCGGCTCAGTACTTGGAAAGTACTCTGCCTTATCTAGCCGACTTGCTATTGCATGCTGCTATTCCCGACGATGAATTTGTCCGAGAAAGGGACGTGGTGTTAGAAGAAATTCGTAGCTCCTACGACAATCCAGATTGGCTAGGTTTTCAGGCGTTGAGTGAAAGCATTTATCAGTATCATCCTTACGGACGTTCTGTTCTAGGAACAGAAGCGCATTTAATGGCGCGATCGCCTGAGCAAATGCGCCGCTTTCACCAACATTACTACCAACCAGAAAATATGACTGTAGTGATTGTTGGGGGAATAGACCAAGAATCAACCTTAAACTTGGTAAATAGCTCGTTTGAGGGATTTACTTACCCAACGGATTTACCATCAGTAGAAGTAAAAGCAGAACCCCCAATCACAGCAGTTCGTCGTCAAGAGCTATATTTACCTCGACTGGAGCAAGCACGTTTATTAATGGGTTGGATTGGACCAGGAGTAGAACAACTATCAGATGCTTATGGTTTGGATTTACTCTCCGTGCTACTAGCAGATGGGCGGTCTTCTCGCTTAGTGCGAGAATTGAGGGAGGAGAAGCAATTAGTGTATGACATCAGCAGTAGTTTCTCTATACAAAGGGATTCTAGTCTATTTACGATTAGTGCTTGTTTAGAACCACAGCACCTCGAACAAGTTGAAGCCTGGATTTGCGATCATTTGTCCCAATTGCAGCAAACACCGGTTACTGCAGCAGAACTCAAACGCTGTCAACGCCTCCTGTGTAATGATTATATTTTTTCGACTGAGGCAGCTAGTCAACTAGCAGGTCTATACGGGTACTACAACACTATTGCTACAGCAGAATTAGCGGTTAGTTATCCCCGTGGAATTCAGAGTCTCAAGCCGCTAGACTTGATGCAGTTAACCCAACAGTATCTTTCCCCTCAGCACTATGCCATTACTACGCTCAAACCAGTCGCAGAAGATTGGTGAATGATCATTAATTGTTGGTTGTTAGTTATTCGTTTCCCACAAACAACCAACAACAAATGACAAACAACAAATGACAAACAATAAATAACCAATGACAATTCATCGCACGGTTCTAGATAACGGCATTGTTGTAATTGCTGTAGAAAATTCAGCAGCAGATATTATTGCTAGTAGGATATTCTTCAGAGTTGGTAGTCACTGTGAGCCACTAGAAAAGATTGGGCTATCTCACCTACTCTCAGCTGTACTTACCAAAGGAACAGACCAACTCTCATCAATAGAAATTGCTGAGCGAGTCGAGTCCGTGGGAGCCTATCTCAGTGCTGATGCAGCTAACGATTACTTTTTGCTTTCCCTGAAGACTGTTTCCACAGACTGGCCTGAAATGTTACAGTTGGCGGGAGAGATCTTGCGATCGCCTAGCTTCCCAGAATCTGAGGTAGAACTGGAAAAACACCTCACGATCCAGGGTATTCGTTCTCAAAAAGAACAACCTTTTACTGTTGCTTACGAACAGTTGCGGCAGGTAATTTATCCTAACCATCCCTACGGCATTTCAATTCTGGGAACAGAAGCAACTGTCTCCAGTTTGAGTCGCACTGACTTGGAACTTTATCATCAAACTCATTTCCACCCTAACAACATGGTGATTAGTATCGCCGGTCGTATGACGTCAGAAGAGGCAGTTGAGCAAGTAGAACGAGTGTTTGGTGATTGGCAGCCACAGATACTTCCACCAAAAACTCAGTTATCCTCCCTTACTTCCCATCCTTGTCAAGTAACAACCCCCCAAGAAACCCAGCAATCAATTGTCATGTTGGGCTATCTTGCTCCCTCTGTACAAGAGAAAGAATATGCTGCCCTAAAACTGCTCAGTACCTATCTAGGTAATGGTCTCTCAAGTCGCTTATTTGTGGAACTGCGAGAGAAGCGAGGTTTAGCCTACGATGTCTCAGCATTTTACCCAACACGTCAGTTAGCATCTATTTTTGCTGTTTATATAGGTACAGCACCAGAAAATACGGAAATCGCTTTCAATGGTTTGCGTACAGAAGTAGAACGGCTTTGCACTACACAGTTGAGTTCTGATGAACTCCAGACTGCTAAAAATAAGCTACTAGGTCAGTATGCACTAGGCAAACAAACTAATGCTCAATTCGCTCAAGTCTATGGCTGGTACGAAACTCTGGGATTGGGAATTGAATTTGATCGCCAGTTTCAGCAAGATGTGGCTCAAGTTACCCCAACAGATGCTCAAGCAGTTGCACAAAAATATTTCATTGACCCTTATCTATCTTTGGTAGGACCAGCTGAAGCAATCAATAGGCTAGTGCCGCTGCGCGGAATTTAGAATTTAGAATTTAGAATTTAGAATGCTTATAGAGTAATGAATAAGTTAGCTTTACCTTGTTTTTACCAGCCTCTCACAAGCTCTTTACAGGTATCGTTCTGAATAACCACCTTAAACAATGTAGATAGTATACATAATAGGAATAACTGCCCTTCTCGGTTACAACCGGATAGGCAGCAGTTGTAAAACTAGGAGCTGTAGGCATCTCAACACCAATCGGTGAATAAACCTTAGAGATTTTCTAGCAGGAGAGAATATACACATGAATGATCAAGTAATCCGCTGGTGGGTAATCGCTGCTCTTGAGATTTCCCTACTAGCAACAGCGCCATTATTAATTCACATCCTCTCGCAGCTACCGTAAGTCTTAGGTATTAGGTATTAGGCAATGGTGACAAGTTAAAGGGTCGTGCATTTTGTCAACTCCCATATATGGCGCTTGAAGGCTAAAAAAACACTATATATGGAAATACCCAAGGGGTCAGAAAAATTGTGTTTCCTCTTCTTCATCTCCGCGTCCCCGCGTCCCCGCGTCCCCGCGTCTCTCTTGACAACGGCATTTTTACCTTAACTTGTTACCAATGG
>JAAHGL010000145.1 GCA_010692635.1 Symploca sp. SIO2C1 | reverse complement strand
GTAATGAGTAATGAGTAATGAGTAATGAGTAATGAGTAATGAGTAATGAGTAATGAGTAATGAGTAATGAGTAATGAGTAATGAGTAATGAGTAATGAGTAATGAGTAATGAGTAATGAGTAATGAGCGTCTGACGACGCAGGGAGCAGGGAGTAGGGAGTAGGGAAAAATTCCACGTCGAAAAAGAAGATGAGAAACAAGTCAGCTTCCTTTTGAGCCTTCTGCCTTCTGCCTCCTGCCTCCTGCCTTCTTCCTGGAGAGTAATTATTACGATTAGGGAATTGGGAATTGGGAATTGGGAATTGGGAATTGGGAATTGGGAATTGGGAATTGGGAATTGGGAATTGGGAATTGGGAATCGGGAATTGGGAATTGGGAATCGGGAATCAGTCAAACCGGGTGAGGTGAAATTTACAGTGGCTCTGAAGAAACACCGAGTCAGGAGCCAGAAGTCAGGAGTCACCGAGTAAAGAGATTTGACAAAAGTTTCTTCACTCATTACTCATTACTCATTACTCAAAAAAGCTCTCCCACACCTTTTTTCCTTCACCCAGTCAAACCTGGGGAGTACTTTGGTAGCAATGACTAATGCTAAAAAAACCTTGGTATTTTCAAGACTGCTACTCTTCCCATATTAGGATCAGTTGTTATATTTGCGAGTTTGTCTTTGTGTCCTTTGTCCCTTAGTGGTTCATTCAATCCTTGCCAATCTCCTATGAGCAATTCCTTAACTCACATCCTCCTAATTGATGATGATCCGATCTTTCGGCTAGGTTTGCGCACTGCCTTAGAACGGTTTCCCGATTTGCAGGTGATTGCTGAAGCTGATAGCGCTGCAACGGCTTTAGATATTCTAGGGCGTCGGCAGAATCAAGAGAATGTGGATTTGGTCATTTTGGAACTACAGTTAGCAGGGTTATCCCTATGTCAGCAGTTGAAGACAGACTACCCTAACTTACCAATTTTACTGCTCACTACCCAATCAGACCCAACTCAAATCGCATTAGCGCAGGAAGCTGGTGTAAGTGGTTATTGTCCCAAAGGATGTGCAATTTCTTTGATAGTTCGAGCAATCCGTCAACTGAGCTCGGGTCAATCCTTTTGGGAAACTTTACCAACATTATCACAGGCAATGCCTAGTTCTGTGCCTTCTCCTCACTGGCATCATAAGCTACGCTCCTACGGATTGCAGCAAATTGAAGAAGCTCTGGTACAGGTAAAGCAACAGTTGCAATATACCAACATTCCTAACCTAGATAGGCTGTTTTGGAAGGGACGTTATCGAGAACTTTTAGCAGCACGTTGGCTAGTAAATCAGCTGTTGCCTGCTCAAGTGATAGTAGTAGCAAGGGGAGGCGGAGACGGGGAGACGGCGAGACGAGGAGATAAGGAAGACAGGAAGACAGGGAAAGCAATTCCCATTTCCCAGCAGCAGTCACAACTAGTTCCTTCACCGGCATCTACTTCCCAGCTCAGCCGAATGTCACAGACATCTACCTCATTTAATGGTACTTTGACAAAACTCCAATCTGGCTTGACAAACCTCACTGGTGTAGTCCTGGAAATTGATATTCTTCAAACTGACAAAAAGCGAGATTTACTTGGTATTGTCTTCGGGAAGGTTGAGGAAATTATTGAAGCATTGCGCTTTTCCCAAGTCACCTTGGAACAGCTACCTGAAAAGCGATCGCTAATTTTGCAAGATTTATGGCAAGTATCGGTTATTGATTTCTTTGGCAAGTATTACACCTTGCAATTAGGTAATAGGGAATTGGAAGTAGTTGATATTTTACTCAGCGATGCCGCTGCTGTCAAAGGTGACATTTTGGATAAGATTCCCTTCGTAGTTGAGTTATTGGCTCATGAATTGTTTGAAACGCCATTAATCATTGATAATGTCTCTTATCCAGCTCAGACGCCTGAAGCGCTTGCCAGGTCAGAAATTTTACTACAAAATTTGATTGTTCACATAGCTAATGGTGTAATTAGTCCCCTACTCAATCACTTCGCTGATATTGAAACAATTAAGCAAAGCTTCTATAACAAACAGCTCATTTCCTCCAGAGATATCGCCCGCTTCCGCAATAATTTATCTTGGAGATATCGCAAATTTCAATTACTAGATGAACCAGAAGCAATTTTCGAGAGTCGCTATTATCTGTTTGTCCTCAGGGATACCGGTATCAAACGCACTGCCATCTATGCTCCTCGAACTCAGGAGTTAGAAGAGCTTCAGGGTATATCCTTAGTTGTGAGTATAGCCTATGAACTACGAGATGCGATCGCACCTCGTTTACGAGCAACTGTTGCCTGGGCTGGTAGGGGTGTTGTTTATTTGCTTACTCAAGTAATTGGTAGGGGTATTGGTTTGATTGTTCGCGGTGTGATTCAAGGTGTAGGTAGTGCTTGGCAGGATACACGGTTTGGGAAGTAGGGAATTGCTAATTGCTAATTGCTAATTGCTAATTGCTAATTGTTAATTGCTAATTGCTAATTGCTAATTGTTAATTGCTAATTGCTAATTGCTAATTGTTAATTGTTAATTGTTAATTGTTAATTGTTAATTGCTAATTGCTAATTGCTAATTGTTAATTGTTAATTGTTAATTGTTAATTGTTAATTGCTAATTGCTAATTGCTAATTGTTAATTGTTAATTGCTAATTGTTAATTGTTAATTGTTAATTGCTAATTGGGAATTCCAATAGTAGGGTTTGTCTGGCTGAAATTGTCAAACTTTATTATTCCTCTACACTACTTGTCGGTTTGCACATATTGAATCAGAAGCATAAAGCTTTGCGAGAATAACCTAACTTTTTCGACTTTATGATCGGACTTTTCTGACTGACAGAGTTGGGCGGGATGAGTGAAGATGGAAACAAGAACAGGTATTTCAACTGATTGTAGTTGCGAAAAATCTCTAACTCGAAAAAGTCAGGAATTACCTGTTGAATACGTCTTATATATAGAGGATTGAAGACAGAAGTTCCAATAATCCCTGTAATGAGGCTTTCTCATAACAGATGAAGCGCCGTATGTCTTTCTTGAATAAAGGCAAGGAAGATAGTGCGGATCTATCGATCACACCCATCTTTAGTTGTTATAAAAATGTGTGAACCACCGTCCGATAAGTCCAATTCACAACAGTCTCAGCCTGAACCGAGTGTTCAGCAAACGAATACAGGCTCAATGGATGGTGGGCAAAAAGCTACAATTGGTGATGGCAATGTCCAAGTGCAGGGAAATGCAAACTGGATTAACAGTACCCTCTTTTTTGGTCAGCAGGCAAGAACAAATGGAGCGGGTATAACTCGCCAAGAATACCGTAACCGTCAGGCATTGCTGACTAAAGTTAAGAACTTTTGGGTTAAAGGGGTTCTGGAAAAATCTTTGTATAAGCAGGTGTTGATTGAGTTGGGGTTGGAGGAAAAACCTGATGCAATCAGCTTCGCTGGTGCGGAGGCGATCGCAAATCCTGGGAACGCTATCTTAGAAATTGGGGACAACTCACCTCAACCCCTCCCCGAAGGTACTAAAGTTATCGATATCTTTGACAAAATTGGTGCAGGACGAACCTTACTTATTTTAGGAGAACCGGGGTCAGGAAAAACCACAACTTTACTGGAACTAGTTCGTGATTTAATTGCTCGTGCTGAGCAAGATGTTAACCTTCTGATTCCGGTAGTCTTTAACCTATCTTCTTGGGCAAGTAAGCAGCAGAAGATAGCAGATTGGTTAGTGGAGGAACTGAAGAGTAAGTATGATGTTCCTAAGAAAATTGGACAATCTTGGGTAACGCAACAGCAACTACTGCCATTACTAGATGGTTTAGATGAAGTTAAGGCAGATTATCGAGATGATTGTATTGTAGCGTTGAATCAATTTAAACAGGGTTATAGGTCAGAGTTGGTGGTGTGTAGTCGAATTAAAGACTATGAAGCTCTTTCTAATCGTCTGAATTTTCAAAGTGCAGTTGATCTAAGATTGCTGACTTTAGAGCAAGTCTGTCATTACTTGGATAGTGTCGGTAATGACTTGA
Organism: Symploca sp. SIO2C1; assembly: GCA_010692635.1. GTDB lineage: Bacteria > Cyanobacteriota > Cyanobacteriia > Cyanobacteriales > Coleofasciculaceae > Caldora. The sequence continues at coordinate 14,076 of JAAHGL010000145.1, read as the reverse complement.
GAGGTTTGAGGGGGTTAATGGAGGAGGATAGGGTACTGCAAGAATTAGCGCAGTCACCTTTGATGCTCAATATGATGACTTTGGCTTACGAGGGAGTAGCACTTGAGGATTTGCCAAGATTTGAAGTGCTGGAAGAACGCCGCAATCGATTATTTGATGACTACATTGAGCGAATGTGTGATCGTCATAATTGCTCAAGCAGTGAACAAAGATACTCTAAAAAGCAAACAAAGCATTGGTTGCTTGGCTTAGCGCAAAATATGGTTCAGGAATCTCAAACAGTATTTTTAATTGAAAACATTCAGCCATATTGGCTAAAAAATAGAAAGCAAGAACAAACTTATCTACTAATTTTAGGGTTGATTGAAGCGCTGATACTTGGACTGATTGCAGGTTTGATTGTAGGGCTAAGTACAAGGCTAAACGGCGACAACCTAGAGTTAGTGTCGAGTGCAGCGCTGATTATTATAGGGCTAGTTGTAGGGCTGATTATGGGATTAATTGCAGGGCTGACTGCAGGGCTGAGGAGTGGGGGTGAAGCCTGCATCCAGCACTTCACCCTGCGTCTCATTCTCTGCCGCAACAACTACATTCCCTGGAACTATGCACGTTTTCTCAACTACGCCACTGAGCGCATCTTCCTGCAAAAAGTAGGCGGCGGTTACATCTTTATCCATCGAATGCTGATGGAACATTTTGCTCAGATGTCACCTGAGAGCTGAATCCTTACTTGTTAGTACTCACCGTTCGCCCATTTGAAAACGAGTTAGAGAAATTGTCACGAGGGAATGGGGATTCCAGGTTACGGTTAAGTTTTTGACAAATTACCCAAAATGTGTATCTAAGATTATATGCGATCACTTAATCTGGAGATGTTTTTAAAATTGGTGAAATACACTATATATAGCGCATGCTAATTTTTGCTAACCACTAGACAAAATAAGCGAACGGTGAGTAATTAGATACGCAAAAGAAGTTGATCAATTAAGCTAGATGTTGATGAGTCTGCGAACTGCTTGACAGTCTGGAGAAATATTTTCATATCCTCTCTACATATTACCACTTCCGGTAGTCCCATCGTTACGTATGAACCATATTGTCCTAGGCATGATGGTTTATCAAATCTTCTTGCTAACTCCTTGATCGCTTCAGTCTCAGAAGTCTCAATCTGGATTACATAGTTCGCACTAGATGGCGAATGGCTAGCCGCCTCATTTTGTACAACACAGACAGTTGGCAACGGCTTATCCTGCTGTCCGGTATGTTGCAAACAAAAGCTCTCCGAGCTATTCACTGGAACATTGGTCTTATATCCGATAAAGATACAAGCAAGCAAAACAGCCGGAACAAGTACGTTTATAATGTGGTAGCGCATTCTGTTTATACCGTCTGTTCCAAAAACTCTAGTAGAGAGCTAAAAAAAGTTTGGTGATATAGGGTTCCAAGCCATTCGATTAGATAGGTTAATTAGGAATAGCCAAAATAGCCCAAACTACAATCCAAGCTACTCATTAACCTGGTCGAACTACTTACGCTTTCTTTTATGGGACACCACTCCAAAAGAAAACGCAGCAATCGTTCCAACGATTGTCATGGGCTCTGGTACTGATTGCGGTAGACTATCTTCTGAAAAATCGTCGCCCTCAATAAAACCAAACTCAGATGGGTTGCCGAACCCTAGTATCTCAATACTTAGGCTTGATATAGCAGGAAAGTCCAATGGTGATGCAAGCGATTTGCCAGAGTTGTTTGGTGCTCCCGAAGGTGTCACCGTGCCTGATATAAACTTAGCAAAGAGTTCTGCCGAAGCAGATTGTCCTTCTAATACATTGAACGCGGAGGTAAAACCACCGGACGTAAATGATACAGAGTCCGCACTTGCTACTGGATCAGACGTGTTCACTGTGTTTATTAAAGATAACCCAGCAGATATTTGCTGGTTGTTCTCCATCGCATTGTCAAACGTAAAGTCTAAAAGTAGATCAACAGAGCTTGCTTCTGTTCCTGACAAGATAGTACCATTGAAATAATCTAGCGTTCCAAGAGAAAATACCTCATTAGGTTTTGGATTAAAAGGTTTTGGTGTAAATGATAGCTGTGATGGCTGTCCGCTTCCCCAAGCGAAACTGCTTGTACCAACACCAGAGACTACAGCAGTTGATGGTGAAGAATTCACAAAAGATGCAGCAGAAGTACCCTTAGTTGCGGATTTGCTTTCCCATCCCCAGTTAATTCCACCTTCTACAGTAATTTCGGTTCCGCCGTCCCACTGAACATAGAAGAGATCAGCCTCCCAAGTTATAGAATCAAGTTTCGGTGATGTACCAAAGAGATCATCACTCGTCCTTTTTGAAAAATCGAAAAAAGACAAATTTGTGCCTGACTGATATGTAGGACGCTCTGTCTCTGTCCAATAGAAGGGGAGGTTATCATCGTTCGGTGCTGGATCAAGATATGGCGGTGTTGCATTGCCAAGTGGCTGATTTGTGTTTACAAACTGTACGAAATGGGGTGTTCCTATTGGTAAAATATTATTTTGATAGGTAGCGACAATTTGCCCCCCAACCACTGGTAAACCGTTCGCCGCAGCACCGGGGCTTCCGGCATCGTAGGTACTAACCGTTATCTGATCACCATTACTGACTCCAGTGTTTATGGTATACCCTCCAAACTGCCCACCATAGGAGCTATTAAATGATGATGTATTGAATGATGATGGAGAAAGTAAGCTAATCGGCTTCAGTTCTGTCACTGTGGCTCCATCTGGAGAAATAAACCGAGTAACAGAGTTATTATCTGTATTAGTAAGAGTGAGAGCTTGAGCCCCTCCGACAAAACCAATCAATAGAGTGGGGGCAATCAGTGCAGCTTTCAAGATGTCTTTCATGTTAAATACCCTGAAATAAACATTCAATAATGATTCGCTCCGCCCCTACCTCAAGCCGGCTGTCACAATAAACTTACGGGCAAAATAATTTTGTAGAGTCAAGATGAAGAGCTTATCACAATAATACTGAGGTCTTGCTGAAAACTCTTTAAAGCTTTAATGAAGATATGGGATGTTTTTTTAAAGATTTTATGAAGCTAAGGCATTAGCGACTGAATTGGTAAGTCAGCCCCATATCCACTCTTTGATATTACGCTTTCACAAAAGTACCAACTCACCCTTAGCGCTCAATCTTCAACAAAATAGCCCCAGGTTTTAACCTAAGGGCTATCTGGGAGTTAATCTGGATTACTTTAAGCTCAACGCCTTGCTAACTTCTTCGACATTTTCCGTAAGCGCACTGACTTAGGAGTCACTTCTACCAATTCATCATTTTTGATGTATTCCAAAGCTCGTTCTAGACTCATCTCTACTGGAGCTTGTAACTGGACTAACTCTTCTCCTGTAGACGAGCGATGATTAGTTACATGCTTGGCTTTGCAGACATTGAGATCTAAGTCTTGGGGACGGTTATTTTCTCCAACGATCATACCCTTGTAAACTTTAGTACCAGGAGTAATAAAGAATACACCCCGGTCTTCGCCATTTTTCAGAGCATAGAAGGTGGCAACCCCTTCCTCAAAGGCAACAATTACCCCATTACGACGAGTTTCTACTTCACCAGTAAGGGAACGATACTCCAAGAAGCTATGGTTCATAATGCCATCTCCTTTAGTGATACGCAGGAAATCACCCCGGAAGCCTACTAAACCACGGGCAGGAATGACAAAATCTAGTTGGGTACGGCCATTGCCTCCTACTTGCATATCCTGCATTTCTCCCTTACGCTGTCCTAGTCGCTCAATACAGTTGCCGACTGCATGTTCCGGAACATCTAGCACCAGGTACTCAAAAGGTTCGCAGGGTTGACCGTTGATTTCCCGGTAGATGACTTGGGGTTGGGAGACCTGAAATTCATAGCCTTGGCGACGCATGGTTTCAATCAGGATACCTAAATGCAGTTCACCCCGACCGGATACCAGGAATTTATCCGGGGAGTCAGTTTGTTCGACTCGTAAGGCAACATTAGTTTCTAATTCTCGCAAAAGGCGATCGCGTAATTGTCGGGAAGTGACAAAATCCCCTTCCTTACCGGCAAATGGGGAGTCATTTACCGAAAACGTCATCTGCAATGTCGGCTCATCCACCTTAATTAGGGGCAAAGCTTGGGGTTCATTCGGGCAAGTAATCGTTTCCCCAATGTTGGCATCAGCAAATCCCGCAACAGCGACAATATTGCCTGCAGAAGCTTCTTTAAGTTCAACCCGACTGAGTCCTTCAAAACCCATCAGCTTCGAGATTTTTCCCTTGACAATCTCCCCAGTTTCTTTAACCAAAGCTGTTGGTTGAGCGGCTTTGATCGTACCATTGTGGATTCTGCCAATGACAATGCGACCAAGATATTCTGAATAGTCAAGGGTAGTTACTTGCAATTGCAGCGGCTTGGTAGAGTCTCCCACTGGTGGTGGTACATGGTGGACAATGGCTTCAAACAAAGGTTGCATATCCACACCCTTTGCCTCCAAATCTTCTTTGGCGTAGCCTTCTAAACCAGAAGCGAATAGGTAAGGAAACTCACACTGGTCATCATCTGCACCCAATTCTAGAAACAAGTCTAGGACTTTATCAATAGCACCGTAGGGGTCTGCTTGGGGTCGATCGATTTTATTGACTACAACAATGGGACGCAATCCTTTTTCCAGGGCCTTTTTGAGTACGAACCGAGTCTGAGGCATCGGACCTTCATTAGCATCTACAATGAGGATGCAACCATCAACCATGCCCAATACCCGCTCCACTTCACCACCAAAGTCAGCGTGACCTGGGGTATCAACAATATTGATTAAAGTATCTTTATAGTGGACAGCGGTATTTTTGGAGAGAATGGTAATTCCCCGCTCCCGTTCCAAATCATTGGAATCCATGACGCAGTCTGGAACCTCTTGCCCTTCCCGGAAAATGCCGGATTGTTTGAGCAGAGCATCTACAAGAGTGGTTTTGCCGTGATCGACGTGGGCAATAATAGCGACGTTGCGAATGGGGAGACTCATAGGAGCAATTGAGAACAATAGAGGTCTGGTTGAAACTGCCACTGAAGGTCAGAGGCTGACTAGCAGAATGTAAAATTCTACAATAATTCTGTAACAAACCCTTAACAATTCTAACCTAATCCCTGCCGAGATGGTGGTCTGGGATGAAAGACTATTTAGGCTTTGCCTCATCAAGTCTATTGATTCGGGTTTTGAAGTAATGAGTAATGAGTAATGAGTAATGAGTCAAGAATTCATTAGGGATTTTCCGGTTAAAGTGCAAGGTTTTTGTATCGATAGACTCAAAAACCTTGGACTAATTTTTGCCTAAAAAGGATTGAAACCCTTTTCTGGTATAGCTTCCACACTCATGCAGCAAGCCCTATTTAACAATTCAGTTAATGATTAGCTTTTATGAAGACCAAAGGAATTCACCACGTTGCGATAATTTGCTCTGATTACCAAAAGTCAAAGCATTTTTATGTAGATATTTTGGGATTTGCGATTATCCAAGAAACTTACAGAGCTGCTAGGGATTCTTATAAGCTAGATTTAAGAGTTGGTCTCCATGACGCAATTGAGCTTTTTTCCTTTCCTCATCCTCCGGCAAGAGTCAACAAACCCGAAGCTTGTGGCTTAAGACATTTAGCTTTTGAGGTTGAGAATATAGATGAATCTGTTGACTATCTTCAATCTCAGGGTGTGGAGGTGGAAAAGATCAGGGTTGATGAGATTACTGGTAAGCGGTTTACCTTCTTCCAAGATCCAGATGGTTTACCGCTAGAGATGTATGAAAGTTAGAGTTTGGTCATTGGTCATTAGTCATTGGTCATTATTACTTATTGGCGAAAACAGACCTTCATACTTTTCAATCAAAACCTCGATTTCTGCATCACTAGACGCTTTGTCTCTTCCCTCTGTAGATTATATTGAGCAAACTAGATTAAATGCGATCGCACTCGGTTCATTCTTGTGAAAGGATAGTGATATCATTCCGCCTGTGCCAAGCGACGTTCAATCTCCTCCAGGGAAGTTTTACCTGCTTCCTTTGATAGATTGTATCTAACCACAATACTCAAATTACCTGGGATGAGCTTAATAGACTACTGTGCCAAAATGGTATTCACCTAACTCAGTTCTATAGGGGGGACTTTCCTGAGTCTACGTTAAATCTCATGCTCCCAAACATACTTCGTGGACGCTACAAAATCATCAGTTCCTTGGCAAGTGGAGGCTTCGGGGAAACTTTCCTGGCACAGGATCAGGATTTACCAGGGCATCCTCAGTGCGTTGTCAAACAACTCAAACCCCAGTCCAACCATCCCTTTATATTACAGACATCAAGACGCTTATTTGATCAAGAAGCAAAAATCCTGCATCAGTTAGGCAATCATGACCAAATTCCTACACTTCTAGCTCACTTTGAAGAAAATCAGGAATTTTATCTGGTTCAAGAATTGATTATAGGTCATGACCTTAAGCAAGAATTTCCCTTAGATAAGCGCTGGAGCGAAGAGCAAGTTGTTGTTTTACTCAAGAATATTCTGCAAATCCTAGAATATGTTCATCAACATAATGTCATTCACCGGGATCTCAAACCCGCCAATTTAATCAGACGCGCATCAGACGGAAAGTTAGTCCTGATTGACTTTGGTGCAGTTAAACAAGTCACCACTCAGATAACCAATACTCAGCCACAGCAGAGTTTAACTATTGTCATCGGCACTCCTGGCTATATACCTGCGGAGCAGTTACAAGGTAAACCACGACTAAGTAGTGATATCTATGCATTAGGAATTCTAGGTATCCAAGCTCTCACAGGAGTGTTACCAAATCAACTTCCCGAAGATCCTCAGACTGGTGAGGTAAGCTGGCGTAACCAATTAGAAGTAGGGCAAGTCCGAGGCTCTCCTTTACTAGATATTTTAGACAAAATGGTACTACGTGATTTTCGGCAGCGCTACCAGAGTGCTACCGAAGTTCTACAGGTACTCGCATCACTAGCAGCTAATTTACCTACTGCTCAACTGATTTCTCCTTCTCTTCGTGCTCAAAGTAAAGATCAAACTTTACCTCTCCAGGTTAGCAGTCAGCCTACCCTTGCTACTTCTAATCACCAGTTACCGCCAATTGAACTCAATCGTCAGGAATATCGCCTACGCCAAATCTTAATTAACAAAGTCAGAAACTTTTGGATAAAAGGGGTATTAGAAACATCGTTGCACGGTCGAGCCATGATTGCATTAGGTTTAGAAGAAAGAACCGACTTAGTTCAACGACCCTGGGGTTTGTTATGGGGAAATCTTGATACCCAACAGCAAGCCCTACCTTCTAATATTAGAGTAAGTGATAAATTTTCAGAAATGGGAGAAGGGCGATCGCTTCTCATCCTAGGGGAACCTGGTGCTGGTAAAACTACTACTCTCCTCGAACTCACTCGCGACTTACTCGATATTGCCAAAACAGATTGGACACAACCAATTCCTGTAGTCTTTAACCTTTCCTCCTGGAAAGGGGGAAAGCAAACTATTAGGGATTGGTTAGTTCAGGAACTGAATACCCAATATCAAGTTTCTCAAGAAATTGCCAAAAGCTGGGTCAAAGCTGGACAACTACTACTGCTACTTGATGGCTTAGATGAAGTCAGTACCCAACTCAGGGAAGCTTGTGTTCTAGCAATCAATCAATTCAGTCAGGAACATGGCACAACTGAGATAGTCGTCTGTTGCCGCATCCAAGATTACCAAGCAATTAAGCATCGCCTTACCCTACAAGCTGCCATCTGTTTGCAGCCTCTAAGCCCACAACAGATTCATCAATACCTCAACAGTGTTGGTGTAGAACTCGCAGCAGTTAGTATAGCTCTGCAAGAAGATACCATCTTGCAAGAATTAGCTAGCTCCCCTCTGATGTTGAGTATTATAACCCTTGCTTACCAAGGAATGTCCAGAGAAGATTTACCCAAAATTAGTGCAATTGAGGAGAGACGCAAACACTTATTTGATGCTTATATTCAAAGGATGCTGCTTAGCCACCGTAATTCTAAACAAAGTTATCCTAAAGATACAGTAATCCACTGGCTAAGCTGGCTAGCGCAAAGACTTGATGAGCAGTCACAGACTGTATTTTTGATTGAGCGAATCCAGCCTGATTGGTTCCAAACCAATTGGCAAAAAAAAATTTATGTAATTTCTCTTTTACTGAGTTTCATTTTATTCGTTTGGTTAGTTGGTAATCTAGTTTTTTCAAGGACAACAATTCAATTTGTTTTGCTGCTTTTTGCTAGTGGTTTATTGTTTTGGTTTCTGTTTGGTTTACAGAAGATTAATCCTGTAGAACAACTCAAATGGTCGTGGGCAAAAGCCATTAAAAATCTTGTTCTTGGGCTAACTGTCGGAACAATATTGGCGTTACTGCTCAAAATTATTTATGAATTAATTTTTAAACCATGGTTCTTCGGAATTTCTCTTTCTGGAGACTTGTTATTTTATTCGTTCATTCGTGGCATAGTTTTTGGTATGACAATGGGACTAATTTTCGGTATTACTCGTGGTTTTACCGGAGAATATGTCCACAAAGTTACTATTCCAAATCAAGGGATATTACAGTCAGCTAAAAATGCAATTATTTTTTCCTTGATTGGATTTATTATTTTGTTTACAGCCGCAAATTTGTTGCAATGGTATACATTTTTCTGGGGAATTATTGGGCTAGCATTTGGACTGGCTTTAGGAGGAGGTGAAGCCTGTTTTAAGCACTTCATTTTGCGGATAATCCTCTACTGTAGTGGTTCTATTCCCTGGAACTATGCCCACTTCCTCAACTATGCTACTGAGCGGATATTCTTGCAAAAAGTTGGTGGCGGTTACATCTTCATCCACCGATTGCTGTTAGAGCATTTTGCCAAAATGTCAAAGTAAGTTGTTCTACATCTAAATTGTTACAATGTTGTAGCTCTGGGAAGAAGAGACTTATTCTCTATTGGTGCCCAATTTGACATAAAAGCGTTACAAGGAAATGCACCCTACACGGTATCGAACAGAGTTTTAGCCCTGATGAAAAGTTGAATAATTTATTCAAACCTTTATTGCTTCTGCCCTGGAGACATTTATACCAAATCCGGGTTAGCCACCCCTGTTTTGAGAAAACTGCGAAAATTCTCTGTAGAGACGTTGCATGCAACGTCTCTACAGGGGTGAACGAAATTTTCGGTGGGATTTCCTAGCTAAGTATCCAAAAATTATAAGTTCTCTCTTCTCCCTCAGCTCCCCACCCTTTTTTTCGCTCACCCTCTCTACAGGGCGGCAAATAACGGGGGTATATATGATGGATTTGGTATTACTTTCGCTTTGGCGACTCATTGCGCTGACTTTACTCTTCCCAGAGTTGATACAAATGCTTAAATTTTGTAACAATGAAGAATAAAAATCCCTATTTCCCATGTTCAGGATAGGCACTATAAGCCGTGCTCAGAACACAAGGAGGAAAATCATTCATCTGTCTTCCCCCATTTCCAATTGCCTATTTTCAACATAGTAACTTTTCTAGATTACACTCCTTGAGCTCCATCAATGACTCTAGATCCTGGAAAACTCCCAACTAGTGATGTGTACTCACAGCCTTCATCACCAGATAATCAGATAACGACTGAGCCAGTGTCTTTTCCCTTTTGTGAAGCACAAATCAAGGCATTGACTGGTGTAATTTCTCGTATCCGACAGCCCCTACAACTAAGCCAGATTTTCCAAACGACTGCCACTGAAGTACGGAAACTCCTCAAAGCAGACAGAGTGGCAGTCTTTCGTTTTTATCCAGAAAGAGATTGGGAAGGAGAGTTCGTTTCTGAGGATAGAGTTCCTGAATGGAATTCAGTTTTGGCTCAGCGAGTCTATGATCACTGTTTCGGGGAAAAGTTTGCTCCTCTATACCAGCAGGGAAACGTGCAGGCAGTTGCGGATATTTATGATGAAGGTTTGAGTGATTGCCATGCCGAGATTTTAGGGAAATTTCAAGTCCGTGCCAATTTAGTAGTACCTGTACTATTAGATCAACAACTGTGGGGGTTATTCTGTATTCATCAGTGTAGTAGTCCCCGCCAGTGGGAAGATACTGAAATTGAGTTTGTCAAGCAAATTGCTGAGCATTTTGGAGTAGCTCTTCGGCAAGCAAAATATCTCAAAAAAGCTAAAACTCAAGCAGTACAGTTAACTAAAGCTGTAGAGCGGGAGCGAACACTTGCTAAAGTAGTCAGTAAAGTTCGTCAGTCTCTCGATCTTAAAACGGTCTTCAACTCAACTGCAACTGAGGTGCGCCAACTGCTGAAAGCAAACAGAGTTGCAGTATTTCGTTTCTACCCAGAAAGAGATTGGGAAGGAGAGTTCGTTGCGGAGGATGTTGATCCCGAATGGGATTCGGTTCTTGCCAAGCGAGTCTATGATCATTGTTTTGGGGAAAGATTTGCTCCCCTTTATCAGCAGGGTCAAGTGCAAGCTGTCAGTGATATTTATACTAGTGGTTTAAGTGAGTGTCATGCCAAAATTCTGAGCAAGTTCCAAGTCCGTGCCAACCTGATAGTTCCTGTATTACAGGGTCAAGATCTTTGGGGATTGCTGTGCATTCACCAATGCTATGAGCCTCGCCAATGGAAAAATACCGAAATTGAATTTGTTAAGCGTATTGCAGAGCATTTTAGTATTGCGGTGCAGCAAGCTGAATTTTTGGCACAAGCTCAGTATCAAGCTCAGCAGCAAAAGGCTTTGACTGGTGTAATCTCTCGAATTCGCGAGTCTCTGAATCTAGAAACAATTTTTCAGACTACAGTTACTGAGGTACGTCAACTACTCAAGGCGGATCGGGTTGCAGTCTTCCGCTTTGATCCGGAGCAGGATTGGGAAGGGGAATTTATTTCCGAAGATATGGCATCTGGGATTGATTCAGTGATTGCAGCTAAAGTTAATGATCACTGCTTTAGTGAGCGTTTTGCCCCTCTGTATCAGCAAGGAACAATAAATACTATTACTGACATTTATCAAGGAAATGTAGCAAGCTGCTATATTCAGATTCTAGAGCAATTTAAAGTTCGTGCCAATATCGTAGTACCTTTGTTAGCCGGAGAGAATCTTTGGGGATTGCTCTGTGTTCACCAATGCGATAGTCCTCGTCAATGGCAAGCTTCAGAGGTTGAGTTTGTCACCCACATTGCTGAACAATTAGGAATTGCCTTGAAGCAAGACCAATACGTACAGCAGCTACAAGCACAAACTACTAAAATTGCAGAGGCTGCTGAACGAGAGCGAGTGGCAGAACGGCAAAAATTATTAGCTGCAACGATTGACAAAATTCGCCAATCTCTAGATATTGACCAGATTTTTCAAACTACTACTCAAGAAGTTCAGCAACTGTTAAAAGCTGAGCGAGTAGTAATTTTTCGCTTTAATTCAGATTGGAGTGGTGAATTTGTAGCGGAGGCAGTAGCAGCGGGATGGAGTCCATTGGTAGGCATTAAATCTGTAATAGAAGATACTCATCTCCAAGAAACCAAAGGGGGGCGCTATGCTGCGCACAAAACCTTTGCTGTTGATGATATTTACCAAGCTGAGCATTCAGATTGTTATCTTGCTTTGTTAGAAGAATTTGAAGTAAAAGCTTATGCAATTGTCCCTATTTTTGAGGGTGAACAACTTTGGGGTTTACTTGCTACTTATCAAAACTCAACACCACGCCATTGGGAAGAATATGAAGTTGATCTGTTAGCTCAAATTGGTGCACAGTTGGGCATTGCTCTACAACAAGCTGAATCTTTGAAGCAAGTCCAACTTCAAGCTACTGAACTGGAAAAAGCAGCTGAGAGGCAACAAGCTTTAGCCAAAACGATTGAAAATATTCGTCAATCTTTAGATATTGAAGCCATTTTTCAAACCACCACTCAGGAAGTTAGGCAGTTGCTAGGGGCTGAGCGAGTAGCAATCTATCGCTTCAATTCAGATTGGAGTGGTGAGTTCGTAGCTGACTCTATCGTAGATGGTTGGAGTCCATTTACTCCTGCCCAAGTTACATTAACAGAAATTCTCTCTCAGACCCATTCAGAAGGAAAATATCCACGTAATGAAACTTTTGTTCCTATTTCCCAAGGAGATAAACTATGGGGACTGTTAGTAGCTTACCAAAATTCTCAACCCCGTTATTGGCAAGATGAGGAAACAAATCTTTTAGCCCAGATTGGCAGCCAGTTGGGTGTAGCACTACAACAAGCAGAACTTTTGCGAACAACTAAACAACAAGCAGAGGAACTTGCTCAAAACTTGCAAGATTTACAACGTATTGAGAAAGTAGAGCATCTGTTAGAAGAACTAGAGAAAGCTAAAGAAGCTGCTGTTAATGCAGCGGCGCAAAGTGCAGTAGCCAACCAGGCTAAAAGCCAGTTTCTTGCTAATATGAGCCACGAACTCCGCACCCCTCTTAACGGTATTCTGGGATACACGCAAAATCTCCAAAATTCCAGTAACCTCACCTCCCAGCAAGAAAAAGGTATCGGCATTATTCACAGCTGTGCTAATCATCTCCTCACCCTGATTAACGATATTTTAGACATCTCTAAAATTGAAGCGGGAAAATTGGAACTTTCTCCTCAAGAGATTCATTTGAGTAACTTCTTATTGGAAGTTACTCAAATGTGTCAGATTCGTGCCCAAGATAAAGGCATTACCTTTACCTACCAATCTTCTCCTCAACTACCCTCTACTGTCCATGTTGATCAAAAAAGACTGCGCCAAGTTTTGATTAATCTGCTAGGTAATGCTATTAAGTTCACCGATCATGGGAGTGTTAATTTTAGAGTAAGCGTCATTCCTCAAAAACAAAGAACAAATGACACAAGACAAATAACAAACAAAAAAATTCGCTTCCAAATCAAAGATACTGGTATTGGTATCGCTGCAGCAGAACTAGACAAGATCTTTGAACCTTTTGAACAAGTAGGAGAAAGCAGACATAGATCAGAAGGTACTGGACTCGGATTAAGTATTACTACAAATATCCTCAGGATGATGGGAAGCCAACTCCAAGTCAGAAGCAATTTGGGAGAAGGAAGTACTTTTTGGTTTGACTTAGATTTACCTTCAGCTTTCAAATTCATTGATTCATCTCCAACCAAATCTTCCCAGGAGATTATTGGCTACAAGGGTGACAAAAAGAAAATCATGGTGGTAGATGACCGCTATGAAAATCGTGCAGTCATCCTCAGTTTACTCGAACCAATCGGCTTTGAAGTTAGAGAAGCATCAAATGGAGCAGAAGGTCTAAAAAAAGCCAAAGAGTTTAGACCAGATTTAATAATCATTGACCTATTAATGCCTGTAATCAATGGTTTTAAACTAACGCGCCACCTCCGCAAGTTACCAGAATTTCAAAAGACGATTTTGTTCGCATCTTCTGCCACTGTGTCTGATGTTTATCAGATCCGTAGTCAGGAAGCTGGTTGCAATGATTTTCTACCTAAGCCCCTATCAACGACAGATTTACTTGAAAAAATAAGGGATTATTTGGGATTATCATGGACATATCAAAAAAATGATCAATTGTCAATTGAAAAATCTGAATCTGTGAGTTATTCATTAAGAGATATTCAGAGCAAAGACTTGCTCCTTCCCCCCATTGAGGAACTAAATATCCTGTACGACTTAGCCAAAAAAGGTCTCATTGATAACATAATTGAGCACAGCGAAAATCTGAAAACAAGAGATGGACAATATTTGCCTTTTGCTGAAAAAATTACAACTCTTGCTCAAGAATTTAAGATTAAAGAAATCAGAAAATTTATCCAACAATTTTTGTAGTAAATTACTGCTTGAATTCAGAATATTAATAAAACTGAGATCTTGCACGCCTGTCTAAAATTGACCTGTTAAGGTAGGGAGCAACCCACCCCTAACCCCCTCACAAGGGTAGGTTTTTTACATAAGATGATAGGGTCGGTGAGACAAGGAGGACTTGGAGGGAAAGTAGACAAGGAAGAAAGAAGGAATTGTATATTAGGAAGTATTCAGGAAAAAAGATGATTGG
>JAAHGL010000144.1 GCA_010692635.1 Symploca sp. SIO2C1 | reverse complement strand
CCGCCACTATCTCCTAAGAGACCGTTCGACTTGCATGTGTTAAGCATACCGCCAGCGTTCATCCTGAGCCAAGATCAAACTCTCCATGTTAATCTCTTAAAAAGAGGTTTTTCTTGCCGATACTACTTGTACCGGTCTTTGGGTTAGCAGTTATTTTTAACTGCTTTACCTGCTCATTCTTTTTTTGACGAGTCCGGTTTGTGCTATTTCTTTCAAACTATTCTTTTTTCTTGGTCCGGTGCGCTCTCTAAGGTTGTTTTCTTTTTTGAGCCTTTATCAAAGTAAAACGAAAAAAATAGAATGTCAACCCCTCTAGCAATATTTTTTTGCGGCTGGGTGAATTTCTTACCAAATCCAGCTCTGTAGATACTGTTACAGAATCAGCCAAATCCTCTCCTAGTAATCAACCTAGCTATCAAAGAAATGGTTCATAGTATTAAAGGCATCTGGTATCACTCAGCCAATTTCTTTGCCATATTGGATTGAGGCAAGCTTCGTGAAAAGCCATCCCGATAGTCTGTATAAATTAGAGAGAGTCAGCTTCTGTACTCAAAGAGCGATCATTACCTAGCAAAATTGAACCTGAAGTTATGAATTCCACCCTTGAACAACTGAAAACGCGCTTTACTCAAGCATTGGTTCTTGCCTTCGGTTCCCATTTTACTCAAACAGACCCGATGGTAGTACCAGCTAGTAATCCCAAGTTCGGTGACTATCAGTCAAATGTCTCTTTATCTCTGGCTAAGCAATTGGGGCAGTCACCACGGGTGATTGCTGAACAAATAGTCAAGCATCTAGATGTAACCGATATTTGTCAAATACCGACGATCGCTGGTCCAGGTTTCATCAATCTCACCCTAGAAGCAGAATATTTGACAAAACAGCTTAATACTATTCAGACAGACCCAAGATTGGGACTGGAGCGGGCAAAACACCCACAACGAGTGATTGTAGATTTTTCTAGCCCCAATATTGCTAAAGAGATGCATGTAGGTCATCTGCGCTCGACAATTATTGGAGATTCCATTGCTCGCATTTTAGAATTTCAGGGTCATGATGTCCTGCGGTTAAATCATGTGGGAGATTGGGGTACTCAGTTTGGCATGTTAATCACTTACTTGCGAGAAGCCTACCCACTTGCTCTGACAACTGCTGATGTACTAGATTTGGGAGATTTAGTCACATTTTATCGGCAGGCTAAACAGCGTTTTGACAATGATGAAGAATTTCGCGAGACATCTAGACACGAAGTAGTTAAATTGCAAGCTGGTGCAGAAGATAGCCATCGTGCTTGGCGTTTGTTGTGTGAGCAATCTCGGCGTGAGTTTCAGGTAATATATGATTTGCTTGATATTCAGCTGACAGAACGAGGTGAATCATTTTATAACCCCTTACTACCAAAAGTGGTTCAAGATCTCGAAAAGTTAGGCTTGTTAGAGGAAGACAATGGTGCTAATTGTGTTTTCCTGGAGGGATTTACTAATAAACAAGGTCAGCCTCTACCGTTAATTGTGCAAAAATCTGATGGAGGTTACAACTACGCCACAACTGACTTGGCAGCATTACGCTATCGAATTCACCAAGATGAGGCAGAACGGATTATATATGTTACCGATGGGGGACAGGCAAATCACTTTGCTCAGGTGTTTCAAGTAGCGCAAAGATCAGGTTGGCTAATAGATAATGTAGAGGTGCTACATATCCCCTTTGGTCTAGTGCAGGGTGAAAATGGTAAAAAGCTGAAAACTCGTTCTGGGGAAACAGTAAAATTGCGGGATTTATTGGATGAAGCGATCGCATGCGCCCGCGCTGATATGGAAGCTAGACTTAAAGAAGAAGAACGTGAAGAAACTGAACAATTCATTGCTCATGTGGCTCAAGTGGTTGGTTTAAGTGCGGTCAAGTATGCAGATTTGAGCCAAAATCGCACCAGCAACTACATTTTTAGTTATAAAAAAATGTTAACTCTCCAAGGTAATACAGCACCTTATATGCTATATGCCTACGCTCGCATTCAGAGTATTAGCCGTAAAGGTAATATTGATTTAGAGCAGCTGGGAGGAGATGCAAAAATTCTGTTGCAAGAAGATGCAGAATTGATTTTAGGAAAACATTTATTGCAACTGGGTGAGGTACTCCATGACATGGAGCAAGATTTGTTGCCTAATCGCCTTTGTCAATATTTGTATGAACTAAGCCAGAAGTTTAATAGATTCTTTGAGCAGTGTCCTGTACTCAAAACAGAGGAACCCCAGCGGACATCAAGGCTGGGATTGTGCAATTTAACTGCTCGTACTCTGAAGCTGGGATTATCTTTGTTAGGTATTCAAGTACTGGAGCGAATGTAAACTTTCCGTGAAGCTGAGTTCAGAATTTGCCGCTGTGCAGCGGTTTGGACTAACGGAGTTCAGAATTTGCTGGTGCGCACTAAGCTACAGTATAGAGTTAGGGAAAAATGACTGTTCGATAACAACCTTTTGTTCCTCTTGCCCAATGTCCAGAAAAGCGTAACCAGCTTAATAATACAGCTTTTGCAAGTGGAAAATATCGGGTTACTCGCCAATTATTTGTAATTGTTAAACAAGATGTTCAAGAAGATGAGAAAACTTGAAAAATTTATAGTAAATTTCTGTTAACAGATCAGGTGCAAAATTTAATGAGTAAAGCAAGATTGGTCAGGATAGGTTGAAAGACTATATCTTTAGACGTGCCTTCTTATGATTTGATTACCATCGCGCTCCTGTGTTTTGTTAATGGCACATTCATAGCTCAAGCAATGGTTGAATTTTATAACCATCTGATTCGATACGACATTAAACGATCTAAAACTATTCGTCAAGTTAATCAATGAGTATTTACCTGAATTTTACATATTTTTTAATCCTAGTGATGACTGTAGGAGTATTTTGTAAAGTTTTATACAATTAATTGTTTTTTGCTCTTCAAATGAATAAGCTTGAATATACTAAACTTGATTGATTTGCAAAAATCTTAGAACAATTTACCACATTCAGAGATAAAAACACATCTTTATTACTCTTTCCTAGTAGAATAATCTACTTCGATTGCCACCTGGTTTTATTGTGTGGTAATTACTCTAGATTTGGTAAATCATAAGAAATCCGCTTTTATACTCCTGTTTTAAACCAAGCGACTAAAATTCGCGGCTCAATTAAAAAACTCTGCCTTTGCAGACTGAATTATAAAAGGAATATTAAATCCGGGGTTGGTATCATCAAAACTGTATATGAGGCAAAAATGGATATTTCAGCAGAAAGAATGATGGTAAGTAAAGAACAAGTACTTGCCATTCTGTTAATGCGCTTTAATATTAAGCCTTCCAAAGCTATAGCAATTGCGCAAGAATGGCTAAGACAGCATCGAGGAGCAACCTGGGAGACTTTAAAAAACTTGTTAAATCAAAACCAAGTAACTGTATCTGAAGAAGCGATCAGAGATATTCCTCAATCTATTATTCCAGACAGTTACACAAAGAAATATAAAGGTGTAGAAGATTCAAAGCTTCCCCGATTTTTTGAGCAATTGAAGGACAATACTTCACAGACTATCAAGAGGAAATATAGGGGTGTGGAGTATAATTAACGATAAAACGAGTTTAATATTTGCTATCAAACAAGGTATTTACCTTAGAGCTTAAGCAATTAGCAGTAGCTAGACTAATAATTGCTCTAAATTAGAATATTTTTTTTGTTGGAGTTCTCTTATTTACCATGAATATGGTTAGAGAGCTTCAATTTTCATGTCTGCTTTTGATTAATTCAACAGTTACTAATTCTTAAGTACAAATAACAAATAACAAATAACAAGCAACTAAGCAGCGGTTAGCTATCCTTCCCATCCCTAGTCAAATAAAATAATTTTATTGGATGAATGATATTTGAGTATAATTTGCTATAGTAAAGCTTTGTGGACTTACTATATTTAGCATGAACCTTTTTTTTAAAATTATAGTAATTACTATTTTAGTAATTTACTTTTTTTGTTTGTTATTCATTTTTCTATACAGTTTGATTCAAGTCCATCTTGTTTATCACTATCTTAAATGGCAAAAAATAAAAAATACAAAAAACATACTGACATTACAAGAATTTCCATTTGTAACTATTCAACTTCCTATATATAATGAGCTGTATGTAGCAGAAAGATTGCTAAAAAACATTGCGAGTTTAGATTTTCCTAAAGAGCGCTTAGAGATTCAGGTTCTAGATGATTCAAGAGACGAAACACCACAAATAATTGCTTCTCAGATTCAAGCTATTAAAAACCAAGGAATAAATATTACTCACTTACAGCGCCCGAAACGAACAGGTTACAAAGCAGGAGCTTTAGCTTATGGTTTAGAAATATCAAAAGGTGATTATATTGCCATTTTTGATGCTGATTTTCTACCTTATCCAGATTTCTTGCTAAAAACCTTACCCTATTTTAAGGATAAAAAAGTCGGACTAGTCCAAGCAAGATGGAGCCATTTAAACGAAAATTATTCTATTTTTACTAGAATTCAAGCTTTTGCACTGAATGGACATTTTTCCATTGAGCAACAAGGTAGAAATGCTGGAGGATATTTTATTAATTTTAACGGAACAGCAGGAGTATGGCGTAAAGCTGCTATTCAAACTGCTGGAGGTTGGCATTCAGATACCTTAACTGAAGATTTAGATTTGAGTTATAGAGCACAACTACAAGGATGGAAGTTTGTTTACCTTGAAGATGTTGTTGCTCCTGCAGAGATACCTGTTGCAGTTGAGGCAATTAAATCACAACAACACAGATGGAGTAAAGGAGGAGCTGAAACATCTCGTAAACATCTAAAAAATATTGTTAAATCTAAGCTTCCTTGGCTGAATAAAGTCCATAGTATTGCTCACTTACTGAATTCAACAGTCTTTTTACTGATACTATGCTTGAGTTTTTTAAGTATTCCTGTGTTAATTATTAAACATACCTACCTTGAATTTAGATTGTTTTTTGAAACTATTAACTTATTAGTTATTTCTTTTATTAATTTATTATTTTTTTACTTTGTCTCGACCAAAAATAAATCCCCAAAAACCTCAGAAAGAATAATTTACTTTGTGATAATGTTCCCAGCTTTTTTGTGTTTATCTATGAGTCTTGCTTTACAAAATGCTATAGCTGCTTTAACAGGATTTTTAGGGAGAAATACTAGCTTTGTCAGAACCCCAAAATTTAATATTTTTAATCAAAATAAAAATTGGCATAATAATAAATACTTTAGTAAAAGAATAAAACTTTTTACTTTTATCGAAATTTTCCTGGCTTTATATTCTCTTTCTGGTATCTACCTAGCATATATACTTCAAGATTTTGGCTTATTGCCCTTTCACCTATGTCTCACTTGTGGTTATAGTCTGTTATCTGGCGGTGCTATTTATCAAGTATGGAGACCAAAGAAATGAGCTAATGTTTGGTTTATGAAACTATTATCAAATATGCTATAATTGGTACAAATTTTCCCTAAAAACTAATGAAAGCGATTGAAGTAACAGGAAACCTGGATGAAACAGGTCAATTATCCCTAGATAACCCCATTGAAAATTTTGCTCCTAGTCGTGTACGAATTATCGTACTGTTTCCCGATGTTACTGAAGAAGTCGAAACTGACCCGGATGATACTCCCATTGAAGAAGTAAAAGCAAGTCTCAGGATAGCTCTACAGCAAGCTAAATCTGGACAAACAAGACCAATTTCTGAGCTATGGGAGGGGATTAATGCAGAATGAACCTCATCCAATTTGTGTCAACTTTTCAGATGAATTTAAGAAAAATTTACATACCTTCTCAAAAAGATATCGACAGATACGCTCGGATGTTCAGCCAATTATAGAACAACTCCAAGCAGGGAACTTTGTTGGTGATCGTATCCCCAGAATTGGTAAAGAATATGTCATCTTAAAGCTAAGAATTAAAAATAGCGACATCCAAAAAGGGAAAAGCGCAGGTTATAGACTTATATATCAAATAAAATCACCAACAAGTGTACTTCTATTAACAATTTATTCTAAATCAGACAGAGAAGATATTAGTCCTAATGAAATTGGTGGTATCTTAGCTGAGTTCAATGAGGATTAAAAAAAGAGCGATCGCATAATTAGGGTTTGCTGCAATTTGTCGTAATTTTCGGGTTGCTATAGTGAGACTTTAGCAAAATTCAAGCCCAAATATAGTAGTAAAATGTAGGTTGGGTGGAGCGTTCTGACAGATTGATTGAGGGCTAGGCGAGATCATACAATAAGCGAAACCCAACATCGATTTTACTTTGTTGAGTTTCACTTTTGATTTTTCCCTGAGATCAAGACTTATGCATTAACAAAAATAGTCAATTTGTATGGTAGTGCGTAAGTCTTAGCAAATACAACAAAATGTTGCTTCACCTCAATCAGTAAGACTTTCTCATCGGGAGCATCCCATTTTGGAAAAAACATTACCAAAAGAACGACGTGGCAAGGGTTTCAGCTATATTGAATGAGACAACTCGCCAAAATGGGATGCTCCCTTCTCATCAGCATCCCATCGGTGAATGTCAAGGACCATAGAAAGGACTAATAGGTTTAACTGGAGTACGAGCAGGCCTCGAAGTAGGTCTTGACGTATTCCGATAGTAAATATATTCGGGTTGCTCTCCGGAAGTACTTTCTCCACTACTATTGATTGCAAATTCTGTAAACAAGCCTAACAGCATTAATTGTGCTGCTACTTCTTTTTCTCTTTGCGCTTGTTGCTGTTCTATGTAAGCTTGTTTTTGTTCTGGAGGCAAACTTTCAAAATACTGTCTTCGTGCCTCAGCTTCCTGAATTTCCCTTTCTGTCGCTGCTTGGCGAGCTGCTTCAAGTTGTGCCTGTCGCCTTTGCCTTTCTTCCTCCCGGGCTTGACGCTCTTTTAATTTCTGTTCCTCCTCTCTTTGTCTTCTTTCTCGATCTTCATAGTCATTTACTGTATCAACCACACTTTCTATAGTCCGAATAATATCAAGAGGTCCTGCTTTTACATCTTGAACTAGCAAGCTCCCCAACATAATAGGTAAAGTAATGATAACGGCTGAAGCCTTAGTTATTGAAGACCGATAAATCATGTTGAAAACTCTGATAAAGAATAAATAAGTGGACTGTAAATATCCTATTGGATGCCACACCTTATACTGGCACTTAAATTGGTATTTTAGGTAAAGAAAGTGTAAAGTTTATTCTTTTTAACTGCCTAATTGTTCTTAATAAAGAGGAGGTGAATTTTAAGCAATGAGAGATTTAAAACTCATACAGTGTTACCCCTTTTCGCTTTTAGTATTGGACTGAAGTTTAGACTAGTTCCCGGTGCAAAACCTCATTCGTGCGATCGCTCGATCGCTCAATCCTTCTACCCGACCACTAATTTTGAATTGCAGTTCTATTTCACATTCCGTCATCAAGGGAGTTAAGGGTAGAGATTTAGAGTCATGAGCATTGCCGCATTGATTAGGGGTATTACAACTGGCGATAATATTTGTATAATCAAGCTCTCGCTTAGGCTTCAGTTTTCGAGGTTCTACATGCTCATTATGACAAACATCAGTGTCTTCGATTCGCTGGCAGCAATAAGCGCAAAGATAGAATTGTTCTCGTAAAGCATGCTCTCGAATGTCTCGACGAATATCTTGGGTTAACTGGTTATAGTATCCGTGGGGGTTTTTCCGTTTCCAGGCAGTCAAACTCGGTGGTTCCGACCCTTTACTGATGGTTCGCATGGCGTAATTCTTGTTTACGGAGCACTAGTTTCGCCTTGATCAGTTCGAGATTGTTGGCGGGTAATTCGGCAGTCAATTGTGTGAGGAGTTCTTGGGCTTGAGATAGCTTGGAATCTTGGATGGCATCAAGTAAGTCATTGAGCTTAGTATCAATTTCTTGGTTACGGATGCTGGTATCCATGACATCTAATAATACGGTATTGGCATCTTGTCCATATTGGGAGGGCAGTTCTTGCAATTCACCATTGATTAAGGTGTAAACCAAAACATCTTTACAATCGCTGATTACTAGAGGTGAATGGGTAGTCAGTACAAATTGGCAATTAGGAAAAGTTTCGATTAGTTGATCGCACAGACTACGTTGCCAGGAAGGATGCAGGTGCAAATCAACTTCATCAATCAAGATGATGCCATCGCCTGTCAGAGGATTATCTAGAGCAGGGTTCAGCATGGCTAGACGACGAGCAATATCACCCACTAGAGCTATTAAGGATTTTTCACCTTGGGAGAGTTGGGCTACATTCAGCGTCTCACCATTTTTATCGATCGCCATGTGGAGGCGGGGTTTACGACGGACTCTGAGGTTGTCCATCTGGGGCATAAATTGGCGAATGGCGGTACGAACTGCGGTTAATTGGCGATCTTTAGCTGAGGCTTGTACTTTTTTTAGTTTTTGCCATACGTCTTGATTGGTTTCAAATAGTTGTCTAAGTTCTCTGAGCGCATCCTCAGAAATACCCGATTCATTTTCAGTATCTTCCCGTTCCCGAAACCACTCAAAAAAGCGCCGAAAGTCAACTGCCTGATTGTTGAGAGAGTTGTCGTAAGCATCTAGTTGCAAGAATGTATGTTTAGTTCTAATTTTTAGGGGAATATCAAGTACTACGCGCTCAACAGGATAAAAGGCAATAAGGGGCAGACTGGTTTGTTGATTATCGGTGAGGGCGTTGCGGTAATGGTTGGCTAAGCGGGTGCAGTCGGTTAGCTTACTGTTATATTGGGCTGTACGCCCTTTTCTGGTTTTGGCTATAGTCCATTGGAAGGGATTACCTATCTCACTTTCAATAGAATAGTCTGATGAACTAAGAGCATCACAGATCTCTATTTCAATGGCAGCGGCGTTGGTTTCGTTGAGGATGGAATTTTCGGAGATAAGGTAGCCATTGCCTTTTTCTGTGCGTAAACGGGCAATAAACCAACTTAGAGAAGTAGCTAAAGCTTGAAGCACAGAGGTTTTCCCCGTACCATTATTACCGACAAAGACGGTTATGTTACTGGGATTCTCCTCGGTGGGGGCTAAGGGAATTTCTAGGTTTTCAAATGGTCCAATATTCTTTAAAATGACCCGTTTGATTTCCATATCGGCAAAGTTAAATCCCCTACAGTCTGCGTCAGTAACGATGGTATCTCAGACTTGGCTGAAAGCGACTGCTGGGATTATTTCTCAATTATGATCTCAAAACGAAGGAATAGATAGGTTGAGTGAAGCTTTCGCGAAACCCAACACCGAGAGAGTGATCTCTAGTTGTCGGAAAATTTGTTGATTTTTAACTTCTTGAGAATAGTTGCAACCTCGTAAAGCTTATTTTGCCGAGACAATAATGAAAACGCATCAGAAAAATCGTATACTTTATCCTTCAACTTGCAGAAGATAAAATCGCTGCCATTTGTTACCATTCCAAAGCTTAGTTGTTGTGGTGCAGCGCTCATATATGCTAAACACTGTGGTAAAGCAATATCGGCCGCAAATTTAGATCGTTTAGCTTCTACAGTCAATACCCAAATGAGATCGCGAATCACCAATACATCTATCCGACCTCGATAAACTTGATTGTGTTCTTCTACCTCCAGACTGATAGGAACCTCAGATTGTACGAAAAACGGAGGTTCATGAAATTCTAACCGCTCCAGCAGTGGTGCCACAATAGATAAAAGCACCGTTCCTTCAGTTAAGAGATCAGCACTGTAGTAATGATGATATCGCTGCTGGAGACGGTCCAGAAAAGATTTATCATCATCTAATATCTCAATAGAGGATACCTGCCATTCTGAAAAAAACGATTCATCAGTGGCGCGACATAACCCCAAGCGCTCATGTAACGCTTGAAAGCTTGAAATCGTTTGCTCGATTGCCAGTAGTGTACTCATACAGAGTGATTGCTATGAAATTTCTTCATTAGTATCTCAGACTTCCCTTAAAGCCACTGCTGGGATTATTCTTCGATTATGATCTAAAAACGAAGCAATAGGTAGGTTGGGTGGAGCTTTCTTCGTAACCCAACGCCAGTAACATGAATGTTGGGTTTCACTTCGTTCCACCCAACCTACAGTTCTATGGGACTTAAACTTTGTTTAAGCCCCACTAATAGCAACTGTTTTACTTAACAGTCTTATTTACTTTCCCGATTCTGAAGCTGTTTTTTGAGCTTCTTACGCCGACTTTTAGTCGCAATTACCCCAGTCACAGGAACACCAGCAATCGGCATTACCTGATATTGACGCTCCTCTTCAAGTTTCTTGAGCTCTGTATAATCAACCCAGTGAATACAATCTACTGGACAGGTGTCAATTGCTTCTTGAATAACTGGATCTGGGTCACCATCTTGACGAACTACACGGGATTTACCATAACTTGGCTCAATGTAGAATGTGTTTCGGGCAACATGGGCACAATGCTTACAGCCGATGCAGGTGATTTCATCAACATAAACACCCTTTTGCCGTAGAACACCTCCCAACTCTGGCTCAAAACCAGAACGCTCTGGTGCATCTCGAAGAGCGCCACCTAATTCTGGCTCGAAACCAGAACGCTCCGGTTTCGTAGAAGAATCAGACATTAGGCACTCCAGCGTTGCACAACTAAACGAATCGATCCATCTTCATTTTTTTGTTCTTCGGCAACTTCAAAACCCTGGTTAGAGGTTTCTTTCATTACTGTTTGGTAAGCATAACGCTGGGTAACTTGGCTGAGGAAACCGTCAACAGACAATGGTTGTTGCCAATACTGCATATCAGCAACCAGTTCGTATTCTTTACCATTCCAACTAAAACCAATGTCATAGTCATTGTCTTGTTCAATGACGATTTCGGCATTATGGGTTTGATTACGATAGCCTCGCACTGAGCGAGGACCAGATTGCCAATCAATACCTAGGTCTGTTAAAGCGGCTTGTAAAGATACAAGGTTACGGATTTTGGTTTTGATATTGCTGAAATGTGACATGGTTTTTGTAATTTAATCTAGGTTGAACAAAAAACTTTACCAATTGCTAAAAGTCGCTTGAGTCGTTACTTTAGCTGCTTGCTCAAGTTTTTGGGAATAATACTCTGACGTCTTTTCCTGAGAGACTACCTGTCCCAACTGAGCTTCAATCGCTGCTGTCACCTCTGCGCAGGAGGAGCCAACAATCCCGGTGACTTTCTCTTTCACCCGACCATCTGGATAAATGACAAATTCTAATGTTTCCATGCTTGAGTTCAAATGCTGGGTCAATGCTGGATTTTGGCTGTGGCACTGATTAGGCGACAGCTGACGATGCTTTTGATGACTTTTCAACAACCAGTTAACTGGTTAGTTGCTTTACAAGCGGCAGTGCTTCGCATTTTTGCGAGTCATAATGTAACAAAAATTTATATTTGACTAGTATTATACTCTAGTCTGTTGTTAAGTTTCGCGTAACTTTTCTCAGTAGTCAAGCCACAATTCAAGTGAAAATTGGTTGTTAACAAAAATATACTCGTCTCAATCTCGTGCTGGCTTTTGTCTAGAGATTGCAAGATCGCACCACAGACCTTAGATAATTAAGGTCTGTTTTAGTTTCCAGCATTATGATTGAAAAGCAACTTACCACTTCAACTAACCCCACCAATGGTGACTCGTTAACAGCAGAGCCAGTAAAAGTCGGTGTTTTAGGCTTCGGAGGTTTAGGTCAAGCCGCTGCTAGGGTTCTTGCTCCCAAACAACAGATGCTCTGGGTAGCAGCAGCGGATCAGAAAGGCTACGCTTATGACGCTGCTGGGTTAAATCCAGACAGCTGTATCAGTACTTACCGCTCCCAAGGTTCACTGGGTTATTTAGAGCCAAGTGGCGTTCTGAGTAACCAAACTATCCAAGACTTAATTACCAACGCCTCTGTAGATGGATATTTTTTGGCGCTGCCGAATTTACCCAATACATTTATGGCTTCTGTCGCACGGCAATTTATTCAAGCCGGTTGGCAAGGAGTTTTGGTGGATGCTCTCAAACGCACCAGTGCCGTCGAACAACTGTTAAACCTCAAAGATGAGCTACAAGCGGCAGGAATTACTTATATGACTGGTTGTGGTGCTACACCAGGATTGTTGACTGCTGCAGCGGCTTTGGCTGCCCAGAGTTATGCAGAGATTCACAAAGTAGAAATTACTTTTGGGGTTGGGATTGCCAACTGGGAAGCCTATCGGGCAACAATTCGGGAGGACATTGCTCATCTTCCTGGCTATGATGTGGAACAAGCTAGGGGGATGAGTGACGCAGACGTAGAAGCTTTACTAGAAGAGACTGATGGCATCCTGAAGCTGGAGAATATGGAACACGCTGATGATGTCATGTTGGAACTAGCGGGAATTTGCTCCCGCGATCGCGTTACTGTGGGTGGGATTGTAGATACCCGCAATCCCAAAAAACCCCTCAGCACTAATGTCCAAATCACTGGTCGTACATTTGAAGGCAAGATTTCGACTCATACCTTCACCCTTGGAGATGAGACTAGTATGGCAGCCAATGTCTGTGGTCCTGCTTTTGGTTACCTCAAAGCCGGGGTGTCACTACACCAACGAGGCATTTATGGACTATTTACTGCAGCGGAAGTGATGCCACAGTTTGTTAATTAGGCAAGAAGCAGACGCGGAGGGGTGAGCGAAAAAAGGTGTGGAGAGTGTGGGAGGTGTGGGGAGATGGGGGAACAAGAAGGTGATTTTTAGAAAAGGTTGTACCAAGTATAGATCTACTGTACGGTGCTGTTAGCGATAGCGTAACGCACCATCCCTTGAATTTACTGGTACTTTCACTTCTCAAAAATCACCTAACTCATGCGATCGCTTCAACGATACTGGGATTTCAGTGCGCTGCGAAACTCTTTAGCTGCTTCCAACCGAGAGGTTTGAGCCATCAACACACAGCGGGTGAGCAAATCAATATTGAGGGTTGCAAGTTCTGGAATTTCACTCTTTGTGATTTTGTCATAATGATTGTTACGCAGGTGATAAAGACTGAATAGACCCTCTTGCCAAAACCACACTTCTGGTACTCCCAATGCTTGATACCGCTGGAGCTTTTTGGGACTACCACTTGTAAACACAACTTCGATGACGAGATTGGGGATTGGCTTGGATGCACCAAAACAGTAAGATCCATTTGCTTGAGCATAAACTTCTCCTTCTCGCTCTTGAGTCATTGAACCTGTAGCTTCAAATTCGATCTCGTTTTCCAGGCAAAATAACCCAATCAAAAAGCCGATAAGTCTACTAAAAACTTCGTGTTATCGTCGCGGCATAAGAATTTCGATCGTGCTGTCATAGTAAGCAAACCGAATTCCTGGAGACTCAGCAAAACCTGCCTGAATCAGCTTGAATTCTTGCCAAGTAATACTGGAATACACAATACTGAGATCTTGCACCAAGCCCCAAAAATCGAAAAAACCGGATTTTGAGAAGCTGAAACCCTATTGAATTCGTTGTAATTTTGCTCAAAATCCGGTTTTCAACATCAGGTGCAAGATCTGAGCAATACGCTGCTCGGTGGAAGAGCGAGTAAGAAGGGGAACTTACGTCATAGTAGTACCTGATCTTGGCGCAGTATTGCATTATCTATCTTATATAGCAATTCTCGCATCCATGATGTAAGTAGATCGACACTATTAAAGTTAACTGGTGGAGGTCGTCATTTGTCATTTGTCATTTGTCATTAGTAAGGGTTTGAGCTGTATTTACGTTTCGTAACATAGTTCGGTTTATTTGCACCTACCTACTTACATCTCCTATTCCCTATTCCCCATTCCCCATTCCCAAAAACCAATAACTAATAGACTTCACAAGTATGAGAAACGCTATATACATATAAAAATCTTAAATTTTGAAATAGTATAACTGATGCGTCACCTAATTCAAATTCGCACTCATCCCATTCGATTTTTGCTCTATTTTGAGTGGATTCTACTGATTTTTATTGCTTTAACTGAAATTATAACTTTTCCTTTGCCTCCCCCATTTAAGTCATCAATACTGATGCTGCCGCCTAGGTCACCAATACTAAACTTGTTTTGTATTGTATCTTTGGGGGCAATGGGACTTTGGTTACCTACTAATGATCAACAGATAGAGAAAATAATTTATACAGGCTCAGAAATTGGTTTAATTTTGTTAGCTTCATTCGTCGGTCACATTCGTCTGTTGCCTTTGATGTTGATTATTTTAGTCATCCGTAACTGTTTTCTTTTTAAGCATCAAAGTCGTTTTGTTCTTA
This sequence comes from Symploca sp. SIO2C1, assembly GCA_010692635.1. GTDB lineage: Bacteria > Cyanobacteriota > Cyanobacteriia > Cyanobacteriales > Coleofasciculaceae > Caldora. Next base: position 3,878 of record JAAHGL010000144.1, on the reverse strand, counting down.
CCGGATTTGCTTTTCTGTTATTCCTATTAAGGGAGATAGAACGAGTTCAGCATATGGCTCTCCGGCGACCATTCATAGTGCCAGAAAGATTGACATATTTTGTGTTTATCTCAACAATTTTCTTTTGCTTGATTTTGATATTTTTACAATTATTAGTAGATGCGGTACTATCAGAGCGTCAAAGTAGAGAAAAACTAGCTAAAGCGAATGCTCAACTCCGGCAATATGCCCTGCGAATTGAAGATGTTGCCACATTGCAAGAACGAAACCGCATTGCTCGTGATATTCACGACTCTCTAGGACATTCTTTAACTGTTTTTAATCTACACTTGGAAGCAGCTTTAAGGCTATGGGAATCGGAACCAACTGAAGCCAAAGAGTTGCTCCAAGAAGCGAAGCAACTGGGTTCAACTGCCCTAAAAGAGGTGCGTCAATCAGTTGCTACCTTGCGTTCAGACCCCTTGCAAGGTCAGTCCCTTGAAAAAGCGATCGCTTCTCTTACAGAGGATTTTCACAAGTCTACAGGCATTTTTCCTACTTGTCGCCTTCACTTGCAACAGTCAATATCTCCTGAAGTCAAAACTGCTGCCTACCGCATTGTACAGGAAGCATTGACAAATATCTCTAAATATGCAAAAGCAAAAGAAGTAAACATCCAGATTCAGATAGTAACAGGCTTGGAGTTAGTTATTCAAGATAATGGTAAAGGCTTTAATTTGAACCAGAATACTACGGGTTTTGGTCTTCAAGGAATGCGAGAGCGTACCCTAGCATTAGGAGGCAGTTTTGAAATTGTGACGGCACCGGGAGCTGGATGTCAAATTATTGCTAAATTACCACTAATTAGGGCTTGTTGAACTTGTTGTATCTTCAAGATGTTGTACGGCATTTATGATGAGCGATCATACCCCTCCGAGTTTGACACAATTCCCTGAATCAAGCCAAGATTAGAGAGGCAAATAAATTTTTGTAAAGGCTCTAGTGGATGTCTTTTGAGCTTCTATCACTGGAGACGATCCAGGAAATTGCAAGGCAATATGGCTACTGGGCTGTCTTTTTTGGCATTACCCTCGAGAGTGCCGGGATTCCCTTACCCGGAGAAACAATTACTCTGGTAGGTGGTTTTCTGGCAGGCGATGGCGATCTTAATTATTGGATAGTGCTTTTTTGTGCGATCGCTGGTGCAACTATTGGCGATAATTGCGGTTACTGGATTGGTAAAATAGGAGGCTGGCCTTTCCTGTTGAAATTAGGAGGTGTCTTTCGCATTACCGAAGCCCAACTAGTGCAAGCTAAAACTGAGTTTAGTGAAAACGCTGCCAGAGCAGTATTTTTTGGTAGATTTGTGGCGCTGCTGCGGATTTTTGCTGGTCCAATGGCGGGAATTGCAGAAATGCCTTACCCACAATTTCTCTTGTGCAACTTCGGCGGTGCTACCCTCTGGGCATCGATAATGGTGACTTTATCATTCTTTTTCGGACGCTTTATGTCTTTGGAAAAAATAATCTCTTTAGTGACTCGATTCGGAACCATTATTCTGTTTATAGTAATTGCGGTAATTGTAGTTAGTAAGTGGTTGGAGTCTCGTAAACTCAAGCAGCAATCGATCAGTGAGCCGCCATCCTCAGAAGGGGAGTAGGGAGATGGGTAGGGTTGATTCTCTACTGAGAGAAAAACCATTTCAATCCCAGGAACTGGTTGCTCCTCAAGATCGAGCCGAGGAAATAATGGGGATTCAGGATTTTTCTCTGGGAAAAGAATCAGCCCTAAGGGAGATGGGGAGTTGGGGAAGCTGGGGAAGCTGAGGGAGAGAGATCTTTATTAGGACTTATGCAGTCAACTGTCATGCTGAGGTGAAAGTGAAGCATCTCAGCTGTCTGGGAGATCCTTCGCTACCGCTCAGGATGACAGAATTTCCTTACGGTGCGTAAGTCCTATGTATTTTTAAGTGCAGCTTGGGAAAGAGAGTCTTTCTACAAAAATGGGATGCTCCCAGAACGATAAAATCAGTGGAACTTTATACTCATTTTTTGCGACAAGGAGAATAAGGAAGACAATATACCTACATTTTCTTCCCAATTCCCAATTCTAAATTCTAAATTCTAAATTCTACATTCTGCATTCTACATTCCCAATACATGCCAATACGTTTTCTAAGCAAACTATCCCTATTTCTGGTTTTCCTGGCTTTACCCAACTTCCTGAGCACCTCCTCAGAATCAGGCTTGTGTCCTTTGTTAGCTTGGGATGGTCAAGAAAGAGAATATGGTAATGATGGTCGCGATGGCAACATAGGACGCAAAGGTAGACAGGGTCGGGATGGTCAAAGTCTAACAGTTTTTGCTGACGGTTCTCCCATGAATCTGCAACTATCAGGGGAAGATGGTCTTGATGGTGAGGATGGTAGAAATGGTAGTGATGCTCGTTGTCGTAACCAAAACTGGGATGTTGACTATAATCTCCGAGGTGCTGATGGTGGCAACGGTGGTAACGGTGGCGATGGTGGTGATGGCGGTAATGGTGGTTCTTTGACCATTCACTATAATAATCTGGCAGACCTTAGAAGCATCTACGTGCGAGCCGAAGGCGGTAGAGCAGGAAGACCAGGACGCAGTGGCTATGGTGCTGAGGGTTGTCAATGTCGCAAGCGCGACTGGGAAGAAACAACCTGCACTGGTACTCCAGGTACTCCTGATTATAGTTGCAAAACTGAGGAATTTTCTTGCCGAGATGGTAAAGATGGTAAAGATGGCAGAGATGGTAGAGATGGGAATCTCGGACGCCTCGGTACTCTGGCAATAATTAATAGTACTGAGCCACTCTCGCCGGATCAACCAACTGCAACTGTTGCCATGTCTCAACTGCAAGACAGGCTGTTCACCCTTTCTAAGAATAAATGGCAGACTAAGACGGGCGCTATTTCCTTATTAGCTCCTGGCTCGATAATTGATAATCAATATCGTGAGTTTGTTGAGCGAATCGAAAGTTCTTTTGAGTTGGTGTGGAATGCACCGCGATCGATTAGGGATTTTCCCGGACAACAAAATATCAGCCTTGCTCTCCAAGACAACCGACAGGTAAAGGTAGATTTCCCTGAAGAGGTTTGGGTAGAGGGTACAACCTCACAACAGGAGGGTGTCACCCAGTTTATCGTGTCCAATGCGATACATCAGAAAGAAGTTACTCAACTCACTAGGGCAGATTTTTCTGGCAACGGCACTAATCTCAGTTTTAGTCTGGTAGACAAGGCTGGCAAATCTAATTTGGTTGCCACTCAGTTTTGGATTAAGTATCGCACAGCGAGGACACGTCCTGGATTTCGTCGAACCGCTGAATATCGGACTAAGTACGAAGGTAATATTCCAGAGGAATTAGTCAGCCGTCATAACAATCACTTCACTTTAAATTTAGGTAAGCTGCCGATAGAATCTCGTTACTTAAAACCAGGGGTAGCAGTTGATATTGATTTGGTCGCAACTCGTTCCTTTGCAGGACGTTCTACAGAGCAAAAAATTGACTGGAAAGGAGAAATTAGGCGACGATAAATAGTATTTAGGGCTTGCTGAAAAAGTCGATTGATTCGGGTTTTGAAGTAATGAGTAATGAGTAATGAGTAATGAGTGATGAGTAATGAGTGAATTACCCCTCGATTAGCTCCCAGATTTGTTCAATTGTGCAAGCTTTTTGAGCCAAAAGGTATAATTTCCTTGCACTTATTTGGCTTGCAAAATGCTTGAAAGCTTTGTTTGGCATAGCTTTCAAGCTTTTATTTTCCTTGAAAAGTGCAAGAAAATTGAGCTCATCAATGCAATTTCCTTGCATCTTCTTAACCCATAATCCCCTTTAAAGACTATTCTAAACTCCTAAACTCCTATTCT
>JAAHGL010000143.1 GCA_010692635.1 Symploca sp. SIO2C1 | reverse complement strand
AGTAAATTGCTAATGCAAGAGAGTATTAGATAGACTTAATGTGATGCAAGCCCACCTCCCTTACACCGTAGGTGGGAGATCAATTACGATTGAAAGTTAAAATAAATGCCTATAACTAGGATTAAGGTCTTGTATGAGTAAACCAAAAGTTACCTTAATTATTACCCAGAGAGAGCGATTCAGTTTAACTAAACCCTCCCTAGAGAGTATTCTCTCTGATTATGCTGCCTATCCATTTGACCTAATTTATGTAGACGGGAACAGTCCTGCTCATATACAGCAGTATCTGCAACAGCAGACTCAAATACATCAATTCATGACTTTAATCCGTCGCGATCGCTATTTAAGATCTAATGTGGCTCGTAATATCGCCTTACCCGAGGTGAAAGATGCAGACTATATAGTTTTTCTGGACAACGATGTAATTATCGAGCCTGGGTGGTTAAAGCAACTCGTTGACTGTGCTCAAGAAGAGCAAGCTGGCATTGTTGTTCCCCTAATTCTACAAGGACAACCCGGTTCTCCAGAAATAGAAGTTCATGTTGCTGGGATAAAAACAGTCTGGCGACAGAGGAAATTTGGGAAAAAGTGGTTTGAGCAAAAGCAGCTGCTCTATGCTAAGCAATTAAGGGACATTGAGCAAGATTTGCAGCGGACTTCGGTAGATTCTGTGGAATTTCACTGCTTGATGGCACGTCATTCCCTCATGAAATCTGTAGTGCTAGATGAAGTTTTTGATAGCTTGGCAAGTCATACAGATCTTTGTATGCAGGCGACAGATTTAGGAGAAAAAATCTTCTTGGAGCCTAGTTCTAGAGTTACCTTCCTTAATCCGAGGCAGATAACTCTGTTTACAGAATATGATATACCTTTTTACCTGTTTAAATGGAGTGAAAAATCTATAAGGGATGTCTTCAATCGCACTTACAGCAAATGGAAGATTGCTAAAGATGACCCCTCCATTTGGTCAATTTGGAAATGGGTGATTCAAAATCGTCAATTGCCTGCTAAATGGTCAACTGAAGAGGGTAGTACGGAAAGAAAGATCTTGCAATTTTGCCAACATCGCTGGTGTCCTGGTTGGTTGCGTACCCTACTAGAATATATTGTATTCAAGCGAGTATTTCCCAAGTCTGGAATTCCTTCAAATCTCAAAGAAGTAGTTAACACTTCGGTTTAAATTGCCATTGGTGTCAACTTAACCTTAAATGCTCGTATTTGATGAGGTTTTCCCTCATCCCCTAACCCATTCTCCCAAGTAGGGAGAATGGTAAACCTCAGCTCCTCTCCCATAAAGGGGAGATGCCGCCGTTGACTGATTTTAGTGATTGGTCATTAGTCATTGTTAATTTTCGGTATTCAAGGTGATATTCTTGCTCAAACCATGAAAGTCGAGAAAATTGATGGATTTTTCTTACGACAGTGTAATCTACCGACCAAAAACCAGCAAAATATTTCTGCAAGTGTTCTATCCCCGGTAACTTGGAGCTTTCCTTGTATCCAAAGCTCCATCGGATTTACGGTACCATTAACGATATTGATAATTTCTTCTGAGAAAAAGGTGAGCGTACAGTCAGCTTTCTTGTCTGCTGTTCCATTTCCATTACCAGTTTTGATAGGACAGTCGGGGTCAGTCAAATCAATCAACCAGGAACCACTTTGATTGCCAGTGAGAATAATCTTGTAGATAACCTGACGCCCCTCTAAACCCTTGAGCAATTCGGTGAGCCGTGAGGAAAAAGACTCTATTAATATTTCCTCTGGATTCATAGGAGGAGATACTTGTGCTTGACTTATCTCTTCATTGCTCTCTGAAGCCAAGTAAGTATAAGAATCAACTCCCCAGTCTGAGCCAACGATGGGATATTGCAGCTTTGTTAATAATTCGTTCATCTCTTCAATTAGACGGGGTGGAATACGAAGCGTATCAATCTGTGCTCCCTTACCAATCGAGTTGTTATGAATTCGATTAGAGTAAGCAACTTTTGGATCTTCGCGACCTAAATCATGTTCTATTGAGAAGACAGAATCCAGTAGTGCAGAGTCCCAGCTTACTCCTAAAAACTCAAACATAGCTTGAAGTGTATCAATGGGATTTAGAATGTAGGATTCATATTTAATTTGAAAGCATTGTTCTGGGTACTCTTGTTCAAACCTTAAAATTTCCTGGGTTTTTTCTACCCAATTTTGAACCATTGCACCGACAATACTGCCAGAATTTTGACAAACATAATTTAATTGCTCTGGCATTAATGACAGGCGACTACTTTCCAGGCAGGAATGAACCACGTCCATTGCATGACGATGTAAGCAAATATATTTAGCTTCGGGAAAGACTGATTTGAGGATTTTGAGAAACTGTAAATTATTTGGAGATTTTTCACACCACATCTGCTTGTGTTTAGCAGCTACATAGTTATCCATGATTCCTGCAACCATCTTTCGCACTTCTTTGAGCACGAAATTATGCTTTTCTGTTTCACTTAAACTACTGACTTCGCCAAGAGTACACGACACTAAATAGTAAAGTTTTTTACAAATCTCTCCCAAGTGAAGTTCAGCTGGGCTGGCGATGTCTGGATGGGTATCGATAATATAGCGGAGTAAAGAAGATCCTGAACGATTACAGCAGAGAATAAAAATTGGAGCAGGTGAGGAAACTGGAACAGTCATATTTGTGATCTTGAGATTTTAAGTTAAGATTTAGCAAATGATTCTTGAGTATAGTCGAGCACGACAGAACGAAAAAATGCTAAATTATACAACGATATATTAAACCTTTTTGGCTAAGATTTCTGCCAATGCGGGAGAGAAAGGATTGAGCAAAATTTCTTCAAATAGGCCAAAATGGTCATATCTAATTGGTATTTCACAGTTGGTCACTTGCTACAACTAGGCTATCAAATATTTTGCTCAAGTATCCCTGTCAATAACCCTTGGTATTTGGGATTGAATCTGAGCTTCATTGCTAACTTCTACCACAACGATTTCATCATGACAAAGAGCAGATTTTGGTTGTAATAGCTCTAAGGTTTGAAGTTGTTCAATATCTCCTTCTACTGCGACAGATTCATCCTGTTTAGCTACCTGAGGTAATCCTTTTAATGTTTGAGTTTCCCTTTCTATATCCAAAGCCATTTGCTTTGCATCCAGATGTTGAAAGTGATGATGATAGTTGTACAAGCTAGCAGATACCAATAAAACGACTAGACCTTCAATCACTATCAAAAAACCAATGCCACGCCCCTCACCTGTTTCCAGTAAAAGACCTACCGTATCGGCCAGCATCCCACCTCTTGATAGCATGGGTTCTAAGACACTATCGGCTAAAGGGCTAGCGCTGAGATTGCCAAAAGCTACGGCTAAACCAGTCATCATTCCAACCATAGAGAGAACCCGACCCTGAACATTTTTATCGATATTGGTTTGCCAGATCGTTTGATTAGTCCCCAAAATCAGTGGTAAACTCAAGAATGAAAGAAATACACCGAATGAGATCAAGGGGATAGACGGTTTAAGACCAGTAATGATCAGACCTATCCCATTGAGAGCTGCAAACCCTAATAGGGCAGCAAATCGGTTTTTTTCCCCGCCCCAAATGCTCATGGTGATGCTGCCAACCACCATCCCCACTCCAGCCACAGACATAATCGCCCCAAATGATGCCTCAGAGGAAAAAGACAGGATGAGGGGATTAATCAAGACATTAGTCATGCCACTCACAAAGAAATGAAGTGCCATAAAGACTAGTACGACGATTAAAACGATTTGAGATGAAATGGTTTGCCAGCCATAAGCAACATCATCAATGAGGGAAGGATTGGCTTTACCTAGTCTAGAGCTCTGATCGGGTTGAGGAATATGAATCAACAATAAGGTGAAAAACGCAACAAAGTAGGTTGAGAAATCAATCCACAGCAAACCTTCCAGGTGAACATATGCAATTAACAAACCTGCTAGACCTGGGGCAGCAACCTGACCCACAGCGCTACTTAATTGGATTAAACCGTTGGCTCTACCAATTTCACGTTTAGGAACTAGCATTGGTAAAACAGCGCCCTTGGTCACCATTTGAAAAGAGCCACACACTGAAGTAAAAAATGCAGAGACGTAGGTATGCCAGATATGGAGATTGTGATTGAGCAGAAGCAATACTAGTGCAAGTGTAATCAGAGCAGCAAGGATATCGCTGAGCAAGATTATTCGTTGTCGATTCCATCGATCAACTAAAGCACCAACAAAGGGCGTCATTAAGACTCCCGGTAAAGTAGTAAAAAATAGTACGAGACTTAATTGGGCAACAGCGTGAGTATTCTGATAAACCCAAATCCCCAATCCAAATCCGGTGAGACGATTGCCAATTTCAGATAAGCTCTGCCCTACCCAAAAAAGCGTAAAGTGATGAGATTTAGCCAATAACTGAAACGGACTGTTCCATTTAGAAAGGTGTGAAGTGAGAGCATTCATGCAGCAAACTGATTATTGGACTGAGTCATTATTGATGTTTTATCTTTCAAAAGATAATTTTTAATGTTTTTTTTTAAACAGAGGGCTATTGAAACAGACATAAATTCTGCGGCAGCAACTAATTCAGATTCGGTTTGGAAGTAACAGTCAGAATTTGCCCTAGAATAAAGGCAAAAGAAGGTAATTGGGCATGGAGCTGATTGTTGAACCACTCGAGGGTGCTACCTACTGTTGCAACCTGAATATCCAGTCCTCGAATCTTACCATAGCCTTGAGGGAGCGCTAAGTTTGATTTGGTGAGTTCAGTTGCGCCTAGATTCATAATCGCAATCAGAGGAGGTGAGCCCTGATCATCATGAATAATGACTGAGCGCAATCCATGTTCTTCTGATGACAACATTGTCCGATTTCCGATTTGCAATAGGGGAGTTTGGACTCTAATTCTAGCCAGTTGACTAATGATTTTGAACGTTTCATGATTTTGATTATAGGGATCAAATATCTTTTGATTAATCGGACCAAACTTCCACACACAAGCAGGGTTATGAAACATGTCTTCCCGAACATGACAATCATGGCCAATCCACTCTCCAGTATCTTCCCGTTGGTGCATTCCCAATGCCCCTGAAAACTCTTGCTCCGTACCCGCGTAAATTACGGGTCGCTGTGGTCCCAAAATTAAGCAGACCAAGGCAAAATGTAAGCAGGACTGTGCCATCTCTCGTTGCTCATGGCGGCTGAGAAACTCATGTAAGATACGGGTAGTGTCTTGATTATCAAGGAACATGAGATTTTGCCGCCAACCGTTGGTGTAGGGTTGGTCTGGAATCAGGGAGCCACAAAAGTAATCTGCAAATCCTTCAAGCCAATCTCCATTACCCAGAGAATGTTTCAATGTATAGTGGGTTGGGTAGTCGAGGAAGCCGGAAAAATTTGCACTATTATAAGCGGTTAGCTCTGCATGAAAACTCCCTGCATGTTCTGCAATTTGCAAAAATTGCTGCTTTCCTAAATAAGTTGCATATCTTGAAATTTCTGCAACGCAAGGCTCCCAAAAATCTAGACCAACATGTCGAGCTGAATCGTAGCGAAAGCCATCCACATCAGTAACTGCGAGCCAGTATTTGAGGTGTTGAATTAGTAACTTGCGCACATAGGTTGTTTCGGTACGCCAGTCTTCTAGAAAGCCAAACAACCGCTGGTTAATCATATCTGTATATGCTGGACTATGGAAGAGGACTGTATTTTGAGTTTCTACAGGTAAAGGCATGACAGCCGCCTCATCCCCACGCACATACTTAAATTCTCCCCCCGGTGGTCCACCGTATTCTTCCCAGTCAATACTGTCAGCTAAATGATTTACCACAACGTCTAAAATAATCGCGATCCCCGCTTCGTGCGCTTTGTTTACTAAATCTTGCAAAGTTCGTAAGGTTCCCAGACGTGGATCGACCATCAGCAGATGAATAGGATGATATCCGTGGTAACCGCTCGGTTCATTAGCATAGACTGGGCTAATGATCAGCGCTCTTACCCCCAAAGCACTCAGATATTCGAGCCGCTCAATCACCCCTTGCAATGTGCCTCCGTGACTCGCATAAGGAGAAGAGGGGTCATAGGGAACCATGCCCAATCCTCTACGACTGCAAGCACTCCCCTGGGCAAATCGATCAATAATCAAAGAGTAAAATAGACGCCTTTGCCAGTCCTCAGGTCCTGGCGTTATGGGAACTTGGGGATGGGGACCATAGAGGGGCTGATTGTTGATAAATCCTAGAAATTCTGACCTGATTTCGGTCATTGATCGTGGAGCCTCATCACACACATACACCACTCGTGACAATTGACTCGCATTTTCTTGACCATCTATTCCTCGATAGCCAAGTCTATATCGATACCCACCCTCCTTTAGAGGAGGCAAAGTCCCTGAGAACATTTTGAAACCATTTTCTACCAGACCCTCTGTGTAGGCTGTGATCAGACCAAAGTTGCGATGACCATAGCCATCATTCGACTCATAAAAGATTTGACCACAATCTGGATATTTATGTAACGAAACTCCAAACCGGATACGAATTTTTTCATAACTTCTAAACACCCAGGTATAGGGGGCAACTCCCGATTCAAGGTGTACTTCACAGTATTCCTCAAAGTAGCGCATAGGCTAAAAAAATAGTTTAGTCAAAAAATTTTTCTCTACTTTTGTATCCTCTACCAAAATTGATGATAACTTAAGTAAGGCTTCGCATTAGGATGACAATCCGATGTTTCAGTCTCAAGCTATCACGTTTGTGGAAATTTTGAGTCAGCAAGCAGCAATTCAGCCTGACTCAACAGCCTATATTTTTCTGCAACATGACCAGGAAAATGTTGAATCCAAGCTGACTTATCGAAAATTGGATCAACAGGCTAGAACGATTGCCACCATCTTGCAGAGTCGTTGTCTTCCTGGCGACCGTGCCTTGCTGATTTATCCACCCGGTCTGGAATTCATTGCGGCCTTTTTTGGCTGCTTGTACGCAGGGGTAGTAGCAGTTCCAGCTTACCCTCCACGGCGGAATCGGAATTTGTCCAGAGTAGAGGCGATCGTTGCGAATGCGGATGCAGCAATTGTATTAACCACCACTACTCTAAGTTCTGATCTGACTCAGCTGACAGGGCTGGATTGTTTGACTACCGATAACATTAATCTCATCCACGCTGATGCCTGGAAACCAGCAGCTCTAGACGCGGATACCTTGGCTTTTCTGCAGTACACTTCTGGCTCAACAGGTGCCCCAAAAGGGGTGATGGTCAGCCACGGCAATATCATCTCTAACCAGCAGATGATCAAGTCAGCCTTCCAACATGATAAAACTACCATCTTTGTGGGTTGGCTTCCCCTCTTCCATGACATGGGATTGATCGGAAATGTCTTGCAACCCCTATACCTGGGCATACCCTGCATTTTGATGTCCCCCACAGCTTTTCTGCAAAGGCCAATTCGGTGGCTCCAGGCAATCTCTGATTACCGAGCAACCACCAGTGGGGGACCTAACTTTGCCTATGACCTCTGCGTTGATCGCATCTCTGCTGAACAAAAAACAACACTGGACTTAAGTTGCTGGAATGTCGCTTTCAATGGTGCCGAACCGATCCGCGCTGAAACCCTGCAACGCTTTTCTTCCGCATTTGCTGACTGTGGTTTTCGACCCGAATCGTTCTATCCTTGCTATGGCATGGCCGAAACCACCCTGCTCGTTTCTGGGGGAATTCCTAGCTATGACCCTGTTTTGAAGTCTGTGCAAGCCTCAGCTTTGGAGCAACATCAGGTTGTGCCAATGGAACAGTCGCACAAAGGCAGTCGCACACTGGTGGGTTGTGGTCGCACGATTTTGGCGCAAGACATCATAATTGTGGATCCTCAGACTCTAGTTCAGTGCCTGCCTGGGCAGATTGGCGAGATCTGGGTGGCAGGCAATAACGTTGCTCAGGGTTACTGGAACTGTGAGTTAGAAACCCAGGAAACATTTGCAGCTTATCTATCGACTCCCCATAAAAAGCTGTTTGAAAAAGCCCAGAGCTCCTGCATTGGCACCCTAAATCCCCCAATTCTGGGGAACTTTGACCTTCAGCCCCCCCCAGAATTGGCGGGCAGGGGGGCTAATACAGCGCCTGACGGTACTTCTCAAACATCCTCTAAAGGGCCTTACTTGCGGACTGGTGATTTAGGATTTCTCGACCCAGATAGTGAGTTGTTTATCACCGGTCGATTGAAGGAGGTCATCATTATTCGCGGCCGCAATTACTATCCTCAAGATATTGAGCGGGTGGCAGAGAAGAGTCATCCTGCTCTGCGGCTCAACAGTAGTGCGGCATTCTCCGTTGAAATTGAGTGTCAGGAGCGTCTCATTATTGTCCATGAGGTGGAACGGAGTTATCTCCGCCAGCTCAATGTGGCTGAGATTGCTAGTGCGATTCGAGGTGCAGTGTCATCAGAGTTTGACCTTGAAGCTCACAGTATCTTGTTCCTGAAGACGAATAGCATCTTAAAAACCTCTAGTGGCAAAATCCAGCGGCGGGGCTGTCGCAGTGCGTTCTTGAACGGAACCCTCAATATGGTGGCTCAGGATGAGCTAGGACCTGTGACCCGGTCAGCTGAAAGCTGGGAGCAAGACTTTGTTGCCCCTCAAACCCCTAGTGAAGAGCTCATTGCCAATCTCTTCAGCACGGTCCTTGATATTCACCCCGTGGGTCTGCACCAGTCCTTCTTCGAGCTTGGGGGACATTCTCTGTTGGCAACCCAGCTGATCTCTCGTTTGCGCCAAACCTTTGAACTGGAGATTCCCCAGCGTACGCTGTTTGAAGCCCCCACTGTGTTTAAACTGGCCCAGATGCTGGGCCAGTTGCGTCAGGGAGATGCGGGTCTGACGCTTCCCCCCATCACTCCAGCCCCCAGGGATGGGCAACACCTGCCCCTATCCTGGGCCCAGGAACGTCTTTGGTTTTTAGTCCAACTGGAGGGACAATCAGCCACCTACAACCTACCCGTGGCACTTCAACTGACCGGCAAACTGAATATGAAGGCCCTGAAACAGGCATTTGCGAGCATCGTTGAGCGCCATGAGGTATTGAGGACTCGCTTCCCTATGGTGGATGGCTCACCTGTTCAGGAGATTGTACCAGACCTGACTGTGGCGCTCGAATGGGAACAGTGTTTCCATCTGAGTACCCAGGAGTGGCAGGCTCAGGTGAAGCAGGCTGCCCAGGAAGCAGCTCAGACCCCCTTTGACTTGGCTGCTGATCCCCTCTTACGAGTGAACCTCCTGCAACACTCCGAAGAAGAAGCAGTATTGCTCGTCACCCTGCACCACATCATCTCTGATGGCTGGTCTGTCGGTGTCCTGATGCGAGAAGTAGCCCAGCTGTATCAAGCTACTGTAGAGGGGAAAGAACCGCTACTTGACCCCTTGCCCATTCAATATGGGGACTATGCGCTGTGGCAGCAGCGCTGGTTGCGAGGGGAGGTCTTAGACCATCAACTCACGTATTGGCAGGAACAGTTGGCAGGTGCTCCCACCCTACTCCAACTGCCGACGGACTATCCCCGGCCTGCAGTGCAAAGCCATCGAGGTGCGCATCAGAGCTTTCACTTCAGTATCGAATTGACGCACCAATTAGAGCGGTTCAGTCAAGACTCAGGGGTGACTTTGTTCATGACCCTATTAGCCGGGTTTGGGACATTGCTCTATCGCTACAGTGGTCAGTGCGATTTTTTGATCGGTTCCCCCATTGCTAATCGAAATCGTGCCGAAATTGAGCCCTTGATCGGCTGTTTTTTCAACATCCTAGTGCTGCGATTCCAGCTTCAGAAAGATCCGAGTTTTGCTCAGTTGTTGCGTCAGGTCCGCGAGATTACCTTAGACAGTTACGCCCACCAGGATGCGAAGGTAGCAGAGGCATTACAACCTGAGCGTTCTTTGAGTCACGCGCCACTGTTCCAGGTCATGTTTATTTTGCAGAATACTCCTCAGGAAAGACTAGACCTACCAGGGGTGACCTTGACACCATTCGCGTCTGAAACCCTGACAACGGCGCTTGACTTGACGTTATCGATGGAAGTAACGGCGTCAGGTTTAGTGGGCAATTGGGAGTACTGCACAGATTTGTTTAAGTCAGAGACCATTGTCCGGATGTCGAGGAATTTTCAGCAGTTATTGGAGTCAGTGGTGTCGGCTCCAGAGAAGCCGGTGTCGAGGTTGCCGTTGCTGACGGCAGGGGAACGTTATCAATTGCTGGTGGAGTGGAATGATACCGCAGTAGACTATCCCCAAGATAAGTGTATCCATCAGTTGTTTGAAGCTCAAGTCGAGCGGAGCCCCGATCAGATTGCAGTGGTGTTTGGTGATGAGCAGCTCAGCTATCAGGAGTTGAATGCCCGTGCCAATCAGTTGGCTCGTTATCTCCAAAGCTTGGGCGTGGGATCTGAAGTCTTAGTCGGCATTTGTGTGGAACGTTCTCTCGATATGCTCGTGGGCTTGTTGGGGATTCTCAAAGCAGGCGGGGCTTATTTACCCCTGGATCCCACCTATCCTCCAGACCGGCTACAGTTCATGTTCAGAGATACACAGGTGGCTGTATTGGTCACGCAGGTACAACTCCTGAAGACACTGCCTCAGCATCATGCTCAAATTGTGGCTCTGGATGGGGATTGGCACTCTATTGCCCAGCTCTCCTCAGTAAATCTCCCTCATGACGTTAAGTCCGACAATTTGGCCTATGTCATCTACACGTCAGGTTCAACCGGTACTCCAAAAGGTGTGATGATCCCACATAATAACCTAGTCAATGCTTACCTGGCGTGGGAACAAGCATATCAGCTCAGCACAGAGACCAGCAGTCATCTTCAGATGGCAAGTTTCTCTTTTGATGTGTTTACAGGTGACTGGGTGCGGGCACTGTGTTCAGGCGGAAAATTGGTTCTTTGCCTTCGAGAATTGCTGCTAGAACCCGCAAGACTTTACTCGCTCATGCGGCAAGAAAAAGTTGATTGTGCTGAATTTGTCCCTGCTGTACTCAGGAATTTAATCAATTATCTAGAGGAAACAGAGCAAGATTTACAGTTTATGCGAGTGCTGGTTGCAGGGTCAGATAGCTGGTATGTAGAAGAGTTTGAGAAACTCCGTTCTTTCTGTGCTGTGCAGTCACGACTCATTAGTTCCTATGGAGTGACTGAGGCGACCATTGACAGTAGCTACTTTGAAACTGCTGCAATTAAACTCTCTCCACAGCAGCTCGTTCCCATTGGGCGACCCTTTGCGAATACTCAACTTTACATTCTCGATGCCTATTTTAAACCAGTCCCCATTGGCGTGATCGGAGAACTCTTCATCTGTGGAGCAGGAGTTGCCAGAGGATACTGGAATTTACCGAATTTAACAGCCGAGCGGTTTATTCCGATTTCTCTTGGGGATAACAGTCATGGAAATCGGGGTTACAGAACAGGAGATCTGGCTCGTTATCTGCCGGACGGCACGATTGAACTATTGGGGCGAACTGACGATCAAATCAAGATCCGAGGATTTCGGGTTGAGTTGGGAGAAATTGAAGGCCTGTTGAGTAGCCATCCTCAAGTGAAACAGGTGGCGGTGATCGTTCGGGAAGATGAGCTAGGGAATAAACAACTGGTGGCATATATCGTGACCGTTGGAGCTACTGCTGGAGCTGCTGCTGGGGTAGATCAACAGGCTGGGCTTAGCTTGAGTGAGTTACGATTTTTCTTAGCCGAGAAACTGCCAAGCTATATGGTGCCGAGTGCTTTTGTGATCTTAGAAGTAATGCCCTTAACCCCCAATGGCAAGGTCGATCGCAAAGCCCTTCCCATTCCGAACGCAAACCTGGTAGATGTTAAAGATTTTGTTGCCCCCCAAACCCCCAGTCAAGAACTTATTGCCAATCTTTTCAGCACCGTCCTTGATGTTCACCCTGTAGGTCAACACCAGTCCTTCTTCGAGATTGGGGGACATTCCCTATTGGCAACCCAACTGATCTCTCGCCTGCGCCAGACTTTTGAACTGGAGATTCCCCTACGCACCCTGTTTGAAGCCCCCACTGTGTTTGAACTAGACCAGCATCTGTGCCAGTTACGTCAGGGGGATTCAAGTCTGAGGCTACCTTCCGTCACTCCAGTTCCCAGGGATGGGCAATGCTTGCCCCTTTCCTGGGCTCAGGAGCGTCTGTGGTTTCTAGAACAACTGGAAGGGCAATCGGCCACCTACAACTTACCTGAGGCACTGCGCCTCACCGGCAAGCTAAATGTGGATGCCCTAGAACAGGCATTCAAAACTGTGGTTGAGCGCCATGAGGTATTGAGGACTCGCTTTCCTACGGTGGATGGTTCGCCCATTCAGGAGGTTATACCAGACCAGACCGTGGTGGTCAAACGGGAGCAGTGGTTCCATCTGAGCGAAGATGAATGGCAAGTTCACGTCCAGCAGGCCACCCAGGAAGAAGCCCAGTCTCCCTTTGACCTGGCCACGGATCCCTTGTTACGGGTGAGTCTCCTGCAACACTCCGAAGAAGAGGCAGTATTGCTCGTCACAATGCACCACATCATTTCCGATGGCTGGTCTGTCGGTGTGCTGATTAGAGAAATGGCTCAGCTGTATCAAGCCAAGGTAGAGGGTAAAGAATCGCCCCTTGAACCCCTGCCGATCCAATATGGAGACTATGCTCTGTGGCAACAGCGCTGGTTACGAGGGGAGGTCTTGGAGCAGCAACTCGCCTATTGGCAGCAACAGTTAGCCGATACCCCCACTCTGCTGCAGTTACCGACGGATTATCCCCGGCCTGCGGTCCAAAGCTATCGAGGTGCCCATCAGGACTTTCACTTCAGTGCAGAGCTGACGCAGCAGTTAAAGCGGTTCAGTCAAGACTCAGGAGTGACATTGTTCATGCTCCTATTGGCTGGGTTTGGGATATTGCTCTACCGCTACAGTGGTCAGTGTGATCTTCTGATCGGTTCTCCGATTGCTAATCGCAATCGAGCTGAAATTGAGCCGTTGATCGGCTTTTTCGTCAACACCCTGGTGCTGCGCTTACAGATTGAGAACAATCCGAGTTTTGCTGAGGTATTGCACCAGGTACGGGAGACTACCTTAGACAGTTATGCCCATCAGGATGCGCCGTTTGAGCAGGTGGTGGAGACCTTGCAACCTGATCGCTCATTGAGTCATGCGCCGCTATTTCAAGTCATGTTTGGGTTGCAGAATGCCCCCCAAGAAGAACTAGACCTGCCTGGGGTAACCT
Source organism: Symploca sp. SIO2C1 (assembly GCA_010692635.1). Taxonomy (GTDB): domain Bacteria; phylum Cyanobacteriota; class Cyanobacteriia; order Cyanobacteriales; family Coleofasciculaceae; genus Caldora. The sequence goes on along the minus strand of JAAHGL010000143.1, from coordinate 5,081 downwards.
TGACCCCGTTAGCGTCTGAAACCCTTGCCACAAAGTTTGACTTGACGTTGTTAATGGAGGTGACGGTATCGGGTTTAGTGGGCAGTTGGGAATACAGCACTGATTTGTTTGAGCCAGAGACGATTGAGCGGATGTCGGGGCATTTGCAGCAGTTGTTGGAGGCAGCGATGGCAGCTCCAGAAGAGTCAGTGTCGAGGTTGCCGTTGCTGACGGAAAGTGAGCGCCATCAGCTATTGGTGGAGTGGAATGATACAGCGTTTGACTGTCCTCAAGACCAGTGCATACACCAGTTGTTTGAAGCTCAGGTGGAGCAGACCCCTAATTCTGTGGCAGTGGTGTTTGAAGATCAGCAGCTCAGCTATGGAGAGCTGAATGAGCGGGCTAATCAGTTAGCTCACTATTTGCAAAGGTTAGGTGTAGGACCTGAGGTTCTGGTCGGTATTTGTGTAGAGCGATCGCTCGATCTGGTCGTAGGGCTGTTGGGAATTCTCAAAGCTGGCGGTGTCTATGTTCCCCTCGATCCAACCTACCCGAGTGAACGGCTCAGTTACATTCTTAATGATGCTTCAGTAGAAATATTGCTCACTCAGAGAGCCTTAGACAATCGCTTACCAACGAATCAAACCAAGGTAGTTTATTTAGATGACGACCCATCTTCATTTCCAACCATTTTGTCCCCCGTCGTCTGTTTGGCAAAACCGACCGACTTGGCCTATGTCATTTATACATCAGGTTCAACAGGTCAACCTAAGGGTGCAATGGTTGAACATCTAGGTTGTATCAATCACTGTTATGCAAAAATTCATGATCTTTCTCTTAAAGATACAGATACTATTGCCCAAACAGCTCCCATTGGATTTGATATATCTGTTTGGCAAATTGTGGCGATGCTATTAGTTGGTGGCAAGGTTGAAATCATCAAAAATGATACTGTTAGAGATCCTGACCAACTCCTTAAGGAAATCCAAAGGCGAAAAATATCTATCCTCCAAGTTGTTCCGTCTCTTTTAAGTATGATGCTTGAAGTTTGTGAGCTCTCTGATTCCCCGAAACTATCCTACCTTCGTTGGCTGGTGGTTACAGGTGAAGCTTTTCCGACGAACTTACTCGATTGGTGGTTTGAACACTACCCAAATATTTCCTTAATCAATGCCTACGGTCCTGCCGAGTGCTCTGATGACGTAACCCATCATCTTATCTACCATTCAGGGTATCCATAAACATCCATTAATGAATAAATTGCCAGGTAGAAGAAGTGTTCATGTCAAGGATTATATGAAGCCATCCAATGGGCTTAGCGATCGAGGATCTTGCCTGCGCCCAAGCTATCTATCAAAGAGCAGTCTCTGGCAAAGTGGGTACTTGGCTACCGCTCTAATAGTAAATTAGCTTTTTAGGCTTACTTGCAGTTTATGGTGAGCAATAGATTAAGAGCAATTACATGAAATTTAGAACTGTTCCAGTTGGAAGACCAAATATTAATACTCAGATTTATATTCTTGATTCCTATCTTAATCCAGTTCCCATTGGTATTGAAGGGGAGCTTTATGTGGGTGGAGTCGGCGTAGGACGAGGTTATCTTAATCGACCAGAGTTAACTGCCGAGAGGTTCATTGCCAATCCCTTTGCGGATTCTAAATCTGATCGTCTCTACAAGACAGGAGACCTGGCACGTTACTTACCTGATGGCAAGATTGAATTTCTGGGCCGTATCGACCACCAGGTAAAAATTCGCGGTTTCCGCATTGAACTAGGGGAAATCGAAGCAATTCTTGCTAGCCATCCCCAAGTTCAACAGGTCGTTGTGATTGTGCGGGAGGATAACCCTGGAGACAAACGACTGGTGGCCTATGTAGTCAGCCCAGACATTCAACTCACGACCGGAAATCTGCGCGACTTCCTCAAGACCAGACTGCCAAGTTACATGGTGCCCAGTGCTTTGATATCATTAGATGTCCTGCCCCTGACGCCCAATGGCAAAGTTGATCGCAAAGCCCTCCCCCGTCCCGACATAGACCAGTTGCGAGATCAGGAATTCGTTGCTCCCCAAATGCCCCTGCAACAAAGCCTAGCCCATATCTGGCAGCAGGTTCTCAGGATTGAACAGGTGGGATTACACGATAACTTCTTCGTGATTGGGGGGGACTCTATTCTCAGTATTCAAGTTGTTTCTCGTGCCCAACAAGCGGGCATTGAGATCACAGCCAAGCAAGTTTTTCAGCATCAGACGATCGCCGAACTCTCTAGAGTCGCCGGACTTATCCAGGCATTAGAGATTCCCCAAACTCGTGCCAGCGGCAGCGTTCCCCTCACTCCGATTCAGACCCAGTTTTTAGGGCAGAATTGGTCAGAGCCACATCACTTCAACCAGGCGGTTCTCCTATCGGTCCCTTACACCCTCAATCCTGACTATCTGTCGCAAGCCTTTGAGTCTCTGTTTGAGCACCATGATGCCCTGCGCCTCAAGTACACAACTGTGCCTCAAGGATGGCAGCAAGCCTATGGTGAACCCCCTGATCCGATACCCTTAGAGACCCTTGACCTGAGCCATTACCCTGCCGGTGAACGCAAACAAGTGTTCGAGACCCTGGCCAGTGAATACCAAGCCAGCCTCAACTTAAGCGACAGCTGTCTGATGCGAGTGGTGTTGTTCCATTTAGGGGGGACCGAAGCGCGTCTGCTGATCATCATCCATCACCTAGCCGTGGATGGGGTGTCTTGGCGCATCTTACTGAGTGACATCGCCACGGCCTATCACCAACTCGAACAAGGACAGCCGATCCAACTGCCAGCCAAGACTAGTTCCTTTCAGACTTGGGCCAAACAGCTGCAGCCCTATGCTCAGTCTGAGGAGCTGCACCGCCAGATGGATTACTGGTTAAATCAACCCTGGTCCCAGGTTCAGTCCCTTCCTGTGGATCGAGGTGAGAAGCTGCCCCTTAATATTGTGGCCAATGAAGCCACCATTGACTTCACCTTAACTCAGGCGCAAACTCGCCAACTGCTGCGCGATGTTCCCGGTGCCTACAACACTCAAATCAATGATATTTTGTTGACTGCCCTGGTTCAGTGTCTCCAGACCTGGACAGACACCTCAGTGCTGTTGATTGACCTGGAGAGCCATGGTCGTCAAACAGACCTGTTTGAAGGCATCGACCTCTCGCGTACAGTGGGCTGGTTTACCAGTTCGTTTCCAGTTGTGCTGTACTTAGAGCCCCAGGCAGACTTGGCAACAGCGATCAAATCGATTAAGGAGCAGTTGCGACAGATACCTGACTTCGGCATTGGCTATGGGATTGGGCGCTACTTGAGTAACGATGCCACCCTGCGAGACCAGCTCGCAGCACTGCCCCAGGGGCAAATCAGCTTTAACTACCTCGGGCAATTTGACGAGCAATTTGATGAGGCGAATGGAGCAACCCAGACTTTAGGGCGACCTGCCCCGGAGTACAGTGGTGTCCCTTACAGCCCCGAGGGTCCCCGTTCCCATCTTCTGGATATCAATGCTCTGATTGTGGAGGAGCAACTGCAAGTGAGCTGGAGCTACAGCAGTGCGGTCCATGAGCGTTCCACGGTGGCAAGGTTGGCTCAAAGCTATCGGGAGGCACTGCAAGCTTTAATTGAGCACTGTGTGTCTCCATCAGCAGGCGGACAGACTCCCTCAGATTTCCCTGCAGCAGAGCTCAGTCAAGCAACGTTGGATCGGGTCTTAGCTGTGGTGGATAAACCTAATGTGGACGCTATTTACCCCCTCTCTGGCACCCAGCAGGGGTTATTATTCCACATGCTTTATGCCCCCAACTCCGGTGTGTACATCACCCAGATCGTGCTGACAATTGAGGGACTAGTGGATGTAGCAGCCTTGAGCCAGGCATGGGCAAGCTTGATAGACCGCCATGGAATCCTGCGCACTTTGTTTGTGTGGGACACCCTGGAGCACCCGCTCCAGATCGTCTGCCCCAACGTTGAGCTGCCCTGGCAAGAACTGGACTGGCGCAGCTTATCCCCAGAAATCCAGGAACAACAGCTTGATGTGCTCCTGGTCGAGCAACGGGAGCAGGGATTCGATCTCAGCCAAGCCCCGTCCATGGCATTAAGTCTGATTCAGACGGCGGAGCACACCTACCAATTGCTCTGGAGCTATCACCATATTCTCCTGGATGGGTGGTGTTTACCAATTTTGTTCAAGGAGCTGCTATCTTTCTACGGAGCTGCTCGACGGGGACAACCTTGCTCGCTGATTCCACCCCGTCCTTATCAGGACTATATCTGCTGGTTACAGCGGCAAGATACTGAAGCGGCCACAACATTCTGGCGAGAAATGCTGCAGGGAATAGAGGCTCCAACCCCTCTGTCCTTGGGACAAGTAAGTATCGGTAGCCAGCCCCCCTCCCGCTTTGAGGAGCAACAACTGGATTGCTCCCCGGCTTTGACACAATCTTTGCAAACCCTAGCAAAGGACCAAGGCATAACGCTAGCGGGATTGATGCAAGCTGCCTGGGCGCTGTTGCTCAGTCGCTACAGTGGGGAATTGGATGTGGTTTTTGGGGTCACGGTTTCAGGTCGTCCTGGGGAACTGGTCGGGGTGGAAACGATGGTGGGGTTATTTATCAATACACTGCCACTGAGGATTTCAGTCCCTCACGAGGGCAACCTGTTGCCTTGGCTGAAGGAGGTGAATCAACGTCAACTCAGTATCCAGGAGTATGCCTACAGCTCCCTGGCAGAAGTTCAGAAACTGAGTGATATTGCAGCAGAGACAGCTTTATTTGAGAGCATTCTTGTCTTTGAGAACTATCCGCTGGATGCTTCTGTGCAAGCACAAGCTGCTGATGCCGGCTTATCGATCACCCAGCTCAAGAGCTATGAGCAAACGAATTATCCGTTGACCCTAGTTGCCATTCCAGGAGACAGTCTTCAGCTCAAGGTTAGTTATGACACGACTTCTGTCAAGATTTCCCATTGATCTAACAAAAGCTGTCCTTCATCAGTCAGCACCACCAACAAGTTTTGGGCCTGTGCTCGCTGTTTGGATTTTTGCATGAAGTATCGAGTGACTTTCTCCTGGGGGAGAAAGTCAC
>JAAHGL010000142.1 GCA_010692635.1 Symploca sp. SIO2C1 | reverse complement strand
TTCAGATATTAGATCTCATTCTAAATAAGTGGCAGTTAACTGAAGAGGAACTATTTGAGGTAACTCGTCAGCTTCATGCTGAGGGTAGAGCTTACCAACGTGGAAACAACTCAGCAAACCAAGAAGATTGGACTTAGGGAACTCCAAGAAATAAATTATCCAATTTTTGGACTTGATGTGTTTGGGAATTTAGAATTTAGAATTTAGAATTTAGAATTGGGAATATTTCCATTATCTCCCCGTGTCCGGGTCAATGTGGAAGATGAATAAGCTGAATAAAATTGATGATTTAGTTGAAATAATTACGTCACAGCTAGCTCCCAATAAAGTCCTATTTGTTAGAAATCATTATCAATCATATATCCTTAACTTTTCTGTAACTTTCCTGAGCTAACTGTAATTAACCTGAATTTATCAGTTTTGTTAGGTAGCAAACATCCTATAACTTAACTGAGGTTTTTGGTATTTTATTTTTCTGTCTAAGGAGTAAATTTATAAATACAGCGCTTTCCTCTGCTATGAGGTACAACATTAATCTAGCAGTTTCAGGGATAGCGGTCTAATAGTGTACTCCATAAGAGCGCAAAGCGCTGTATCTCCAGACTGTAGAGACGCGCCATGGCGCGTCTCTACAAGATTTTTGCTTTCTCCCTTGGTTACCCAACGAAGAAGTTGTCCGCACTCAAGTTAGCAACCTCAAAGTTTTCTAAGGTTACAAAATCATTGCCACCAAAGTCAATTACAGTGTTATCCCCTACTTGAGTTACTGCACCACCGGCACCAAAAATTTGAGCGATATCATCAAAGATGGCACTAACATCAAGGGTATCAATGATCTCAAAGTCAGTGATAATATCCTGTCCAGAATTGATACCAAAGCGGAAAGTATCGCTCCCTAAACCACCGGTAAACAAATCGTTACCTCGGCCACTAGCGAGAAGATCATCACCGTCGAAACCATTAACATTGACACCTTGGCGAGAGTTTTGAATAAAGGTATCATTTCCGTCACCTAAACTGACATCGCCTAGGAGTGTGCCATTATTGATGACATTAATCTCACCTAAAGCTCCAGCAGCATCAATTGCTAAGCCATTACCACCTTGGATCGTACCATCGTTAACGATTTCGCCGTCAAAAACAACGCCTGACTCAATGAGAATACCAGCTTCCTCTTCAGAAGCAATTAAACCCCGCCTTTCATTGGTAATATCGCCAGTGAAGGTTGCTTCAGTAAGGCCAGAACCAAGGAAAAGGCGTACACCAGCAGGAACGTTTCCATCTCCACGTCCTTGAATAATACCTTGGTTGGTGATATCTGCTGAGGTTTCTAAATCGTCAATGCCAGCACCTAAGCCATTAGCTGTACCAACTTGAACCGAGACACCACTACCAGAATTACCTTCCCCGGCATCAATGACACCACGACGTTGGTTATTGATGGTAATGTCATCCCCTGTGCCATCAATATAAACAGTTCCGTTTCGCTGATTACCTGTACCTAAGACATCTCCACTATTGTTGAAGGTAACGTTATCACCATCTAAGTTAACTGCACGACTACCGGATTCAATCAAACCATCATTATTAATGGTTAAATCATGGTTAGCATTACCAATGTATAAGCCGTTACGTGGAGCACTAATGACACCTTGCCGTTGATTAGTAATCGTGCCTTGGAAGCTAACACCATCTTCGACTAATACTGCACCTAAGAAACCTGCATCCACTTCTGCGGTGATGGAACCAGAGTTAGTGAAAGAGCCGGTTACAGTTGCCTCAGTTTCCCCAGAACCATTGAACAAGCGCACACCACTAGAGCCATTGCCAGTCAATCGTCCTCCCGCAAACTCAGCTTGACCCCGGCCAGCAATAGTACCACGGTTGGTAAGATTAATATTATCGTTGAGTGCATCTTCGCTACCCGCACCAACTTGGATAGAAATACCATCACCCAAATTACCTTCCCCAGCATCGATTACACCACGACTTCCGTTGTTAATAGTAATGTCATCCCCTGTACCATCAATATAAACAGTACCGTTTCGCTGATTACCTGTACCTAAGACATCTCCACGATTATTGAAGGTAACGTTATCACCATCTAAGTTAACTGCACGACTACCAGATTCAATCAAACCATCATTATTAATAGTTAAATCATGGTTAGCATTACCGATATATAAGCCGTTACGTGGAGCACTAATGACACCAGTGCGTTGATTAGTAATCGTGCCTTGGAAACTAACACCATCTTCGACTAATACTGCACCCAAGAAACCGACATCCACTTCTGCAGTAATCGAACCAGAGTTAATGAAAGAACCAGTTACAGTTGCCTCAGGTTCCCCAGAACCATTGAAGAAACGTACACCACTAGAGCCATTGCCAGTCAAGCGTCCTCCAGCAAACTCCGCTTGACCCCGACCAGCGATCGTACCACGGTTGATAAGATTAAGATTATCGTTGAGTGCATCTTCGCTACCCGCACCAACTTGAATGGAAATACCGTCACCAGAATTACCTTCCCCAGCATCGATTACACCACTACGTTGGTTGTTAATAGTAATGTCATCCCCTGTGCCATCAATGTAAACAGTTCCGTTTCGCTGATTACCTGTACCTAAGACATCTCCACGATTATTGAAGGTAACGTTATCACCATCTAAGTTAACTGCACGACTACCAGATTCAATCAAACCATCATTATTAATAGTTAAATTATGCTTAGCATTACCGATGTATAAGCCGTTACGTGGAGCACTAATGATACCAGTGCGTTGATTAGTAATCGTGCCTTGGAAGCTCACACCATCTTCCACTAATACTGCACCTAAAAAACCGACATCCACTTCTGCGGTGATGGAACCAGAGTTAATGAAAGAGCCGGTTACAGTTGCCTCAGGTTCCCCAGAACCATTGAAGAAACGCACACCACTAGAGCCATTGGGAGTTAATCGTCCTCCAGCAAACTCAGCTTGACCCCGACCAGCAATATTACCACGGTTAATAAGATTAATATTATCGTTGAGTGCGTCTTCGCTACCTGCACCAACTTGGATAGAAATACCGTCACCAGAATTACCTTCCCCGGCATCAATGACACCACTGCGTCGGTTAACGATAGTAGTATCATCTACCAATCCATTGACATAAAAAGTTCCATTGCGTTGATTATCAGTTCCAAGGATGCTACCAAAATTGCGTACGGTAATACCGTCACCATCATTTAAATCAACTGCACGGCTGTCAGAAGTAATAGTTCCCCGGTTTACTAAATTCAGCTCATTGCCAGTAGAACTTAAACCATTGAAAGCGCCGGAAATCAGTCCAAAATTAGCAATGGTGACATCTTCACCACTTACTTGAACTGCTGTATTGCCTTGATCATCAGCCAATACTGAACCATTGGATGTAACTTTCAGTCGAGCGTTATCGCCAGGAATATCTATAGCTGGTTCTCCGATAGGAGCAATAACTTCTTCTCGGATTACAACACGTTCTTTATCTTCGATAATAATTGAATTATCCAGTTGTCCTGCAAAATTATCTGCCATGGTTCTCAAGTTTATTTAGTTTCATTAGTTGTTAAGTATCAATTTACTGGGCTAACTCATACTCGAAATGAGTTGATATTAAGTTAATCCTGAGAGGAAGATTAATTAGGATGAATTTTTTCTGAGTTATTACATAACGTAAACTCTGCTTGACAAATTAACTCTTTTGACAAACAAAGTAATAGGCAACAGGCTCAAGCAATCGTAAGAGTTCTTAGGCGATTTTTGAAAATGATTGCACCCACAACGTGGTGCGTTACGCTGCGCTAACACGCCACTACGATAGGTACATTCTTAAAGAACTGGTCCTTCGTATAGATAACTTTTCGAGTCCCCTAAATTTAATCGCCTCTCATTTTGTTGAGCAATAGCAATTTGAAGCCGAATGGGATAAAACAAAGGTTGAGCGGTCATTTGAGCTTTATCCTCTCAATTTCTCTGGAAGCGTTATCTTGAAAATCATTTCCATGTTTCTTAAGAAGGCGGTGCGAAACCATCTTGACTCAATGTCCTCAAGGGATGACAAGCCCTCCGAAACCATTGAAAATAAAGCTTTAAACCAAATTGACATTTGAGAAGATGAAGTCTTATTGACACCCTTATCAATGGACAATTGATAATTGATAGCTGATGAAATCCTTTAGCCTACCCCAGTCGATGAACAAATGGTCTCTGCTTTCAAGAATTGCCGTAGTAGGTTTTTTGTTAGTCTTGGTGGTATTTGGGGCAGTACCGAGTTACTGGACGGGAAACTGGTCTTGGGCAAAACTACCACCAGTTGCTAACCTTAAGCAACTCAAAGTTATCCGTAACGAAGGACTAGAAATTCCCGGCTGGCAAACTCTTGAACAGGCTACCTTAAATATTGGTGGTAATGAATGGTCATTTCAGACAATCAAGCAAGATAACCAAAAGCCAGTGCGCCTGCTGCTACTGCCCCAAAATGGTCCTAAGTCACAACCTCAGGTGGAGTGGGCGGATATCAATGGATTTTTTCAAACCTATGCCAAAAGACAAACCAATGGGGAATGGAAGACAGATTCCTATACCAAGCTCCTGTTTACTGCTGAAACATCGGAACCAACAGCCTCGACAGCTCAAGTAAGAGCCCGCCTATTTCGTGCCTGGAATGGGCGGCAGACCTTTGCTATGATGCAGTGGTACGCTTGGCCAGAAGGAGGTAACCCTGTTCCTGGCCATTGGTTCTGGACTGATCAACTCGCTCAGTTGCACCGCACAAGAGTTCCTTGGGTTGCCGTTTGCCTTCAGATTCCCATTGAACCTTTAGGTAAAATTGAAGAGTCTAAACCTTTAGCAACATCTCTAGGAAAATTGATCCAATCTGCTCTAATGACAGGTTCTTTTGCTCAAGCACCAAGTGGGAGTAATGAGTAATGAGTAATGAGTAATGAGTAATGAGTAATGAGTAATGAGTTAATTATCCTGGATTAGCTCCCAGATTTTTTGCATTTGTGCTCATATTATAACAACAGCACTTATTCGCCTTCAAAAAGATTGAAATCCTTTGCTGGTATAGCCTATAACCTTGTACAGCAAACCCTACATATGAGAATCTTCTGCCTTCTCCCTTCTACATTCTGCATTCTGCATTCTACATTCTCTTTTCTGCCCTCTATAGCTTTAGCTAGCGTAGAGGTACAATCGAACAGTTATGCCCAAGTACCGGTTTTTTCTTCTGACGAAACCTTTAGCCCTGATACCTTTGAGGTTGATGAGCCAATTCCGCCCCTAGGTTACCCAGAACAACTCCCTCAAAGCAGTCCATCCTCTCAATTCAATCTCTATCACCTAGGAATAGGAGATTCAATTCAAGTACAGATACTCAACTTTCCTGACCTCAATTTTCAAGATGATGTTGATCTAGAAGGAGATATTTTAATACCCCTAGCAGGAAAAGTGCCAGTATTGGGACTCACCCTAGAACAAGTTAAAGAAAAAATTGAAACTAGCTTGAATGAATTTGTGGTGAATCCTGAAGCGATAGTCGCACTAGCCGGTTTGCGTCCAGCTAAGATAACAGTAACTGGAGAGGTATCTGAACCAGGCTATTATACTTTGCCTGCTGGTACTCTACTCCCTGAAGTGCTACAACAGGCTGGTGGTACTACAACCGAAGCTGACTTGCGAACTATTGTTGTACGTCGTCGCTTACCAAATAATTCCATTATTGAGCAACAGATTGACTTGTTTAGCGCCCTGCAAAATGGGACGAGCTTACCGAATTTTCGTCTCCAAGATGGTGATGCCGTGATTGTGTTGAAGACAGAAATAGGCACAACTAATGATTATGATCGTACCCTAGTTGCTCGCTCTAATGTTGCTCAGCAAGAAATCAACATCCGTGTCTTGAGCTATGCTAATGAAAGAATTGGCAGCGTTACTTTGCCCAATGGTAGTACCTTTGTTGATGCTTTAACAGCGATCGCTCCCAACCCAGATGGAGTTAAGATCAATGCCATTGCCCTCATTCGTTTTGATCCAGAAACTGGTAGAGCTGTTAGCCAAGAACTCAACGGCAAAGCTGCTCTAACAGGTGATGTCTCCCAAGATGTCCCCCTCCAAGATAATGATGTTATCATCGTCGGTCGCAACCTCATTGGTAAACTTAATTTTGCCCTTAATTTCATTACTCAACCCTTCGCCAATATCTTTAGCTTCATCAGGTTTTTCGATGTTTTCAGCGGCAATTGAGTTAAAACCACAATTTTAGACTTCACTTGTACTCAATTATCAATTCCCAATTATCAATTATCAATTATCAATTATCAATTTCCTAAAACAGCCATGACCCCACCTTTTATCAAACGCTATCTCATCGCCCTCGATCAACATAAGTTGATTGGAATTGCTAGTTTTAGTCTAATTGTGGGGATATCGGGTGTTGTTGCTCTCCAACCACCACCTCCCTCTAGTTATGTAGCTGAAGGGGTTCTAGCTTATAACACTCCTCCTAGGCTGTTTTCGGAAACCGGGGGACAGATTTCTGAACAAGGTAGGCAACTCAACAAACAATTGTTGCTAGCGGAAAATGTGACTAAAGCTGCAGCAGCGAAAGCGAATACCAAACCAAAAGATATTGTCAGAAACGTAGAAATAGATTTTCCTAAAAAAGATAAACCACAAGTAATTGGGGTCAAATACTCTGAACAAAAGGATCCTGAAAAAGCAGGGGAAGTTTTAAAATTCCTCATGGAGCAGATGGTTGAACAAAGTCGTTTGATTAACACAACCCGGCTGAGGGACATTATCAAGTCTATTAAACCGAAGTTGGAGGAAGCGGAAAACGAACTTAAAAAAGCTGAACAGGATTTAGAGCTGTATATTCGTACTCAGGGACCAGCTTTATTGGCGGCTGAAGACGGTAGCTTAGTTGGTGGCATTACTGGTAGCCAACAACAGCAGCGGCAGCTTCAACTACAGTTAGAAGGTATTGATGCTCAAATCGCTAGCTTGGGATCAAGACTGGGTTTAAATCCAGAGCAAGCCTATGCCTCTTCTGCTCTGAGTGCTGATCCGATCATTAATAACCTACGAGCTCAGATTCTGGGAGCTGAGACGCAGATAGAACTCTTAAGGAGTCAGGGTTATCGAGATACATACCCTGAGGTAGAAAAACTCATCAAAAGTCAACAAACTTATGAAGAAATGTTACGATCCAGAGCTTTTGAGGTAATTGGCGGCAACGGTTTGGGGGAACCTTTAGCTGCTAGCCAAATCCGCCAAGATAGTAATCTGGATCCTGCACGTCAGCAACTAGCAAACCAACTAGTGCAATTACAAACCCAGCGGGACACCCTAGTACAACAACTCAAAACCACCAAGAAGACAGAGCAGGAACTCCGGCAGGAGTATCAACAGCTACCCAATAAACAGCTAGACCAAGCCAGACTACAACAAAAGGTTCAACTGAAACGGGAATTTTATAACCGGTTGGAGGCAGCCTTAGCAGATGCTAAAGCAGCAGAGACGGAAACCGTCAGTAGTCTCAGTTTGTTACAGCCGCCACAAATTGAAGAAGTAAAGGAGCCAGCTGGAAATCCCCTTGTTTCCCTAGGAGGGGGAGCTGCTATTGGTTTGTTGGTTTCTGGTGGATTGATTCTCTTGTTGGCAACTTTGGATAACACCTTCTACACCTCAGAGGATATCAAGCTGGCTCTAGCACAACGAGATGTTTTGGTACTGGGAGAATTACCTGTGATCAGAATTTTCGATCCACTTTGGGAAGATACAGGCATTTTAGGCAAGCCAGATTCTCCCTATGTGGAGTTTTATGAGCGCTTCCGTAGTAATCTTCTGCTTGGGGAAAATAAATCCTTAAAGGTAGTGTTACTGACTAGTACCATAGAGGAAGAAGGTAAGACAGTGAGTGCTTACAATTTAGCGATCGCTTCAGCTCATGCTGGTAAACGCACCCTCTTAATCGAAGGTGATGTGCGCTCCTCTTCCCAAGCTAACTTCCTCAAATTAACTCCTGAGCCTGATGCTAGCGTTGAACCCCTACGTTACTACAGTTCCCTGAGTAACTGTATGCAGTTAGCTCCGGACATTGAGAATCTCTACGTTGTAGCTAGTCCTGGACCCCAGCGCAAAGCTGCTGCTATTCTTGAATCTAGTGAACTCCAGCGATTGTTTGAAGATGCCAAGGGTCGTTTTGATCTAGTGGTTGTAGACTCTCCTGCTCTATCCCTGTGCAATGATGCTCTGTTACTTGAACCCCTAGCCGACGGCATAATTATTGTTACTCGACCAGAGTATACCCAAGAAAGTATTTTATCTAAGGGTGTTGAAGAGTTGCTTGAAGCAGAACTGCCTCTGTTAGGAGCTATTATCAACGGCGTAGATCATCGTGCTTCTCTAGATTTTGTTGAAGAGATTGAGCCTGAGTACGAGGAAGAAGAACCTCTGGAAACGGAAGATCTTGAAAAAGATAATGTGACCACTGGCTCAATGCGTCGGTAATGCTCAGAGCTTGCCCTAAGTAACATATTTTTGCTAAAAATACAAAAAAAATAAAGTAGCGTCATACTTAAACGAAAACAAGAAGCTAAAAATCGAACTTTGTTTTTTTATGTATGTCAGAACTATTATTTTGGGGTATTACAGGTAGTGTAAAATAATTAACCTCTAACGTTAATAAAAATAACTAACTTGAGTTATAATAGAGCAAAAGCCCCAATTCATACCAAATCCGGTTACTATAGACCACATGTCTTATTGAGAAAAGCCTGATATGTATGGGTTTTAGTTGACTTATTTGTGGTCTAGCTAAAGCGCATTTGGTATCATCCAGCTTCTCGTAGCATCTATAAACTTGGGTAAATCACTAGAAGCAAAAGCAAGATACAGGACTGTCAATTTTCAAAAGTACAAGTATTCTAGTGAAACGATTTCAGTGGAATGAAGACAAAAATAATTCACTTAAAGCACAAGAAGATAGGCAAATATCTTTTGAAGAAATTATCGAAGCTATTGAAATAGGCAATCTGTTAGATATTATTAAACATCCCAACCAAGAAAAATATCCAGATCAAAAAATATTTATTGTTCAAGCAAAAGCTTACGTTTACTGTGTCCCTTTTGTTGAGGACGAATCAACTATCTTTTTAAAAACAATTATTCCCAGCCGAAAAATGAAGAAAAAATATTTAGGGAGTTAAATCAATGAGTACTTTAGATCAATACGAACAAAGTCTTTTAGATAGTCTCGACAACGAAGAATGGGAAAGTGTCGATAACCTTGAAGACGAAAAACTCAAATATCGTCTTTATGCCCGTATCCAAGTTCAAGAACAAAAACTGAATACTTATGAACCCAAAGCTGTTTCTCCCCCGGGCACAACCCTCGAAGAAATTCTCCAAGAACGGGGCATGACTCAAGCGGAACTAGCGACTCGTTTAGATTATTCAAAAAAAACGATCAATGAAATCATTCAAGGCAAAGCGGCTCTAACCCATGAAGTTGCATTAGCTCTAGAACGAGTTCTCAGAATCCCCGCAGTTTTTTGGAATCGAGCAGAACAGTTATATCGAGACTACCTAGCTAGAGTTAAGGAAATCGAGAAGCTAGAAGCTCATATTGATTGGCTTGAAGAAATTCCTTGTAAAGCCATGATTAAACAAGGCTGGATTAAACCGTTTAAGGAGAAGATCGACCAACTAATTGAAGTACTGTTTTTTTTTGGCGTAACCTCACCGCTTGAGTGGAAAAATATATGGGAGAAGAAACTATCTTTTTATTTTCGCAAATCCCAAACATCAGATCGTCATGAGGCATCAGTTATAGTATGGTTACGACAAGGCGAAATCTTAGCCAGTCGGGTCAATTGTGGACCCTATAACAAAAATAAATTTCAACACACTCTCCATCAAATTCGGAGTCTTACCCGTGCTGAACCAGAGTTTTACAAAGACGAACTTGTTAGACTCTGTGCTGAATGTGGTGTAGCTGTTGTTTTTGTTCCCGAACTACCCAACACAAAAGTCTGGGGAGTGACCCATTGGTTGAATCAAAACAAAGCCTTGATACAACTTAGTCTGAGGTACAAAAAAGACGATCATTTTTGGTTTTCCTTTTTCCACGAAGCCGGACATATTCTGTTGCATGGCAAAAAGGAAGTTTTTATAGAGGATGAAAAAACAACGGATAAAAAAGAAGCAGAAGCAAATAAATTTGCAGCTGACTTTCTCATTCCATCTAAAAAGTGGAATGAAATCAAAGAATTAGGCTTCTATCGAGACAGAACTATTACTGAATATGCCGAAGCACTCAATATTGCCCCTGGCATTATTGTCGGTAGACTTCAGAAAGAAAAAAAGCTTAAATATAACGAGTTGAACGCACTTAAAAAAGATTGTAAATGGATTTAATCGCACCCCTATTCCCCGTTACCCCCGGTGGAAAACAAAAACAGTAGACAGCCAGAGGTTATATTTGGAAGTGCGGAATATGGGTTTTACAGTTCCAAACCCACAGATAATCTTAACTGTCCGCAAGCGGCATCTTTGTCCAGACCACGAGAACGACGTACACTAACAGCAATATTTTGCTGCTTTAACACATCAACAAAAGCTTCAATCTGCTGAGGACTAGGACGCTGATAATCTGCTTCACTGATGGGATTGTAGGGAATCAGATTAACATGACTCTGGAACCCCCGCAGATGTCTAGCTAACTCAGTAGCATGTTTTGGGAGATCGTTTAGTCCAGCCAGGAGGATATACTCAAACGTCACCCGGCGGTTAGTTAATTGTACATATTCCCGGCAATCTGCTAACAAAGCTTCTAGGGAATAATGCTTAGCACTGGGAATTAGTTGTTCTCGCAGTTTTTGATTGGAGGCATGGAGACTGACAGCAAAGGTAACTTGCAGCTGATGTTGGGCGAGTTGGCGGATACGATTAGGGATACCTACAGTTGAAATAGTAAGCGATCGCATACCAATCCCCACATCCTGATTAATGGACTTCACTGCTCCCACAACAGCGTCTAGATTTAACAAAGGCTCTCCCATACCCATAAACACCACATTACTCACCCGTTGCCCAAAATCTTCCTGAACCGTTAACACCTGATCAACAATTTCATGGCGTGCTAGATTGCGGCTAAATCCTCCCTTACCAGTAGCACAGAAATCACAAGCCATCGGACAACCTACTTGGGAAGACACGCATACAGTAAGGCGCTTAGCAGTGGGAATACCGACAGTTTCAATAATTTGACCATCTGCCAACCGCAACAGATACTTCACCGTGCCATCCGCTGCTTCAAGGCGATAGTGTAAACTGGAACGACCAATAGACACATCTGCCAGAGCTTGCCGCCACTGTTTAGGAAAGACGGAGATTTCACTCAAAGTTCGTGCTCCTTTTTGATAGATCCAGCTATGTAACTGACGTCCCCGATAAGCCGGTTGATCCTGCTGCTGAACCCATTGGGTTAATTGAGACAGGGAAGCTCCTAACAAGGGTGAGATTGAGGCTCCCAGTGATTCGTATGATTTACCAGACTGAGTTACTTCTGGAGAATTTTGCTCCTGATTGTTGTTTTCTGAAGGAATCTGAGCAAGGCGAGATGTAGCAGACATGAGGGATGAGGGATTAATTTGCTGATCTCTATACTAAGAGTAGACTTCTTGCAGAAGTCCGGAAAAGGGGACAAGGGAAAGGAAAAAGGGATTATCTTAAGGTAATTTTCAGTATTTTAGATAAAAATGGGTGAATGTATGATTAAGAATTTAGAATTTAGAATTTAGAATTTAGAATTTACAATCAATTCTTAATTCTTAACTTCTAGAGGGTGACATTACCAAATCAATATTTATTCTAGACCATGATTAATTCCATTTACGGAACTAAAATCTAATGTCATCTCAAATTTTAAAGTTTTTTGATTTATTTAAAGCTCGTTTATCTAGAAATATTGCCCTTTGTACTTTTGCTAGTATTGTTGTTATTGAAGCAATTATTTTAGTGCCTTCTTACTATAATGAAAAACGGGAACTACTTAATGACATAGAAGATTTGTCTGAAGCTGTTATCAACTCAACAGTACGGTGGCATCAACAGAAGATGTCAAAAGATAAATTTGTTCATAAGTTAGAAAATATTATTAGTCAACCCCTAATAAAAGGAGTAATAATCTACAGACCTGATGGACAAGTTTTAGTTATGTCAGGAGAGTTACCCAAAATTAAGTTATCTGACATCAAAAATACTGAAAATTGCCAGCTATGTATCCGCAGATTAGTTAATGAAAACTATGATGTAGCTTGGTCAACTCGTCAACAGGGGGTAGAACAAATCATTATTATTCGTCATGATGCTTCGGAAGTTCAACCAAAGTTATATAAATTTATTTTAAGCATTGCTGGTTTGGTTTTAATTATCTCTGGTTTTGTGACTGGTACAACAATGATTGTTTTGGGAGCTACAGTTATTGCTCCTATTTTACGACTCCGTGATGACCTCATGGCAGTAGGAGAAGCGCTCAAAAATAATGACCAGCATCCTAACTTTTATGCTATGTCTGTTAAACGCAAAGACGAGTTAGGAGAAGTTTTAAAAGCATTCAATTTGATGTTTGAGCGGGTTTCGTGGGAAATCACAGAACGTAAGCGAGCCGAAAACAAAGTCCGTGCCGAACAGGAAAAATCCGATCGCCTATTGCTCAATATTTTACCAGAGCCAATTGCCAAGCAACTGAAAGAAGGTCATAGCAATATTGCTGATGGATTTTCCGAGGTGACAATTCTGTTTGCCGATATAGTTGGCTTTACTAAACTCTCAGAAAAGATTTCTCCGCAAGCAGTTGTTACGCTGCTCAACGAAATCTTCACAGGATTTGATCAACTTAGTGATCAACATGGATTAGAGAAAATTAAAACTATTGGGGATGCTTATATGGTGGCTAGTGGTCTCCCCATGCACAGAAAAGACCATGCGGAGGCAATTGCCGAAATGGCTCTGGATATGCAACAGGAAGTGATTCGCTTTAATGTTAAAAATCAAGCTAACCTCAGTATCCGTATTGGCATTAATACTGGTCCTGTGGTGGCAGGGGTAATTGGTACTAAAAAGTTCATTTATGACCTCTGGGGAGATGCGGTGAATACCGCCAGTCGTATGGAGTCCCACGGAATTCCTGGTTGCATCCAGGTTACTGAATCTACTTATAAGCATTTGCAAGACCAATATCAATTTCAAGAGCGGGGTAAGATTCAGGTTAAAGGCAAAGGAGAGATGATTACTTATCTGTTAATGGCAAGAAAATTACCCAAATAGAAGTTGACCCTTGGGAAACACGCTCAAAGCTAATGGCTAATGGCTGATGGCTAATGGCTAATGGCTAATGGCTAATGGCTAATGGCTAATGGCTAATGGCTAATGGCTAATGGCTAATGGCTAATGGCTAATGGCTAATGGCTAATGGCTAATGGCTGATGGCTAATTGCGAATCTCTGAATAAACACCGAGTCTCCGAGTCAGGAGGGAAGAGGATTAGACCCTTGTTTCTTCGATTCATAACGGTTGCGGCTGCGCCTGTCGGGCGCTTTGTCTTATCTTCACCAAAATATTAACAACCAACCCTAGTATCCTTTCGTCAGGGGAGGAGCAATAATGCTAAATTACATGCAGGTACAAGCACCCATCCAAAACTAAAGGTGGAGTTGTTGGGCTACTAAAACTTGTTGCAACAGGTCATATACTAGGCAAATATGCAGAATAGACAAATATAGTTTTTCATCTTTAATGCAGCAAGGGGACTCCTGTTATACCCGCCTTGGGTTAGCGGTGGGAGAACGTGACTAGGAAATAACAATGTAGCACTTTGAGGATGTCAGTTCTGGCTGCCAATGATACATGTGGCTCAAACTCAGACAACAAATTTGGCAGTGGCGGGGAGTACTAATTACTGCCTCCAGCGTAGCAGGATTAGTCATTATGACAAGTTCTGCCGGATTGTTTCAGCTCCTGGAATGGGCTAGTTTTGACCAATTTTTTCGCCTGCGTCCCATAGAACCAGTTGATCCACACCTACTTATTGTCACCATTGATGAGTCAGATATCCAACAGGTTGGGACATGGCCGATTCCCGATGCTGTCCTAGCGCAGTTGATTGAGAAGTTAAAGGAACAGCAGCCTAGAGCCATAGGACTCGATATTTATCGAGATTTGCCGGTGGAACCTGGCCACCAAAAATTAGTTCAAGTGTTCGAGTCTACACCGAACCTGATTGGTGTAGAGAAAGCAGTTGGCAAAAATAAAATTGCTCCACCACCAACCTTAAGCCAGCTTCAGCAAATAGCTGTGGCAGATTTACTCTTGGATGGCGATGGCAAGGTACGTCGAGGGTTACTTTCCATCAGACCAGAGGATGGTTCTACTAAATTAAGTCTAGGAGCTAAACTGGCGTTGATGTACCTAGAAGCTGAGGATATTAACCTCAAGCCGATAGATGATCAACGATTGGGGTTGGGTAAAGCGGTATTTGTCCCATTTAGCGGAAACGATGGCGGCTATGTTCGTGCAAATGAGGGTGGTTACCAAATTTTGTTGAACTTTCGTAGCATGCCAGATAGCTTCCGCACTATATCGCTGACAGAGGTTCTAGAGAACGGTTTACCGCCAGACTTAGCATATAACCGCATTGTCCTGATTGGCTCCACTGCCGAAAGTCTCAAAGATCTGTTTCAAACTCCCTACAGTAACAGTTTGCTCACCAGTCCTCAACTAATGCCTGGTGTAGTCATTCATGCTAACTTAGCCAGCCAGATTGTGAGTGCAGCACTGGAAGGGCGACCCTTACTTAAGGTTTGGAAAGAACCAGTTGAGTGGCTATGGATTGTGGCTTGCTCTTTTGCTGGTGCTACAGGGTGTTGGGTATTGCTCCAGAGTAGCCGCTTAAATCAGCAGCTCTTCCTGAAATGGACAGTTTTGGGCTTGAGCATTTTTCTAGGAGGAGGCATTCTCATTACTGGAAGCTATTTAGCTTTTTTGGGAAGCTGGTGGCTGCCTGTTGTTTCCCCTGTACTAGCTTTTAGTGGTTCAGCTATTACCATCATTTTTTACCACAACTTCTGGTTGCAGCAGGAAAAAACTGACCTAGAAATTTTGCTGGAGACGACAACTGCACATTTCGATTCAGTTGAAGCTGTGCTGCAAGATCAAACAGAGGAGGCGATACGTGCAGGAGAGAAACGGCTCATTCAATTTCTAGAAGCTGTACCAGTAGGAGTAGCGGTGATTGATGCCAACGGCAAACCCTATTATCTCAATCAAAAGGCACAAGAGTTATTGGGCAAAGGAGTTGAAGCTTCAGCTACTTCTGAGGAATTGGCAGAAGTCTATCAGAACTATATTACAGGAACTAATCAACTTTACCCTGTAGAAAGCTTGCCTCTTATGCGGGCACTCAGGGGGGAAAGTAGTACTGTTGATGATATAGACATCCACCAAGATGACAAGATTATTCCGATAGAAGCTTGGGGAACCCCGATCTACGATGAAAAGGGCAACATTACTTATGCGATCGTTGCTTTTCAAGATATCACTGAACGCAGACGGGCAGAAGCTGAGCGCACAAGGTTCACGAATGAGTTGTATCAACTCAACCAAGCCAATGCACGTTTTGTACCGCGCCAATTCCTCCAGTTGTTGAATAAACAGAGCATTGTTGATGTCAAATTAGGTGAGGCAGTACAGAAAGAGATGTCGATCTTGTTTGCTGATATTCGTTCCTTCACTACACTATCGGAACGAATGAATATAGAAGACAACTTCAAATTTATTAATGCTTATCTATCTCGTATGGAACCAGCTATTGCCGACAATCACGGCTTTATTGATAAGTACATTGGTGATGCGATTATGGCTCTGTTTAGCGGTTGTGCGGATGATGCAGTTAAAGCTGCCATTGCAATGCTAAGACGGCTAGGAAAGTACAATATTGTACGGCAAACAGAAGAACGTTCCACCATCCATATTGGCATCGGTATTAATACTGGCTCTTTGATGCTGGGAACGGTAGGAGGACCAAATCGAATGGATGGTACTGTGATTAGCGATGCGGTTAATTTAGCAGCGCGCTTAGAAACGCTGACGAAAGAGTATGGGGTATCCTTGTTAATTTCTCACCACACCTTTTTGCAGTTGAATCATCCCGTTGAGTATGCCTTTCGTGCTATTGATCGAGTAACGGTGAAGGGTAAGTCAGAAATGGTGTCCGTTTTTGAAATCTTTGAGGCAGATCCTCCAGAACTGCGAAGGGGCAAATTAGCTACCAAATCAACTTTTGAACAAGGTTTATGGCGTTACCATCAAAGTTTTTTCCAAGAAGCAGTCGAATGGTTTCAAAATTGTTTGGAGATTAACCCTTCTGATCGAGCAGCACAAATTTATTTGGAACGCTGTCAAGAAAAATGCCAAATTTAAAAGTTATAGATTTTTGTTGTTTAGATATTTTTTCAAGCTATGGCAGGTGCTCAATATGCCTTAAAAAAGGCCCTAGAGTCGGACTCTAGGGCTTAACCAGGGTGCATCTACCATTCAATCATTCTGAAAAGATAGGGATTATCCGGAACATTTTTAGTAATTTTTTCAATGTTCTGGAGCTAATCTTTTGCTAAAGCTTTGGTACACTAGTGCAGCACGGCGGAAATAAGTGACCAGTTTGAGATCTATAGAATCCTTACTCTATAAGCATTCTTCATTCTTAATTCTTCATTCTTAATTCCGCGCAGCGGTACTAGCTTGCCGGTTGCTCTGCTAACATCAAAAAATTCTGTATATGTCTGACTCGACTGAGTTAACCAATAAAGAAAAGCCTCCATCTACCTTGACACCAGCAGTCTATATCATTGGTGCTGGCCCGGGAGATCCTGACTTATTGACTATTCAAGCAGTTAAAATTCTCCGACGGGCGGATGTAATTGTCTTTGCCGATTCCCTCGTACCCAAGCAGATTCTGCAAGATGTTCGTCCCGATGCTGAAATTGTCCGCACTGGCAATAAAACCCTTGAGGAGATTGTACCCCTAATGATTGAACGGGTGCGATCGCAAAAATCTGTGGTACGTCTCCACTCTGGGGATCTAAGTCTTTACAGTGCTATCCACGAGCAAATGCAAGCTCTCTCGGAAGCAGAAATTCCCTTTGAAGTCATTCCAGGTATCAGCGCTTACCAAGCAGCTGCAGCCAAACTAGGCGTTGAACTTACAGTACCGGGACTAGTACAAACCATTATCCTTACCCGTATCAGTGGCCGTGCTTCAGCAGTACCTGAAGCAGAGGAATTGGCATCTTTGGCAGCTCATCAAGCTAGTCTCTGCCTCTACCTGAGTGCTCGTCATATTGAAGAAGCTCAGGATAAACTTTTAGCACATTATCCAGCAAATACACCCGTAGCAATCTGCTTCCGCATTGGTTGGCCTGATGAAAAAATCTGGTTAGTTACCCTTGACAAAATGGCAACAGTTACCCAAACAGAGAATCTGATTCGGACTACACTTTATCTCATTAGTCCGGCACTAGGGAAAGTAGATAAACAGCCTTGGGAAGATTTTACAACAGCTCGTTCCCGCCTTTACCACCCTGAACACAATCACTTGTTTCGTTCGTCTACAAGGCAAGAATAAATGAAAAGCATAATGAGTTAAGCTCATCCCACGTACTTTAGTCGTGGGATTTCGCGTTATTTGTTGTTGGTTGTTAGTTGTTTGTCAAGAAAAACTTTCTAACAAATAACTTGCCAACTAAGCGGCGGGCGGCTATCCCTCCCATCCCTAGAAGGAATGGGCTTCCCGCCGCTTTCGGTGAGGACTCATTATAGTAAGTTCTTCGCGAGGAAAATACAGCATATTCCCTGCCTGTCATTACTTTTGTCCCATATTGATCACTTCCTCCATAATTGTCTCTTATCGCTTTGTTTGGTAATGCATCGCTATCTCATCGGTATCCCGAACTCAGCGCATTCCATTATTGAAGGGTTATAGCTTTTGGTGACCATCCTTAGCGACTGCTAAACTAATGATAGTTATATGCCAGGGGTGAATCTCCATCATCGGTGTCAACTTAAGCTAGAGTTAGCTTAACGGTTAGCTCCCACACCCACGCAGAGTTCAAAGATGTTGTTGGCGAATTGGCTGAGGGTTGACCCCCTCTAGCTCCCCCTTAGTAAGGGGGAGGACAAGATTTCCCCCCTTACTAAGGGGGGAATAAGGGGGGTAGCAAGATCTTGACCTATTTCGGTGAGAATCTTGTATACACGGTAGTT
>JAAHGL010000141.1 GCA_010692635.1 Symploca sp. SIO2C1 | reverse complement strand
AACTCTTTGAGGCAATTAATTGAAGTGAAAGTAGCTCTTAAAAATCTGCTTACTTTTACCTCATATTCCGAATTTAAGCGGGTGTTTCCCTACGATGGTGCAAGGAAATTGTCTCGATGGGCTCAAAAACCTTGGACTTGTTTGGCATCAAAATGATTGAAAGCACTGTATGGCATAGCTTACACACTTATGCAGCAAGCCCCAATTATCAATTATCCATTATCAATTATCAATTATCCATTATCCATTATCAATTATCCATTGATAACAACCAAATCATCTCGATGAACTACCTCTGCGGCAACCCCATAGCCTAAAATAGCAGGAATTTCCTCCGATTTACGTCCTCTAATCTTCTGTAGTTCAGTACTGCTGTAGTTGACTAACCCCCTAGCAATTTCTGAGCCACTGCCCTCGCACAGCTGTACCGCATCTGAGGGACGAAAATCTCCCTCAATTCTGGTAATACCAGCAGCTAACAGAGACTTGCCTCCCTGACATATCGCTGTTACGGCTCCAGGATCGAGATAGAGTTTGCCTGTCGGTACTAAACCGTGGGCAATCCAACGCTTGCGAGCATTATCAGTCCGAGGCTGGGGTTCAAACTGAGTACCAAGGGGCTCTCCTTGTAAAATTTTCTCAATAGTTTCTGGGTGTCGTCCTTCTGTAATCACTGTTCTGACACCAGCGCTCGTGGCAATTCGGGCAGCCTCAATTTTAGTTACCATGCCTCCAGTACCCCACTGGGAGCCAGATGCTCCTGTTTGTACTTGTAGTTGTGCTAAGTCTGCTATGTTATTGACTAGCTTAATCGGTTGGGCATCTGGTACTTCACGAGGGTCTGCTGAGTAAAGTCTGTCTACATCAGTTAGTAAAAATAACCAGTCTGCGGCAATCAAACTCGCTACCATTGCCGAGAGGGTATCGTTATCTCCAAACTTTAGTTCCTCTACTGCTACGGTGTCATTTTCATTCACTACTGGGATCACTCCCAATTCCAGGAGTTCCCTAAATGTAGCGGAAGCATTAACGTAACTGTCACGCCGTATAAAGTCACGGCGGCTAAGGAGAACTTGAGCAATTGGTTGTTGCAGGCTGGTAAAAAAATCATCGTAAACCCGCATCAAGCGTCCTTGCCCAACAGCTGCTATTGCTTGTTTAAGGGACATTTTCTGGGGACGTGACGTTAATCCTAGTCGTCCACAACCAATACCTACAGCACCAGAGCTAACTAGCACGACACAATGACCACAAGAGCGTAAGTGGGTAAGGGTTTCCACGAGTTTAGCAATTGTGGAGATCGCTAGCTGACCCGTTGCTGACTGGGTCAAGCTAGATGTACCAACTTTGACAACAATTGTTGAAATGGTCATTGGTTATTAGTTGTTAGTCATTGGTTATTGGTTATTTGTTAAGAAAAGTAACCAACAACAAAATTGTAAAGCGCCTAGGCTATCAACGGATAATTCCAGGCACTCTACTAACTTATTGAGTATTTAAGTTTTGTATATTTAGGGTCTTTATATGAGCTGACCCCATTTGAAACAATTATTAGTTTGTCATCAATCCTTGAATTTACAGATTTTCCTAATGTTTTCTTTATATTTCAGTTTCTTGTGTTTTGTCAGGTTTGATGAAGTTTTGTTACTTATCTGATAAGGAGACTCCCAAGGCTTGAGAAAGCCAAACTTCAAGGTCACGAGTTGGATGTGAAACCACTGACACAGCTGGATCGAGCATTGGTTCTACAAGAATGGTGAACATGCCCAGCCGATTACCTGCTAGAACATCAGTGAATAAGCGATCGCCTACCATTGCCACATGTTCTACTGGTAAACTCATTGCCTCAACCGCTCTTTTTAATTTGCGTCGCGAAGGCTTGCGGGCTCCCAGAATATACGGTAAATTTAACGACTTGGCAATATTACCAATGCGATTTTCACTAAGATTGTTACTTACCAGCCATAGTGCTGCAAATGGTCTGATTTCCTCTACCCACTCCTTGAGTTCTCCAGATACTGCTCTAGTCGTCATGGGCACTAAGGTTTGATCGACATCCAATACTAAACCCTTGAGCTGTTGTTGCTGTAAGATATCTGGGGTTAAACTCAAGATTGGTCCCCCTAAAACTAAGTCAGGTTGTAAGTTTGAGAGCAAAGACATAAGAATTGAAGTGTTAGGTGTTAGGTGTCAATAGCAGTACTAGTCTAGCGCTCCAGATGTACTTCCCTAGCTCCCCCAGCTCCCCAACTCCCCAGCTCCCCAGCTCCCTAGCTCCCCAGCTCCCCCAGCACGCACCTCAGTTCCCCTGCTGAGCTTCTCGTTGTTCACGGATAGCTCTTGTCGCAGCTTCGTGAGCTTCTAGGGTTTTACTAAAAAAGTGGGTACCATCGTAGCGAGCAACAAAATACAGATAATCGGTATTCTCAGGATACAGGGCAGCTTTTAAGCTTTCTAAACCGGGACTAGCAATCGGGGTGGGTGGTAGTCCGGGATTGAGATAGGTATTGTAAGGAGACGGAGTCCTTACCTGAGCCAAAGTTAGAGGTTGATCTGCCGTTTGCCTAATCCCCAACCCATATTCAACGGTAGGGTCAGTTTCTAGTTTCATCTCTCGCCGCAAACGTCCTGCAAAAACTCCGGCAATAAGAGGACGTTCAGAAGGGATAACAGCTTCTTTTTCTACAATACTCGCTAAGGTTACCCACTCATCGAGGTCGAGTTTTGTTTTGTCTTCTCCTTCTTGGTACAAGGGCAACGCCACCTCCTCAAAACGGTTGAGCATACGTTGGATTACCTGCTCAGGTGTAACGCGATCGCTAGACAGTTTATAAGTATCTGGATACAAATATCCTTCTAAGTGAGGCAAATCACTCGGTAACCAGGGATACTGGTCTTCAGGAATTTGGCTAGCAGCAGTGATAAACTCCTGAGCACTGAAATACCCAAGGGATTCAAAGTAAGTCCCCATTTGTTGTAGAGACCATCCTTCAGGAATAGTGAATGAAAGCTGCATTACTTCACCATTCCAAATTTTTTGGGCAATTTCTGCCAGGGGTTGAGTCGGCGACAGCTTGTAAGTTCCTGCTTTAAATGAGCCTTTAGGCTCTTGGAGTTTCATCCAATAGGACCACAATCGCCAAGCGTTTTCTGAGCGCAGCAATCCAGCCGTTTCCAGATCACTACCAATTTGCCCAGAAGCTGTTCCTTGGGGAATCTGAATTTGTATAGCTTGCTCAGCTGCCCAGTCTGAAGATTCCTCTGGAATTGGTGATGCTTTTGCCCAGCTCCACCAAGCCCAGCTTTGCCAGAGACAAACACCTATTACTAATGGCAGGAGAGCAAAATAATACGACCACTTAAAAATGTCTTTGGAAGCTTTCATTTCAAATGTTGACCTTAATCAAGCTCATCGAATAGCAATTCTTCCAGCAGCGGTTGTAATTTGTGAAATGCTTCTGGGGAAAGCAATTCCAGTTGACCAGCTTGGTTTCTCTGAGTCAAAAATAGTAGGGGTTCAATAGGAGTATAAATCCCATACTCCTGTTCCTCGTGATAGAAGTTAGCAAGTAGCTGAAGCTCATCTGGCTCTAGTTCGCCATTTTCATCCTCAATTTCAATAGCGAGAATTTCATCCTTATTCACAGAGGGTAATTCTCCAGCAGCTGTGAGAGTATAGGCAGTATGCTTGAGGGTAAGATTCTGCTCTGCTAGAACTGCTTTAGCATCACCGAAGATGGAGTCAATGTCTTCGTCGTCTTCCAGCAGAGTCGCTTCAGCTGAGTCTTCCTCATAGTCTTCCTCATCCCAAGCAACAATTTGTATAGGGAAGTCTACAGGCATAAGTAGAAGGTATTCAGAGCCTTCTACTTCTAGGACATGCTCAATAGAACAGCTAAGCGATCGCCCAGCTTCATCAGTGAGTGTGACACTACTATTACTAGATCGACCATTCTCTTGAGATAAATTAGATGGGGACATGGCAGATATTCTGCTACTTATGCTTTTTTTGAAAGGGACAAAGAGACAAATGGTACCAACCTATTAGACATTTCCAAAAACCCCTATTTTTGCACGGTGGCATAAGGGTTATAGCATAATTATTGGAGATGTCTATTTAGGGTTGCAGGTCGCAAACATCAGGATATCACGACATCTGATAGTCAAGAATCTAGGTTTTTATCATCAACCTTTGAGCTTTCCTGTCAGCTGGTCAGATCAGAGAACTTAAGGATATTAAAAGAAAAAATCAATTATGACAACAGAAGGATCTCGGGTAGAGCCGAGGAAGCGAACACCCGGAGATACTAATATCCAAGGATGGGGATTTGATCTTCACCCACAGGTTTCCTTCATCTCCGGAGGACTCATTATCTTATTCATTGTGCTGACTCTGATCTTTAAAGAACAAGCAGAAGCAGCTTTCAAGGCAATTCAGAGCTTTATCGCCGATATGACTGGCTGGTTTTTGATTCTGGTTGCCAATATCTATCTGGGAGTGGTAATTATTTTTGCTTTCAGTAAGTTTGGCAAGATTCGGATTGGGGGACAGGATGCTCAACCAGAGTTTTCAAACTTTGCTTGGTATGCCATGCTCTTCTCTGCTGGTATGGGTGCTGGTTTGTTGTTCTGGGGTATCGCTGAACCGATTTCCCACTTTCAGGCTCCTCCTTTAGGTTCGGAAGCGGGAACAGCAGCGGCAGCGGAGGAGGCAATGGGAATCACCTATTTCCACTGGGGTCTTCACGGCTGGGGAATTTACACTTTAGTCGGCTTATCCCTAGCATTTTTTGCCTTTAATCGAGGGCTTCCCTTAACTATACGGTCAGTTTTTTATCCTCTTTTAGGAGAGAAAATTTATGAGTGGCCTGGCAACTTGATTGATATTTTAGCTGTACTAGCAACCCTGTTTGGTCTAGCTACGTCACTGGGGTTCGGAGCACAGCAAGTCAATGCTGGCTTAAATTTTCTGGTTGGTTTACCTGATAACGTTGTTGTTCAGGTTTTCTTGATCGCGATCATTACTGGTTTTGCTACCCTGTCCGTTGTAGCAGGATTGGATGGGGGTGTCCGGCGGTTGAGTGAATGGAATATTTACATAGCCATAGCCTTCTTTGCATTTATGCTCCTTATTGGTCCAACCCAGTTTATTCTCGATTTTTTTGTCCAATCTCTTGGCTACTACATTGGTATCTTTCCCACCCTCTCATTTTGGACTGAGGCATTTGAAGGGACAAATTGGCAAAATAGCTGGACTATTTTCTACTGGGCATGGTGGATTGCTTGGTCTCCATTTGTGGGGATGTTCATCGCCCGCGTCTCGAAGGGGAGAACAGTGCGGGAATTTGTCTTGGCAGTTTTGTTTCTTCCCTCGTTCCTTTCGTTTATCTGGATGTCGTGTTTCGGTGGTTCTGCCCTTTCTCTAGCGTTAAAGGACATCGGCAATATGCCTGAGGCTGTGCAGGAAAACATGGCAACAGGACTTTTTGTAATGTTACAACAATTTCCTATAACATCTTTGAGTTCTTTAATCGGGCTTGTGTTAGTCATCACCTTCTTTGTGACTTCTAGTGACTCAGGCTCACTAGTGGTTGATCACCTTACCTCAGGGGGAAAATTAGATTCGCCGGTGCCTCAACGGATTTTCTGGGCTGCCATGGAAGGACTGGTTGCCGCCGTCTTGTTACTTGGGGGTGGACTCAGTGCCTTACAGACGGCAGCAACTACGACAGGTTTGCCATTTGCGATCGTACTGCTTGTCATGTGTTTTAGTCTACATCGAGGTTTAACAGAAGATTGGGCTGAGTTGGAGGCGAAGCAGTTAAGGACAATGGAAGCACGGCGAGGGGTATCTCCAACCATGCCGATTGAAAAATAGCAGGGGAGAAGTATTAAAGACTGCATCAATTTCACCGAAAGGGGCGGGAAGCCGATTCCTTTAGGGATGGGAGGGATCGCTGCCCGCCGCTTGGTTAAAGTAGCGCTCGATTAAGATAATAGCGACAAGATCATCTACTGGTCGTGGAGGTTGCCTGAGTCCCTGAGGAATGAGACGTTGAAGTCCTTTAGGAGGATACATTTCCCAGTAGCGATCGCGTGCTTCTAAAGTAGAGTAGCGCTCATCTACTAGAGCAATCGATAATGATGCTCCTAAGTCCCGACTGATTTCCTGTTTCCAGCTTTTTGCAGTAGTTCCATCCCCCATGACAAGGGTTTCAATGGGAAATTTTTGAGATAATTGTTTGATCGTAGCGATCGCTTTTTGTGAAGATACAACCTGATGGTAAAGTAGCTGCTGCTCTTTCCCCATCACTGCCAAACCACATTTATCTCGTCCTGGATCAAAACCTAAAATCATTAATCTTTACGTACCAAAAAGAACCTCTCCATTTTGAGTTGCTATTAACTGCATCCTCAAAGGACCAGATCTATAAGTTACCCCTTGGGCAATAACCCTTACATTTATTGGTTCATCATACTCCTCTAGCTGTTCTATGAAACGAAGGATTTTGGTGGTGCTGCCATCTCCCAATTGAATATTACCCAAAATACCAGCACGACTAGCACGGAATTCCGATGCAGCTAGCAATTGATTGAGGCGCTGTCGGATTTCCTCGTTGGCCATAGTTGAGGCATCGATGGAGATTGTAGCAAGGACATCACCAGCTTCAAAGATCACTTGATTTAAAACAGCATCGGCAAAAACCTGTATTTGTTTCTCCCCTTTAACATAATTACCAGCTGAAAGAATTCTTAGTATATAGTCTTGACCATCCTGAATTTGCTCAATTAAGCGCTCAGCTTGTGATTTAGGAATTTGCACCAACCGTTCATCGGACGTAGAACTATCTGGCTGAGTAATTTGAATTGCTGTCTTATTTGCTTGCCGCAACAATTGATTAACAGCCTCAGGTGCTGCATCCGGCTCGACGATACGTACCACTCCAGATGCTAGAACTTGACCGCGCAAAATAGCAACCCGACCCTGGCGTAGTATTTGATAATTCTGCTCTAGAACTCTGGCTTCTTGGGTTAAAAACGCTATTTGCTTTTCTTTGTCACCGAGTTCTAATTCAAGCTCCTGGCGACGAGTTTCTATTTGAGCGATCGCCTCTTTAGCTCCATCAAGCTGTTGTTCAAGTTCCTGGCGACGAGTTTCTATTTGAGCGATCTCCTCTTTAGCTCCATTGAGCTGTTGTTCAAGTTCCTGGCGGCGAGTTTCTATTTGAGCGATCTCCTCTTTAGCTCCATCAAGCTGTTGTTCAAGTTTCTGGCGACGAGTTTCTATTTGAGCGATCTCCTCTTTAGCTCCATCAAGCTGTTGTTCAAGTTCCTGGCGACGAGTTTCTATTTGAGCGATTTCCTCTTTAGCTCCATCAAGCTGTTGTTCGACTTCTGTGAGACGGTTTTCCCCTTGAGCAATTATCTGTTTTTGTTCGGCAATTTCCTGATTTCTTTGAGTGAGTTCTTGATTTTTTGCTTCTAGTTCCTGATCTCTTTGAACTACTTGGGATTTTAGTTGAGAAATTTGCTGATTGAGCTGATTTTTCTTTTCAATCAGCTCTTGACGTTCATTTAGAAGTGAGTTAATTTCTGAACGTAGAACTGTACCTTGCTGAGAAATATTCTTCAGTTGAGTTTGAGCTTGCGTCAACTCGCTCTCTACCTGAACTTTTTCAGCATTAATTATATCGACTTCACCACTAGCAATTCTCAGTTTTTTGAGAATATCGTCAAGTTTAAAAACTCCTTCTCTGAGAGACTCGCTGGTGGCAAACAGAATCAAGAGAGTAGAAGCAGAAATCAAGCTCCCTGTAATAATTGTTACTAAAGTAGCGGTATTGCGAGGGCGCAGATTGAATAAACTCAGCCGCGCCTTACCGACTTTAGTACCGATGCGATCGCCTAGGGTTGCGATCACTGCTCCCAACACCAAAATTGCCGTAATTAGGATGTAAGCGCTGGTCATTAAATGCGTTCAGTCTGTCCAGATACAGCCTACCTCATGGTTGTGGGAACTTAGATCAAGTTCTTGTAATTTCTGATTGAGGGCTCAGAGGATGTCAATTTTTCATTGGTCATTAGTTTTTCAACCAATGACCAATGAATGTTCAGGTAAACTGCTGACTCAAAACCACCGGATTGTGAACGGTAATTTTTTTCTTGTGAATATCGATCATGTTTTCGGTACGTAAGTCCCCTAGTAAACGAGTAACCGTGACACGGGTTGAGCCAATTGCTTCAGCGATCGCTTGATGAGAAAGCTTTAAGTCAATTGTAATCCCGTCAGATGTAGGTACACCAAAGTCACGGCAGAGAATCAACAAAAAACTTACTAACCGAGAACCCATATCCCTATGAGCTAGGGTTTCAATCATCATTTCTGTCTGCAAAATCCGAGAAGATAACCCCCGGAGCATCAACATCGATAGCTCTGGATTATCCTTAAGCGCTTTTTCTACCTGATCAATGGGAGCAGAGAGTAACTCAACAGGTGTAAAAGCAACCGCATGGTAAAAACGGTCAGAGCGATGACCGGTAATTAGAGATAGTACACCAAAAACACTGTTCTCTCGTAACAGTGCTACAGTAATTTCTTCCCCTGCCTCGTAAACTCTAGAGAGCTTTACGGCACCTTTGAGCAAAAAGTAGACCCGTTCTGCAGGGTCTCCTGGGAAAAAAATTGTCTTGCCCCGCTCAAAGGTTTCGACGACCGGTGGAAAGGCTCCACCGCTCATCTGACGGAACACAGATTCTAGTGGTCTATATTGCGTCACAGCGCTATCCATTGCTCTAGGTCAACAATTAGCCGACTTTCATATGAGTTAATTATCGGTGAGTTTTTAAGCTCACGAACCGATTGTCAAAAACTCTTGACTGTATTCCTTAATACATTAGTTCGACTTAACATACAAAACATCATTCTACCTTCGTGGCTCAAATCCTGAAAACCTCATTCTTGCCTTGAGTTGTTTTCTGCATCTAACTGATGTAGTAAATACTTAATCGTATTGTAGATAGATTCTTGTACCAATTATTAGATAATTTGTGGGGCTAATCGCGAGTTAAACTAACTTTTGAGCTGTTGGGATCACAATTCAGTAGTTTTAACACCCCTTCAGTAAAAAGACAACCCCCCTTAGGATAGAACTACATGTTGACTTTAACTGGAAAAAATGCTCTTGTCACTGGCATTGCTAACAACCGGTCCATTGCCTGGGGTATTGCCCAGCAGCTGAAAAAGGCTGGTGCAAATTTGGGCGTCACCTTTCTGCCTGATGAAAAAGGTCGCTATGAGAAAAAAGTGAAACAACTGGTAGAACCACTCCAGCCTAGTCTATTTTTGCCCTGTAATGTTCAAGATGATACCCAAATTGCAGCAGTTTTTCAGGAAATTGAGCAACAATGGGGCAAAATTGACATTTTGATCCATTGTCTTGCCTTTGCTAACAAGGAAGATTTATCGGGAGATTTTAGTCAAATCTCCCGCCAAGGCTTTTCTCAAGCATTAGAAATTAGTACTTACTCCCTGACTAAATTGGCGAGTGCAGCACAACCTCTGATGAAAGAAGGTGGCAGTATTGTTACTCTCAGTTATTTGGGAGGGGTCAAAGTGATGCCCAGCTATAATGTGATGGGAGTTGCTAAGGCAGGACTGGAAATGAGTGTCCGTTACCTAGCAGCAGAACTTGGTTCCCAGAATATTCGGGTGAACGCTATCTCGGCAGGACCGATTCGCACCTTAGCTTCATCAGCAGTTGGAGGGATTCTAGATATGATTCATCATGTAGAAGAAGTAGGGCCACTACGGCGTACTGTTACCCAACTAGAAGTAGGTAATACAGCTGCTTTTTTATGTAGTGATTTGGCAAGCGGGATCACTGGTCAGGTTTTGTATGTAGATGCTGGTTACGAAATAATGGGGATGTAAGGGACTTCTTGTTTCGAGTCAGGGAATAGGGAATAGGGAATAGGGAATGGGGAATAGGGATAAGAAGAATGAAAATTCAACAACGTCACCTATGGTCTGTCACAGTAGAAGAAGCGATCGCAATTCAGCAGCAACTGCAGTTAGAGGTGATTACTACAGATCGGTTGGGAGCAGTAAACTATGTCGCTGGTGTTGATGTTGGTTTTGAGGAAGATGGTGAAGTTTCTAGGGCGGCAGTGGTAGTGTTAAGTTTTCCTGGGTTGCAGCTACAGGAGCAAGCAATCGCAGTTTGCCCTACTACCTTTCCCTATACCCCCGGTTTACTGTCCTTTCGGGAAGTACCAGTCATCCTTGAAGCCCTGAAGAAACTGAGGACAACACCAGATTTGATACTATGTGATGGTCAGGGGATTGCCCATCCCCGTAGGTTTGGTTTGGGTTGCCATTTGGGATTGCTCACAGAGGTTCCCACTATTGGTGTCGCTAAGTCCTTATTTATTGGTGAGCATGACGAGTTAGCCTTAGAAAAAGGCAGTTGGCAATCTTTAAGGGATAGGGGAGAAGTGATTGGAGCAGTAGTGCGATCGCGTACTAATGTCAAGCCTATCTATATTTCTGTTGGTCACCTAATTTGCTTACCTACAGCGATTGACTATGTCCTGCGTTGTACTCCCAAATATCGATTACCCCAAACAACTCGCTTGGCAGATCAACTAAGTAGATCAGCGTCATTAGTCATTGGTCATTAGTCATTGGTCATTGGTCATTGGTCATTGGTCATTGGTCATTAGTCATTAGCGCAGATATTGGTCGTGAGGATTCTGTGCCTATAATTGCTCAATCGGGTTTTTCTGATCCCCATTAATTTCCTGAGGATCTCCCAGAAAACAAGTATAGTGATGAGTACCATAACCATAACGTACAGCTGTTGCCCCTAACTGAGAAAAGACAACAATGTATAAGTAGCAATTATCCAATCGTTTTCAACTTTTTTTCAGGAATCAAGCTTTCAGCAACTGAAGTATCTTGAGGGAATATGTAAAGGTCGAGACAATGCCTGAACTAACTTTAGATTGGCAACAAAACAATCAGAAGATAACTAAGAAAATTTTTCATCAGCAATATAGTAAGCATCCAGGAACAGTTCGCCTTGGTAGAGATCCAGCTCAGTGTGATTTGGTTTTTAGTGACCTAACTGTATCAGGGTTACACGTTGAAATCTTTTTTGACTCTACCAAGCACACCTTTGTACTGCGTAACCTCCGTGAGAGTAACCCTCCCCTAGTAGATGGGCGAGCAATTACTTATGAAGAACCACCTTTGCATCAAGGTAGCACTATTTATTTAGGGCAAGTCAAACTCCGTGTCAGTGATGTTAATCTTGGTGAACTAAATCAACAGAACCCTTCTAAACAGGTATCCTATGGTTTACAGTGTCCCCATTGTGGTCGAATTTCTTCCTATAAAAGGATTGCTTTGGGATGCCAGTGGTGTGGTACTTCCCTAGCAGCTGCCACAAGTGTTTTAATGACGCCTGACGGTAGTGAGGGGTAAAACTTATGAATTCTGCACCGATGCGGATTCAGTTGACTTGGGAAGAACCAGCTACGGGAGACATGCGGGAACCATTGCTAGAGGTTCCTATTGCTCTGGGACGGGATTTCAATCTCATGCCTACCCAGCTGCAAGGGTCTCCTGTTTCCCGAATTGTTCTCAATAGCCTGGAAGCTTCTCGCTACCATGCTTTAATTGTTCAGGACATTAGCGGGTTGATGGTAGTTGATCAAAATAGTCGCAATGGGACTTTTGTCAATGGCATCCGTCGTCCTCAAAGTGCCTTGGCTAATGGTGATACCTTGCAAATTGGTCCCTATGCTATTAGTGTTAGCTTTGTTGCCAAAACTCAATTGCGTCCCCCTAGAAATTCCCAGATTTTCTTTAGCCCACAAACTCAGCTACCAGATCCTAACCAAGTATCACCACAGTCATTAACATCCACCGTCAGAGCTAATGGGACTAATCAACAGCTATTTCCTCCACGCATATTTCAGGAAGAACAGGTGGCGGTGCAAGATGTCTATGCCACGGGTTTGGAAGTAGAGGAAGTAGACTATTTAGCAATTGGGGGAGGGTTAGGCAGCTTTGTCTGGACTGATTTCTTGAGAATTTCTGGTGTGAAAAGCTCTCAGATTACTGCTTTAGGTATTGATCCCAAACCCTATGCTCGTTATCGGCAGCTGTGTCTGAGTTCTCAGATTCCTCCCCACGAACGACTGCGCTCTAATTCTGATTCTTGTCCGGATAATATCTGGGGTTGGCCGAGTTATGCCTTAAGAGAGGCATGGCATGATTTTTGGCGGGGACGTATCCCAGCATCTTTGCGGTATCTGTGGCAAGTATTTGCTGAACCAACTTTTATTCAAACTTATACCCCTCGCTCTGGTAATGTATTTAATGCTATTGACCGGGAAGCTAAGCGAATTGGCTGGGAGAAGATATTTCGTTATGGTAATGTCCGGGCAATTCGTAAAACTGCTGATGGACGATATTGCGTAGCTTATTCGGCAACTCAAACACAACAACGTAAACATGGTTTTGTCATTGCTCGCTATATCCAGTTAGCCACTGGCTACCCTGCGATTAGATTTCTCCCAGATTTGCAAGATTATCGGCAGAAAGCTCATGATTTTCAGTCGGTAGTCAATGCCTATGAACCCCATGAGCATGTCTACGAATATTTAGAGCAACATGGTGGTACAGTCTTAATTCGAGGTCGAGGTATTGTCGCATCGCGGATTTTGCAGCGAGTCTATGAAGCACGCAAGCACAATCAAGATATTCAGATAGTGCATTTGATGCGATCGCTTAAACCTCAAGGTAACAAATTTCGTCAAGCCCAACGACCTGTAGAAAACCACTATGAGTTTCAACCTTTTAATTGGCCTAAAGGCTGTTGGGGAGGAGAGCTCCGAGAGATCATGGAAAAGGCTGATGATCAACAACGACAGCGCTTGCTAGCTGATTGGGGAGGCACTACAACTGCTGATCGGCAGGATTGGAAACGGATTGTTGATGGAGGAATCCGCTCAGGTTGGTACAACATTGAGTTTGGAGAGGTAGAACGAGTTGAGAGGGAAGCTAATAGGCTGGTTACTTACATCCAGGAGAAAAAATTTAAAGGACAACTGCGTCTAGAAGCCGACTTTATTATTGATGCTACCGGACTTGAAGCTGATGTCAGTGCTAGTCCCCTATTAGATGATCTGGTGACCCATTATAATTTACCCCTCAATGATTTTGGGCGCTTGAGTGTCAGTAATGACTTTGAATTGGTTGAGATGCGCAGTTCGCGGGGTCAAATGTATGCTTCTGGGATAATTACCCTTGGTGGTCCCTATGCAGCAGTTGATAGTTTTCTAGGCTTGCAATATGTGGCTTTACGCACAGTAGATGCTATTGCTAAAACCAAGGCACCGCGATTGCACAAGTTAAACTTTGTTACTTCTTTATATCAATGGTTGAAGTGGGTTGGAAATCTATATCCTTAGTTAGTTGACTAGCAAAATTTGGTTTCTTTAATATCCCAATTTTGGGGGACTTTAAAAGACTCAGTGCCCCACAAATTGCGGGATTATACCAATATCTGCTTATTGTTACCTCCTTGATCATCGATTCCCAGGTTTTTCTTCCCTGCTCCCTGCTCTTGTCCCAGAGGAACCTTCAATAAGTGCCATACAAGCGCTTTAGAGCTACTTTCATCACCTCTGCTAATTGCTCACGACTGGCGCAAGAAAGCCCTTCTCTAATCTGCTGGAACTCTGATGGTGTTAGTCGGGTAGATATATTCTCTTTTGTCGTTATTTGTTGACTAAGCATAAAAACTCATTTGTAGTTGTGTAATAAAGAATTCTGCCACAGAAGGTTGTCAAAATTCTGCCTATAGGCATAGTGAATGCTAATAATGTAAACTTTATTCACATTATTCTGCATTTTTCTCATTTTTATTTAAGAAATGTTTAGACAAAGACAATTGTCGAATGACTCTACCCTGAGGGAAGACTGCGTATTGCCGTCACTTCCTCATTCAATTTTCTTCGCCGTTAAGAAGCTGTATGGTGTGGTGGTAATGTTGCTCTTTAGTGCCATTGCCCTAGTAGCGTTGTTAGTTTCAACAATTATCGCAGCCATGTTTTCACCTGCAGGAACACCGAACCAATCTTCCTCAAGCACATCTGAAACAAACGAACCTCAGAAGCTTGCTATGTAATTGCCGAAGGAACTTCCAAATAACAAAATACTCCATCGCTCAGGCAAGAGAGTTTCGGTGAGTGGTAAAGCCTAGAGCAGCGCATTATAATTCTCTGCCAATTTAGTTTGAAAAATTAGCCAAGCTAATTGTACAAAAATACAAATTAATGAGCATTACTTAAGCTTTTTGTTTAAGTTAATAAACATCTTAAGTAATGCTTAATTTACAGCTACAACTGCTAAAAGATTACGATCGCTCAACCGACAAAGATGAAGTCCTCTGAAATCCAGACATCGTTGATTCCGGTAGCGTTTTGTACCAAGGCAATTGGGTCATTCTGGTAACTAATAAGAGTACCATTACTATTTGTCTGGAGTGAATAATCACTGGCACTACCGTAAACCATGAACTTATCGCCTTGATTGTAGTAGAAGTCTGTAATCGTCGCCTGGCCATCTCCTTGATAGTAAGCACCATTTGCATCACC
Organism: Symploca sp. SIO2C1; assembly: GCA_010692635.1. Taxonomy (GTDB): domain Bacteria; phylum Cyanobacteriota; class Cyanobacteriia; order Cyanobacteriales; family Coleofasciculaceae; genus Caldora. The sequence goes on along the minus strand of JAAHGL010000141.1, from coordinate 3,746 downwards.
GAGGACAAATATATCCGCATCTTGACCACCTGTTAATGTGTCATACTCAGTGCCGCCACCAAAACCATTAAGCCAATCATCGTTGTCCTCACCAACAAGCACATCATTGCCGCTATTACCAAAGAGGACATCATCACCAGTACCCCCATAGATACTGTCATTACCATTGCCACCATAGAGGAAGTCTTTGTCATTTTGACCATAGAGGTAGTCGTTGCCATCTTCACCACGGAGGATGTCATTTCCATTCCACCCCATTAGAGTGTCATTGCCAGTACCACCATAGATGGTATCGTTCAGATTATTTCCATAAATGAAATCATGGCCTCCATAACCCAGTGCATAGAGACTATCAGAACCATTGTAATTGAAGTAATCGTTTCCAGAAGTGCCATAATAGTAGTAAGTCATTTCAGTTACTCCTAGATTTCAAAAAGAGAGACTTTGATGGTTATGCATTAAATCTTGCGCAATTACTCTCAATTTGTATGATCTGCTGGTTAAGATCAAGAAAATGTATTGCCCAAGTAGGTATTTCAATTGAGAGTTAAAGCGAATTGCTTTTTGTGTCTCTATCTACATTCAAAATAATAAAAATAAAACACAATAAATACATTAGATATTTCTGTCAACTTAATTAGGACAAGATGCAATGGTAATAGCCTAAAGATGCAACTCAATTGCTCATATTAATGGCAAATACCCTATCTCTCGTATCAAATTACACTTTTGTGCAATTGACTCTTCCAATTTGTGCAATCAACTTAGCAGAAAGTGGTAAGGTATTAGTCTGCTCAAATATTTATCTGATATGTATCCCCAACTGAGATGGCTGGTAATTTCCGGCTCCAGCATTGTTACCTTTGCTGGTATAGATCTCAGTGCAGTAGCTCAATCCACTCCACCACCAGGAGTCACTCTTCCTCCTACCACCCCAGACACAGTTGAGCAAACTATCCCTAACCCATCTCAGTCTTCTCCTCCTTTCCCTGAGCAATCTTCACCATTACCGGAGCCGAGTCTAGAAACTCCTACTACTCCTGAGCAACCAGAGTCTACTTCCTCCTCCAGTGAACCTTTCTTAGTTAACCAAGTAGAGGTGCTAGGAAATACGGTGTTGCAACAAGAGATTGCACAATTAACCAAACAGTACGAGAACCGTGAAGTAACCTTTGAAGAATTGTTGGAACTACGCTCCAAAATTACTCAACTCTATGTTGAAAATGGCTATGTCACTTCCGGCGCATTTTTGCTTCCTGTGTTTCTCAACAGCGGTGTGGTGAAAATACAAGTAGTGGAAGCTGAGCTAGAGGGAATTGAGCTGAGTGGATTAAACCGTTTACAGGAGGGATATGTACGGAGTCGTCTGCAACTTGCCACCACTAAACCATTAAATCAGCAACACCTCGAAGAAGCACTACAACTCCTACAACTGAACCCTTTACTAGAACAGGTAAATGCTGAGTTGACCACAGGTAGCACTCCCGGTCGTAATATTTTACTAATAGAACTCCAAGAAGCACCTGCTTTTCACACTGGTGTAGCTGTAGATAATTACCGTTCTCCCAGTATTGGTTCTATTCAAGGCAGTCTATTTATTGCTCATGATAATGTATTGGGTTTTGGCGATCGCTTTGATGGAAAATATGGGATTACAGAAGGACTCAATACCTTCGATCTCAACTATGCTATCCCAGTGAATCCCCGTGATGGCATTCTGAGTTTAGGCTATAGCAATAGTGACAGTCGCATTATCGAAGATGATTTCGAGGATTTGGATATCAGAAGCGAATCCGACACTTTTTCCTTCAACTTCCGTCAGCCTGTATTGAAGTCTCCAAGCACTGAATTTGCTCTGAGTGTAGGATTAGATGTGCGTCGTAGCCAAACCTTCATTCTCGATAATATTCCCTTTTCCTTCTCAGAAGGGCCAGAAAATGGCGAATCTAATGTGACGGTAATTCGCTTGGCTCAAGATTGGTTCAACCGTAGTCCAAAACGGATTTTAGCTGCCCGGTCTCAGTTTAGTCTAGGGGTAGATGCTTTTGATGCAACTATCAATGATATTGGCACTGATGGACAATTCTTTGCTTGGTTAGGACAATTCCAGTGGGTAGAGCAGTTATCACCAAGAATTGTTCTGGTAACGGGAATCAATGCTCAGCTGACTCCAGATTCTCTACTACCCCTAGAGCGTTTTAGTATGGGGGGAATAGATACAGTCAGAGGCTACCGACAAAATCAACTAGTTGCTGATAACGGCATCCTCGGTTCAGTGGAAGTCCGCATTCCTCTCTCCTCAGATCCTAGTTATCTGCAACTAGCACCTTTTTTTGAGGTAGGTACAGCTTGGAATAAACAAGACTCTGACCCTGATCCTGCTACCATTGCTAGCTTAGGACTAGGCTTGCGCTGGCGGATTATCTCTGATTTAGATTTGCGCTTAGACTATGGTATTCCTTTGATATCAGTTAATAACCAGGGTGACTCACTGCAAGAAAATGGTTTCCACTTTTCAGTGCGCTACCAGCCTTGGTGAATACAAAGATGCTAATTAGGGCTTGCTGCATAAGTCAAATGGGAGACTTGAGGAAGTAAAAAGTAACGAGTAACAAGTAAAAAGTAACAAGTTTTGATTTAATCTCCGCCAAGGTGCCGTGGAAATTGCATCAATCGGCTCAAAAACCTTGCACCACCAGTGGAAAATCCCTAACATCTACCACCTCTTTCCCTCACCTAACACCTAACACCCATTGGTGACAAGTTAAGGTAAAAATGTCGTTGTCAAGGGAGCAGGGAGCAGGGAGTAGGGAGTAGGGAAGAAGAAAAATCTATTTTTCTGACCCTTTGGGTCTTCCATATATAGGGTTTTTTGATTTACAAAGCACTATATATGGTACTTGACAAAATGCACAACCCTTTAACTTGTCACCATTGCCTAATACCTAATACCTATTCAAACCCCAAATTTACGACTTATTCAGCAAACCCTACCTTACGCTGAATCTCGAATATTAAAGTGATCGCTGATCTTGTAGGTTTGGTTGAGGCAACGAAACCCAATACTATTTTTTCAGACAACTGCTAGATTATAGTTCACATAGTATTTAATATCTACCACAAGTTATTTATGAGCAGCCCATCTTCACCACCTAAAACTCCAGAACAGACTCTCGGTGAAATCACAACCCCCCAGACATCAGCCTCAACCGAGTCCCAACCCAGTTACGTGAAACTAGCAATGCGCAATATGGTGCGTAAGGGAGGCAAATCCCTTATGCACTTTTTTCTGACTACTTTTGGTTTGTTGGCGGTCTTAGTTGGTCTTGCTTTTCTAACCCGTTAGACTGAATGGCGTAAAACCCTGAGGAGGGTGAACGAAAAAAGGTGTGGGAGAGCTTTTTTGAGTAATGAGCGTTAGAAGGCAGGAGGCAGAGGGCTCCGAGGCAGGAGGAGTAGGAGTTTTCCCTACCTAAAAAGAAGATGAGAAACTAGTGATATCAAGGGATTCAGCCAACAATATGAGTGTTTCTAGTTTCTGGAGAGCTCCCCAGGAGCACTTCGCGCCCCCAATTGAATGGGAGAAACAATTCTCTTCCATTAGCTATTAGCCATTAGCCATTGGTGACAAGTTAAGGTAAAAGTGTCGTTGTCAAGGGAGCTGGGGAAGCTGAGGGAGCTGGGGGAGCTGAGGAAGCTGAGGAAGAAGAATACAATTTTTCTAACCTCTTGAGTATTTCCATATA
>JAAHGL010000140.1 GCA_010692635.1 Symploca sp. SIO2C1 | reverse complement strand
GCTTTCAATCATTTTGATGCCAAACAAGTCCAAGGTTTTTGAGCCCATCGAGACAATTTCCTTGCACCATCGTAGGGAAACACCCGCTTAAATTCGGAATATGAGGTAAAAGTAAGCAGATTTTTAAGAGCTACTTTCACTTCAATTAATTGCCTCAAAGAATTGTGCAGCAAGCGATAGTACACTCTTTACTTATTACTTATTACTTATTACTTATTACTTCAAAACCAGAAAATTACGACTTTTTCAGCAAACCCTAATTATAATCGGCTGATGGGATTGACTCACGGCATCGATCAAATCCTGCAATTGCTGTTTGGCTTCATTAATAGGAATCATAGCCATCAACTTAGTTACGTTTAAACTAATAACCTTTTATCTGTTATGAGCAATTAATAAATGTACCGGACAGGGTTTTGACCATCAAATTGAATATTGCAATTGACGATATGAGCATCCAGAAATTTCACAACAAGTCTACCGTCTTCTCTGCGAAAACTGGTATTGCGATCAAACAACCCTTCAATCATCTGTGTGCCGTCAAAGTTAACAACCTGGATATGGGTAATTCTGTGAACTTTATCTTCTGCAACAATCCAAGCTGCTGACTCACCCTTGGCAAGCAATTCAAGCAAATTCTGTCGTGTCCGCACTTGAAGAGTAAGTTTTGGCATGGTGTGTTAACTAGAAATGGAGTTAAAGCGAAGCTCACTGGTTGCAGACAATATTTCTATTTTAGCCGATCTTTAGCAAATCATCTGATGCAGCGCGATCGCACACAACATACTTTTCAATTTTAGCGATCGCTTCTTGAATATCTCGCAATCGTTCGCGATTGTCTCTCATAGTGATTTAATCATTCTTTTTGGTCTAACAAAGTGCTAGGCTGTATTTTGGGAGCAGGAGCTTGATTTTCCTGCATAACTCTGATTAAAAACCGTAAAGCCTCATTGACTGACTCAGCATTAGGAAACATCTGTGCAACATCAGCCTCTAAACGCACAGTTGTCCCACCAAAACTCTTCCTTCCAGAACCTAACTTTCTGACTCGTAGACTCTTTAAATCATATTCTAACCGTAGATCATCTTCCATTTCTAGTTTAACCCTCTTCATAAGCTTCTCGTTCAGCTCTTGTTGCAGCTCTTGCACTAATCAGACGAGTCACATCTCCTCTTTCTGTATAGGAGACAATCAGCAAACGTCTCCGGTTTGACTCTCCAATAATAAGATAACGCTCTTCATCATCAGAGTGGTCTGGATGGTAGAAATCAACATAGAGCGGATCATTGAAAATGGTTTTGGCTTCCTCAAAGGAAACTCTGTGCTTTGACAGATTTCTTGCAGCTTTATCTTCATCCCATTCAAAATTCATAGAGTGATAAGCTGTTGTGCATTGATCAAGGATCAGGACTCAATGTAGCACTTGTACCTTAGCGTTGACGAGGATAGCGATCGCTTCTTGAAGATCTCGCAATTGACAAATTACTCTCAAAATGAGAGCATCAAAAGGATACTTACATAATTTGAGGGATTATGACAACAGAAATTAAAGACATATGCACCTAATTGCGATTCGTAACCTCCGCGCTGATGCTGCTCAGTACCCCGATATCAAAAACCAAATCGACGTATGGTATGCAACCGCTAAAAAGGCACAATGGCAGAATTTGGAGGACGTTCGTAAAATTTACCGAGATGCTGAAGCCGTTGGGAACTTCACCGTCTTTAATATCAAAGGCAATGACTATCGCCTGATTGTCGGTATTGACTACGAAAACCAAACAATTTACTACAAATACTTTCTAACTCATGCTGAATACGACAAAGGCAAATGGAAAAATGACCCTTACTTTTAACGAAGCTGCTTATCGTAATCTACTAGCTGAATTTACTCCCAAAGTGATTGAGACAGAACAGGAGTATGAGCACGCTTTAGCAGTGGCAGAGCAATTAACATTTAATAAAAATCGCACTCCAGAGGAGCAGGCTTTACACAAGTTGCTAGTCACCTTAATTGAAGCCTATGAGACACAGAATTATCCAATGGCTCAAGCCGCACCTCATGAAATTCTCCAACACATCCTGGAATCGAGTGGCACTCGTCAAACTGATTTAGTGGGTGTTATTGGCTCTAGTGGTGTAGTGTCTGAAGTAGTGAATGGTAAGCGCTCCATTAGTAAGGCACAAGCTAAGGCTCTTGGCGATTACTTCAAAGTATCGCCGACACTGTTTATCTGATACATTTATAGAAAAATTGCTAATTGTTAATTGTTAATTGCTAATTGCTAATTGCTAATTGCTAATTGCTAATTGCTAATTGCTAATTGCTAATTGTTAATTGCTAATTGTTAATTGCTAATTGCTAATTGCTAATTGCTAATTGTTAATTGTTAACGCTAATTTACTGCTTTAGAAAAATCTTGAGCTTGTTTTTTGACCATGTTTTAATATATGTACCATTCTCATCAACAATTTTTTCCTTATTACTCTCTGCATCTTTTCCTAACTTACTAGAAAAAATAGCACAGGGTACAAAACTACTATAGGGCTCAATCTTAGACTTCACAGCAGAAGGATTTTCTACCTTTACATGTTGAATTTCAAATTTTGATTCCTTACTCTCCTGTAAAACGACCCAAAGGGGATATTCTAAATCACCGTGACCTAACAAAAGTCCAATTTTAGAGCATTTACTAGATTGGAGGAAATCAATCCCTTGCAGATAAGTATTTCGGACAGTAGCCTTATTTTTAGAGGCTTGACTATTAAAGTACTGCTCAATTCTGGTTGTCTTGAAGATGTTGTTATCCCCAATTAAAGGACGCTCCCGACCAGAAAATAGCCACGGCAGTGATGCTAGGATTAGCATAGCGGCTAAAGAATTCACTAGTGCAGCGCGGTGGAAATAACCAAAGCTTGAAAAAGGGTTAACAAGCTTACCGTACAAGCTTTCTTTCCTTCTGCCTTCTGCCTCCTGCCTTCTGCCCTCTTCGACTAGTTGATGCTGGGTAATTTGAGACAGCACTACCCCAACCAAGGCAGAAAAGAGCAAAAAGATGGGTAGATGGAGACGACTGTGCCACCATTGCCATTTAAGTAGGAAGCAGAAGAGCACAAAGATACTGGAAACAACAGTAAGATAACTAAGAAGATATCGTTTTTTTCTTAAAGGTCGCCAACTTAAGCAAAGAATAATTGAAAAAATTATTAGTAAAAAATGAATAGTATTGCTAGTATTGTTTTCCGTCGCCTTAATCCCAATTGTAGACCAACCGCCGGGAATACCAAACTTACCTAAATCCATATAGGTGGTGCGTGGATCATTAACATCTACATTTAACAGCAGATGTAGTAAATGAATTATCTTATTAAAAGTGGCGTTAATTAAACCAACAGGTGTCCCTAAATGTAGTCCAAAGTTTCTCAGGATATTGGATATCAAGGCAGAGGCAGTAAATATATCATTAGTATACTTAGGTTCTCCAGGATCGGAAGCAATCGGTGCTCCATAAACATCGAGATTGCGTAGGTAATGTCCGCAGTTGAGTAAAAGTACCATAACTGCTACTGTGCCGATTGGTTTCCAAATCTGCCAACGTAAGCGCTTGAGCAGGGAGAAAAAGAACCAAATAAAAAGAGGAAAGGTGTAAATATAGGCTGTTGCTTTAGTTAAAATTGCCAGTCCCATGCTGGCACTAACTGCTAGGATATTAGGGTCTATTTTTAAGCCGCTGGAGGGCGAAGCATTTGGATTGTATACCTTGGGTTTCACCGATGAATTATCCCCCAAATGCTTCGCCCCTACTTGTACCGTCAAGAGGACATAGTAAGCTAAACAAATTACCCAGAAAGAAACGACATAATCGTTCTGAGTACTAGAACCTTGAAGAATCCCCATCGGGATTGTCACAGCTACAACCGCAGCCAAAATTTGCCCTCGCAAGTCTGCTCCTAGCTGTTTGGCAATCAGAGAAATGCCGACAATACTACCAACCATACTCGACCATTGGACTAGATTAGCCAAGCGATCGCTCCCACTGAGAATTTGAAGATGTAAAATGGTAAACTCTGCCCAAGGGTTTTGGTACAACTGTCTGCCTATGTGGGTTGGGTAATGAGCAACACTATGATTTTGGCTCCAATGAACTACACGACTCAGATGGTAAGTCATGGAATCCAAAGTGTTAGGTGCTGCAATTATGGCAATTAAGCCTACTGTCGTCAGAATAAAAGCTATACCTATAAGAAGGCAGGAGGCAGAAGGCAGGAGGCAGAAGGCTTTAATGTTTACGCTATTGGCTTTGTGTTGATTGCTAACTGGTGGGTTATTGCCGTCGCGCTGCACTAGTAAAAGTTCTGAAGGTTGAGTTGTTGCTTCTAGACTTGGATTTTGATGTTGTTGCTGATTTTTAGCTCTACCTCTGTTAATAACTTGAATATAGATAAAAATTAAGGTAGCGCTGAGTAGTCCCCATAATCCCACTAACCAACTCAAGGTAATTAACTTAAAGATACTTAAGATTTCAGTAAATACAGTTAAAAGTATTCCCCAGATCAGAGCTGCTGACAAGAGGGAACTACGCCAACAGCTATTGTAGTGATACCTTAACAAAAACAAAAAAATTAGCGAGATTATGGGCAATAGTATCATTTGATGTTATGAATATCACCTTGATAGGAGCGTTTTTTCTAAATTCTAAATTCTAAATTCTAAATTCACTTCACTGTCTCTGTGGTTCTTTACAAAAAAATTAACGAAAAAGATTGTACTTCAGAATACAATATATCGCCCTAAAACCATCCTTCCAACCAATCTTTTTACCTTCTTGGTAAGTACGCCCATAATAGGAAATACCTACTTCATAAATCCGACATTGCTTTTTGGCAACTTTGGCAGTAATTTCGGGTTCAAAGCCAAACCGATTTTCTTCTATCTTGATGGACTGAATTATTTCCCGACGAAAAGCCTTATAACAAGTTTCCATATCGGTAAGATTGATATTGGTAAGCATATTGGAGAGCATGGTTAAAAACTGATTGCCTACCATGTGCCAGTAATAGAGCACTCGATGGGGACCACTACCAGTAAATCGAGAGCCAAAAACGACATCAGCTTTATCATCAAGTATTGGCTGGATTACCACAGGATACTCCTGAGGATCGTACTCTAAATCAGCATCCTGAACAATAACAATGTCTCCGGTAGCTAAACTAAAACCAGTACGTAATGCTGCTCCTTTACCGCAATTTTTGTCATGATAGGCTATTTTAGCAACCTGGGATTCTACTACCGACTGCAAAATATCTCTAGTTCCATCCGTTGAGCAGTCATCCACAATAATAATCTCACAATTCTGAATGGGAGATGCCTTAACTGCTTCAACAACACTACAAATTGTTTGAGCTTCGTTGAAACAAGGAATGATAACGCTTAGTTTCATTGTTATTTGTTGTTTTATCCTCCTTAGATACGATGGGTTTTCTGAGATTTTGCTAACTTGACTGCGATCGCTGAATGGGGAGCTTGATAAAGTAAGCTATTGAGCATTTAACTTGTGATATCGATATTGACAAAAAGATTGTGGATAATGAGTTATAGAATTTGATTAATTGCAAATTAAATGCGTTTTAGCTTAATCCTGCAAAATTAGCTCAGAATAATTATTCTAATCTACAATTAAAGATGCCAGATACTATGCCAGAAAGTAAGCGTGCGATCGCCTTTGCATTGGATGAAACCAGATTTACGGCAATTTTTTCTAGCCTGTGACCCAAAGAAGGTGTTAAAACAAGAAAATGCTGAAGACCGAAAATATTACATCAATTTCTCTGGGGTGCGGGGTGCGGAAATCATCAAGAAGTTGGGAAAAGCTATCTGCTGGAAGTCAGAGGATTACACCTGCCAATTATTTACTGGACATATTGGCTGTGGTAAGTCTACTGAACTGTCGCGGTTAAAAACTAAACTCGAACAAGAAGGGTTTCATGTTGTTTATTTTGAATCCTCCCAAGATTTAGATCAGGGAGATTTGGATATTAGTGATATTTTACTCGCGATCGCTCGTCGGGTGAGTGAAAGCTTGGAGGAGGTTAGGATTAATCTTAAGGGAGGACGTTTTACCAACCTCTTGCAAGAATGTGTTGATTTCTTGAAAACTCCTATCGATTTATCAGCAGAAGCCGAATTATCCCTTGGTATTGGCAAAATTACTGCTAAAGCCAAGGAGAGTCCCCAAGTACGTTCTCAGCTAAGGCAGTACCTGGAACCCAAAAGCGAGAGTTTGCTCAAAGCGATTAATCAAGAACTCCTAGAACCAGCAAAGAAGGAACTACAACAGCGTGGTCAACAAGGATTAGTAGTAATTGTCGATCACTTAGACCGGGTAGATGATCGTCCTCATGTTTCAGGTAAGAGTTTACCAGAATATTTATTTGTCAGTCGAGGTGAGCAACTAAACAGTCTTCATTGCCATGTAGTTTATACTATCCCTTTGGTGTTAGCCTTCTCTAACGAACGGGAGGCACTAAAAAATCGCCTAGGAGGTGGCACTGATCCCATGGTTTTGCCGATGGTGCCAGTGAGAAAGCGAGATGGTAGTGACTCAGAAGCGGGATTAGAATTATTGCGGCAAATGGTTTTAGCCAGAGCCTTTCCTGAGCAATTACCCGAAGAGCGGTTAAACTTAGTTACAGAGGTGTTCGATTCTCCGGCAACCTTAGATAGATTATGTCGAGTTAGCGGTGGTCATGTACGTAACCTACTGAGCTTACTTTCCTCCTGTTTGCTAGAGCTAGAAACTCTACCCATTGATAAGAATAGTCTGGAAATAGTCATTCGGAATTATGCTAATGAGTTAGCTTTAGCCATTACTCCGGATGAATGGGAACTATTAGAAAAAGTTGCACAAACTAAATCGGTAACTGGGGAAAAGCAATATCGAACCCTATTGCGAAGTCTGTTTGTGTTTGAATACCGTGAGCAGGGAGACTTATGGTTTGATATTAATCCTGTTTTGGCAGAGGTTCATTTATTCTCGTCCTGAGATACTATTGTGGAACAGGCTTCTAGCCTGTCTCAGTTTCCCTCAAATAATCTAGATAGAGCTTGCTGTATGAGTGTATAAGCTATGTCAGACAAGGGTTTTAATCCTTTTTAGCAAAACTTGATCCAAGGTTTTTGAGTCTATCGATATAAAAACCTTGCACTTTAACCGGGAAATCTAAACATGAATTCTTGACTCATTACTCATTACTCATTACTCATTACTTCAAAACCCGAATCAATCGACTTGATGAGGCAAACCCTAGATGACTGGCAGGATGCCAGTGCCACAGTGGCTCTGTCAATATTACAATGAATGACAATGTACTAAAAAAATTAGCCTGGGCAATAGAAGCTTTTCAGGGAAAGTTTGCCCTCTTTTTTGCTCATTGTAATTATGAACATCTGCAAGGAGAGTTGGTACAACAGTTGCAGGAAAAATACTCTTTCCCCATTAAGGAGATTTGCCTACAACCTTCCGTTCAGACTCTTTATACTACCCTGGTGGAGGCTTTAGGACAGGAAAAACCAGCTGCGGTGACGGTGTTGGGTTTAGAGTCAGTGGCAGCAATTGAGGAGTTGCTGACTTCTACCAATATTGTGCGGGAAGAGTTTAAGAAGAATTTTCCTTTTCCTCTAGTATTGTGTGTAAATGACCAGATTTTGTCTCTGCTGATTCGTTTAGTCCCGGATTTTAAGAGTTGGGGTACAACTTTTAACTTTCGCCTTACTGTCACGGAGTTGATGGATTTTCTCTCTGGCAGTACCCAAAAGATTTTAACTGAGGTGTTGACAGCAGGGGAATTTGTTTCTAATGCCGAGATTTTGGGTTACTGTCATCGTCGAGAAATTGAGTCAGCTTTACGGGATTTGCGAGATAGCGGCAGGGAATTAACACTAGAGTTAGCGGCTAATCTGGAATTTATCTTAGGTAGAGATGACTACGCAAATAATCAGATTGAGCAGGCTTTAGCACATTATCAGCAATGTGGGGAGATGAAATCTGCTGAATGGCAGGGAATAGTGCTGTTGCATCAAGGTTGGTGCTATTGCCGTCAGGCTCAACAGGAGAAAACAGACAGTAAGTCTTATTGGCAACACGCGAAGCAAACTTTTGAGCAAGCAATCAACTGCTTTGAAGAGGCTCAACGGCAGGATTTAGTGGCTCTATATATTAATCAGTTAGGTGAGGTACTGCGACAACTGGAAGACTGGGATAAGTTGGCAAGAATTGCTCACAAATCTAAGACATTACATGAAGGAGGCAGAAGTCAGGAGGCAGGAGGCAGGAGTCAATTAGCCGAGGATTACTGTTTTCTAGCAGAAGTTGCTCTCAATCGTAACCAATGGCAGCAAGCTAAAGAATTTGCCCAACAAGCACTATCTGTAACTAGTGAATTGAAAATAGAAAATGGAAAATTGTTTTCTTCCCCAGCTCCCTCAGCTCCCTCAGCTCCCCCAGCTTCCCCATCTCCCCATCTCCCCATCTCCCCATCCCCCCGTCCTTTTTTGATTCTTGCTCAAGCATTACGACAGCTAAACCAAACTCAGGAGGCTATTGACTGTTTAGAAAAGGGGATAAAAGCAACTCAACCCCAATCTGAGCCACTGACTTACGTTAAACTGCTTGCGGAATTGCGATCGCTTTATTTCTCCCAAAAACAATACCTCAAAGCCTTCGAGGTTAAGCAAAGCCAACAAGCAGTTGAATTACAGTTCCAGTTAAGGGCTTTTATTGGTGCAGGGCAACTGCAACCAGCGCTTTTGTCTAGAGACGCGGAGACGCGGAGACGCGGAGACGCGGGGATGGGAGAGAGGGGAGAAGCAACTTCTTTTCAGGCTTGGAGTGTATCGAGTTATCCTTTCGGTAGAAAGCAAGATGTTGAGTATTTAGTTAATGAACGGGTTGCCCTACCCCAGCACAAACTTACTGTCCTCTACGGGCCTTCGGGAGTTGGTAAGAGTTCTTTGATTAGTGCGGGATTGATGCCTGCGCTGAATAAAAAGGCAATTGGCGATCGCTTGACTTTGCCTGTTCAGCTCAGGGTTTATACTGATTGGGTGAAAGCCTTGGGGCAGGAGTTGACAGAGGCACTACGAACTCAGGAAGAGATGGAGTTGGCAGCTCCTCTTGATTCTATTCAAGCGATTAAAACTCAGTTACAAACTAATGCCCAGAGGCACTGGTTAACGGTGTTGGTGTTTGATCAATTTGAAGAGTTTTTCTTTATATGCCCACACCTATCGCAGCGTAATCAACTTTATCAGTTTTTAGTTGAATGCGTCAAGGGCAAAGACCTACCTTTTGTCAAAGTCATACTTTCTCTGCGGGAGGACTATCTACACTATCTTTTGGAATTTGAGCGGTTTGCCGAGAGTGAGGGCTTAGAAAGCGACCTACTCAGGAAAGAGCAGCGTTACTATTTGGGTAACTTTACACCAGAAACCGCACGAACCGTAATTACTGAACTGACAGAGCGATCGCGGTTTAGGCTGGAAGACCAGTTAATTACAGCTTTAGTACAGGATTTAGCCACAGAATTAAAGCGAGTGCGTCCCATTGAATTGCAGATTGTCGGGGCACAGTTGCAAGCAGAAAAAATTACCACCCTCAGCCAATATCAGCAGTTAGGGCCCAATCCCAAAGCCGTCCTAGCCCAACGCTGGTTGGATATGGTAGTAGCAGACTGTGGAGAAGAAAACCTGAAAACCGCTTGGCAGGTCTTAGCCTCCCTCACTGATGAGAAAGGCAGACGAACCTTCCGCACTCAAGCTGAACTGGAATTAAACTTCAATCCTGCACCATCCTCAACAAATCCCAAAACCCGCCCAGAGTTCAAACTCTGGGCTAATAGCTCAAGTCCACTAAAGTGGACTAAAATCCCTAGCCACTCGTCTTTAGAAGAAAACCAAAACCCCCCACACTCCCCACACTCCCTAATCCTCCCCATCCTCATCAATTCCGGTCTAATCATCCATTGGCGACAGGAACCAGAAGACCGTTATCAGTTAGTACACGATTATCTAGTAGAACCAATTCGCCAGAAATTTAATGCTGATTTTCGCAAGGAGTTAGAAGAGGCAAAGGCAGCGGCAGAAAAGGCAGAAGCAGCGCGGGTAAGGGTGTTGAAGCGGTCATTAATGGGGGTAGTGGCGGCAGTTCTTTTGGCTATCTCAACAACGATAGTAATTATCTTTGCCACGAATGCACAAAAAAGAAAAGCCAATGCTGAGGTTTTAGCCCATAGTTTAGCCGCCATAAATCTTTTTAATTCCGGCTTAGAACTTAAAGCCCTGATGAAAGCCTTGGAGGCTGAGGTTGAAGCTAAAGAATTAGCCGAGAGAAATTGGCTAGAACCTGACACTAAAATCAGGTCACTCACAGCCCTATGCCAAGTAGTTTATGACATCAGAGCACGTAACCGCATTCAAGTTCATAGTAGTAGGGTTAACAGCGTCAGTTTCAGTCCAGACGGTAAGATGATTGCTTCAGCAGGAGAGGATGGTACAGTCCGACTCTCGAAGGTGGACGGCATTCCCTTAACTACCCTCAAAGGTCATAGCGGTAGGGTTAACAGCATCAGTTTCAGTCCAGACGGTAAGATGATTGCTTCAGCAGGAGAGGATGGTACAGTCCGACTCTCGAAGGTGGACGGCACTCCCTTAACTACCCTCAAAGGTCATAGCGGTAGGGTTAACAGCATCAGTTTCAGTCCAGATGGTAAGACCATTGCTTCAGCAGGAGATGACGGTACACTCCGACTCTGGCAATTAGACGACACCAAGTTAAAAACTCTCAAAGGTCATAGGGGTAGGGTTAACAGCGTCAGTTTCAGCCCAGACGGTAAGACCATTGCTTCAGCAGGAGATGACGGTACACTCCGACTCTGGCAATTAGACGGCACCAAATTAAAAACTCTTACTGATCATATCGGTAAAGTTTACAGTGTCAGTTTCAGCCCAGACGGTAAGACGATTGCTTCAGCAGGAAGCAACCGTACAATCAGACTTTGGCAGCCAGACGGCATTCCCTTAGCTACCCTCAAAGGTCATAGCTATTTAGTTAACAGCGTTAGTTTCAGTCCAGACAGCAAGATGATTGCTTCGGTAGGGGAGGATGGTACAGTCCGACTCTGGCAATCAGACGGCACTCCCTCAGCTACCCTTAAAGGTCATAGCGGTTCGGTTTACAGCGTCAGATTCAGCCCAGATAGCAAGACAATTGCTTCGGCAGGAGATGATGGTACACTCCGACTCTGGCAGCCAGATGGTACTCTCTTAGATACCCTCAAAGGTCATAGCAGTTGGGTCAATAGCGTCAGTTTTAGCCTAGACGGCAAGATGATTGCTTCAGCAGGAGATGACGGTACAGTCCAACTGTGGCAGGCAGACGGCAAACACTTAAAAACCCTCAAAGCTCATGATGATAAGGTCAATAGCGTCAGTTTTAGCCTAGACAACCAAACCATTGCAACTGCAGGAAATGACGATACAGTCAGACTCTGGCAGCCAGATGGTACTCTCTTAGCTACCCTCAAAGGTCATCGTGATAAGGTCAGAAGCGTCAGTTTCAGCCCAGACAGCAAGATGATTGCTTCGGCAGGAGAGGACGGTACAGTCAGACTCTGGCAACCAGACGGCAAACACTTACAAACGGGTGAGCGAAAAAAGGCGTGGGGAAACGAGTCAGCAGACACGGAGACGCGGAGACACGGAGACGCGGAGAGTGGAAATCCCACGCAAAATTTCGTTCACCCCTTACAAACCCTTAAAGGTCATCGTGATAAGGTTAGAAGCGTCAGTTTCAGTCCAGACGGTAAGATAATTGCTTCGGCAGGAGATGATGGCACAGTCAGACTCTGGCAGCCAGACGGTAAACACTTACAAACCCTCACTGGTCATCACGGTAGAGTTTTCAATCTTAGTTTTAGTCCAGACGGCAAGACGATTGCTTCAGCAGGAGGTGATGGTACAGTCCGACTCTGGCAGCCAGACGGCAAACACTTACAAACTCTCACTGGTCATAGCGATTTGGTTAGAAGCGTCAGTTTCAGCCCCGACGGCAAGATGATTGCTTCAGCAGGAGATGACGGTACAGTCCAACTCTGGCAGCCAAATGGCACACACTTAGCTACCCTTACCAGTCATAAAGGTTGGGTTTACAGCGTCAATTTTAGCCCAAACGGCAAGACGATTGCTTCAGCAGGAACTGACAGCACAGTAAAATTGTGGAATTTAGATTCAGATGATTTGATTGGGGAGGGTTGCAAATGGCTGAGAGATTATCTGGTTAGTAATCCCCAATCGTTAAAAGAGGCTTTAGACAATCTAGAGGTATGTCAACCTGAAAACCTACGATCGGCAGCTGTCCCTGCTTTAGTCAGACAAGGGGAAAATTTCGTTGAAGCAGGTAATTTTAAGGAAGCAGTTGCTAGATTCCGTCAAGCAATGGAGTGGAATCCTAATTTACAATTCAACGCTGAGAAAAAAGCCGCCCCGGCTTTGGTGGTAGAGGGACAAGATTGGGCAGAAGAAGGAAAAATACAGGAAGCGATCGCTGTTTTTGGACAAGCACTACAGTTAGATGCTGAAATTGACCTCAATCAAAATACAGAAAAAATAGACCAAGATCCAGAAGCCGTCGCCAGACATTTTGCTGCCGTTAGTCAAGGACAGGATTTGGCAGAAGCAGGAAAAATACAGGAAGCGATCGCTGCTTTCCGACAAGCACTACAGTTAGAGCCAGAAGTTGACCTTGATGGAAATACAGGAGCACTAGACCAAGACCCAGAAGCAGTCGCCAGAAAACTAGCAGCACCTGCTAAAGTTAAGCAAGGAAAGAGTTTGGCAAGAGCAGGGAAAATACCAGAAGCGATCGCTGCCTACAAAGAAGCCCAAAAGTTTGATCGCAACCTGAAAATTTATGCCTATGATTGGAACTATCTCTGTTTGTATGGTAGCTTAAATGGACATCCTGTCTATGTTATGTTTGCCTGTGAGGAAGCAGTTGCACTGCAACCATTACATGGACGTGTTCGAGATAGTCGCGGTTTAGCTAGAGCGCTAACTGGTGATAGGGAAGGAGCAATTGAGGATTTTCAGGCATTTATCGATTGGCATGGCAGTAGTGATAAGGACAAATCCCAACGGCAAGGCTGGATAGATAGCCTCCGCACTGGTAAGAACCCCATTACGCCAGAGGTGATTGAGGAGTTACTTTAGTCTTAGATGTTAGGACTTAGGTGTTAGTGCGATCGCAAGGTTTAAATCCAGAACAGTTTTAAGCTCATCCCACCACTTGCATTATCTGCTATTTTCAGATTTACGCATAATGTGAATTAAATCCTCACAACACGCGATTTAGTTCAAAATTAATTGCTGTAGGGGCGGGTTTAGGGTCACCGTTAATATATAGCAACCGCCACAACGGTTAGGACACTAGGTTTAGCTCGAAATAATAAACGACGTTAATCTGATGTCCTAATGGCCCTGGCGGTTGCTATATTTGACGAAAATCGACCTACAAAACCCGCCCAAGCGATAACCTGGGGAATTTAAAATTGGGAACTAGGGATTGGTTATATTAACCTGGGGATGATGTTGGGCGGGTTTTGATCCTAATATTCGGGTCAAATGGGCTAGATTATCGCTAAACCCGCCCCTACAATATGCACAATTTAATTCACATTAGACGTGATTTCACTATTCCCTTCAATGGACTTCAACTATTAGCCTTGGATGACAATCACAACCAATCCAAGATTCTAAGGATCAAGCGATCGCTACACCTAAAGTGTGCTCCCACTACATTTAATGAACAAATAAGGGATAAATTTGATGCTCAAGAGGATTTATATCGATAACTTCAAATGTCTTGTGAACTTTGAAATTAAGTTTAAAGATAATATTAGTTTGTTTTTGGGAGCTAATGGCTCAGGCAAAACCACTGTCTTTCAGGTATTAAGGAAATTACGCAAATTTATTATCGGGGATGGTGATGCTAGAGTATTGCAAGTTTTCCCAAAAACAGATTTAACTAGATGGGAAACTAGATTAATCCAGAAATTTGAATTAGATCTTGAGGGTAATGGAGGTATTTATAAATATTCTCTAGAGATTGAACATCAAGAGGATGAGAAACCGCCCAAAGTGCTTAGTGAAAAGTTGACTTTTGATAACCATCCCGTCTCAGATTTTGGTATTCAGGAACAAGAAGAAAAACTTGTAGCGCAAGCAAGCATATATAAGGATGATTCTAATGATACTGGTTCGGTACTTCCAGTTGTTGACTCATCCCGTTCTGTTATAAGTGTTGTGCCTGAGAGACGGGATTATCAAGGGATTTGACTTTCTCCCTCTAAATTTGGGTTTCATCCTTAACAAGCGTGCCATTCGACTAATAATCAATCAAAGATCTACAATTAAAAGTTCAAGCCTTTGAACCAGGGTGCTTGAGCACTATCCTTTAGATTACCAACGATCGCTTAGCTGATGAGTGAGAGAACATTATTTGATAAAGTTTGGGACTACCATACTGTAGGGACTCTACCTTCCGGACAAACTCAGTTATTAATCGGGTTACACTTAACTCACGAAGTTACTAGTCCTCAAGCCTTTGCCATGCTGCGGGAGCGGGGACTGAAAGTACTGTTTCCCGAACGTACTGTGGCAACAGTAGATCACATCGTTCCCACAGATAACCAAGCTCGTCCTTTTGCTGATGCCCTAGCAGAAGAGATGATGCAAGCTATAGAGAAAAACTGTAAAGACTACGGAGTTAGATTTTATAATATTGGCTCTGGCGGTCAAGGCATTGTCCATGTGATTGCTCCAGAGCAGGGTTTAACCCAGCCAGGAATGACGATAGCTTGTGGCGATTCTCACACTGCGACTCATGGCGCCTTTGGTGCGATCGCATTTGGTATTGGTACTTCTCAAGTCCGGGATGTCTTAGCCTCCCAAACTTTAGCACTATCTAAGCTCAAAGTCCGCAAAGTTGAAATCAATGGTAAATTGCAACCTGGAGTTTACGCCAAGGATGTGATCCTACACATTATCCGTAAGTTAGGTGTTAAAGGTGGTGTTGGCTATGCTTATGAGTTTGCCGGTACTACCTTTGAGCAAATGACGATGGAAGAACGGATGACTGTCTGCAATATGGCGATTGAGGGTGGTGCTCGTTGTGGTTATGTTAACCCAGATGAAGTCACGTTTGCCTACCTCAAAGGCAGAGACTTTGCTCCTCAAGAGAAAGATTGGGATCAAGCAGTAAACTGGTGGCAGAGTATCCGCTCTGATGAGGATGCAGTCTACGATGATGTGGTTACCTTTGATGCTGCAGAAATAGCACCAACTGTCACTTGGGGAATTACACCAGGCCAAGGAATTGCCGTCAATGAAGCGATTCCTATACCAGATACTATGCCAGAAAGTGAGCGTGCGATCGCTCAAGAAGCTTACCAATACATGCAACTGACTCCAGGAGAGCCGATTCAAGGAACTAAAGTTGATGTCTGCTTTATCGGTAGCTGCACCAATGGCAGGCTCAGTGACTTGCAAGAAGCAGCTAAATTTGCCCAAGGTAAGCAGGTAGCGGAAGGAGTTAAGGCGTTTGTTGTACCAGGTTCAGAACGAGTCAAACAGGAAGCCGAAGCTAAAGGACTAGACAAAGTCTTTGTACAAGCCGGGTTTGAGTGGCGGGAACCAGGATGCTCCATGTGTCTGGCAATGAACCCTGACAAACTTCAGGGTACCCAGCTGAGTGCTTCTTCTTCCAATCGTAATTTTAAAGGACGCCAGGGTTCTTCAAAAGGACGTACCCTACTTATGAGTCCGGCGATGGTGGTAGCTGCAGCTGTTAAAGGTGAAGTTGCTGATGTACGGCAGTTGCTCTGAAGAATTCACAATTTACTGGCGTGATACGCCTAAAACTGTAGGTTGGGTTTCACGATAGTGAAACCCAACAAAGCTTGATTAGGGTGGGGTTACACGGGCAAATGTTGAGGAACTGAAGAAGCCCATCGCGGAAGCTGTCGGCTACTTTATCAAGCGATTTATCAAAGCTAATGCAGAATTGCGATCGCGAATAATGAAACTGAATGTAGGTTCCATCGCAATTATTCCTCAAAAACACGCCCGACAACAACTACGGCAAAAAGCGATCTAAAGCTGCCTTGAGCTCCTCAATTTCCACCTCAATATTTCCCTGTTGAGCAGCACGACCAATACACTCAGTCAAATGTTCATCCAGAATAATCCTTGCCACTCGATCCAAAGCACCTCGAACAGCAGCAATTTGCACCAAAACATCAGGACAGGGGCGACTTTCCTGCACCATCGTCTTTATACCTCGGATATGTCCCTCAATGCGAGAAAGCCGATTAATGATTCGTCGCAGAGATTCTTCGTCGTGAACATGACCATGTCCAGATAGTCTCTCACTATGCTCATGCTCGGTGTAATGATGATGCAAATCTTGATTAAGGGAATATTGATCCTCACCAGACATGGCAAAGCTATTATTAGTCAATGGCTCAGCTCCAATTAGGGGTCGCGAAAGTGGTTTATTGTTCTCTTGATCCTAGTCTAGAAGAAACAGTATTGGATGCCGCTTTTTAGCAAAATAGGATGAACTACAATAAAAGCATAATAAAGCCACTACTTACAGTTAGTGGTCAGTTATCGGCAACACTCTGATTAAATTCTGGAAGGGAACCTCTACCTTCAGCTTGCGGTCAAACCAATAGGAAAGTGGTTACTTTGCTGCATCCTGTAGCCATGCTGTGCAAATTAGCGTCAGCCTATAGCACAGACTAAACAGAAAAAAGAAATTGATACCATGCGACGGAAAAAACAAGTTTCTATCTCCCTACGCCAAATAAGTACTTATCTACTTGCTATCTTTCTTGGCTCCTTGCTAACAGTTGGTATTTATCACGTATCGCCGTCCCAAGCATCTCCAGTACCGGCAACCGAGTCAACAACACCAACCCTGTTAGCACAAAACCTGTCCACCAATGTTTCTACCCGTGGCAGTTTTGTAACAACAGCAGTCAAAAAAGTGGGACCAGCAGTGGTTAGGATTGATACAGAACGTACCGTCACCCGCCGTGTTGATCCATTTTTGGATGACCCCTTCTTCCGGCGTTTTTTCGGCGAAGACTTTTTCTCTGAAATGCCTCAACAACAGCGTCTAACGGGTCAAGGATCAGGCTTTATCATTGATAGCAGCGGGATTATTCTGACCAATGCTCATGTAGTAGATCGAGCAGATAAGGTGACTGTCAGCCTCAAAGATGGACGCCAATTTGAAGGGAAAGTTCAGGGAGTGGATAAAGTAACAGACTTGGCTGTTGTCAAGGTAAAAGGTAGTAATTTGCCAGTTGTACCTCTAGGAGATTCCAACCAAGTAGAAGTCGGGGATTGGGCGATCGCAGTCGGTAACCCTTTGGGACTAGATAATACAGTTACTCTAGGAATTGTCAGCACCCTCAAACGCTCTAGCGCTCAAGCAGGCATTCCCGACAAGCGACTCGACTTTATCCAAACTGATGCAGCAATTAATCCAGGTAACTCCGGTGGTCCGCTGTTGAACGAGCGAGGGGAAGTGATTGGTATCAACACCGCCATTCGTGCTGGTGCAATGGGTATTGGTTTTGCGATTCCCGTAAACACTGCCAAGGAAATTTCAACTCAGCTAGCACAGGGAAAAAAAGTTGTCCATCCCTATGTTGGCATTCAGATGGTAACTCTGACGCCTGAAATTGCTAAAGAGAATAACAGCGATCCCAACTCTAACTTCCTAGTACCAGAAATTAATGGTGTCTTGGTAATTAAGGTCTTCCCCGACACCCCAGCAGCAAAGGCAGGAATTCGTCGTGGGGATATAGTAATCGCGATCGATGGACAACAGGTTACTACTGCTGAGCAGTTGCAGCGTATTGTTGAAAATAGTGGTGTGGATAAGGTAGTCCAGATTAAGGTAAGACGTAGTAACGAGACTAAGACAATACCTGTGCGTACTGGGGAATTACAGAATGCAGCTTGACACTGCTCATAGATGCTAGAACACCGATTCACTAACCAGAATTAGATGTAGGGGCGAAGCATTCAGGCGATATTTTATCCCTCAAACCCTAGTTTTTCTGTCCGAATGCTTCGCCCTGAGATGTCGATTTTAGCGTAAATATGAACACTGATTCAGTATTCAGAAAAACCGGGTTTCTCGTGAGGACAAAAGCTTTGATATCAGCATTATTGCCCAAGAAACCCGGTTTCACCAATCGACGTTCTAAGTAGGGCTTGCTGAATAAGTAACAAGTAACAAGTAAAAAGTAACAAGTAAGAAGGAATGAAGCATTTATCCTCGTGGGTGAGCACTTCCATTCCCCAAGGTTACTCAGGGATTTCCCATCAAAGTGCA
>JAAHGL010000014.1 GCA_010692635.1 Symploca sp. SIO2C1 | reverse complement strand
TCAGACACACAAATGTCTGCTGCACCTTGAAAATTCATTAAGTTATCATACCCAACATGACTACTACCCTACAGCAACGCGAAAGCGCTTCTGTTTGGCAGCAGTTCTGCAATTGGATCACCTCCACCAACAACCGCATTTATGTCGGCTGGTTCGGTGTATTGATGATCCCTTGCTTACTCACTGCTACCACTTGCTTCATCATTGCCTTCATCGCTGCTCCTCCTGTGGACATTGATGGCATCCGTGAGCCTGTTGCTGGCTCCTTGCTTTATGGCAACAACATCATCTCCGGTGCTGTTGTTCCTTCTTCTAACGCCATTGGCTTGCACTTCTATCCCATCTGGGAAGCTGCTTCCTTGGATGAGTGGCTCTACAACGGTGGTCCCTACCAACTAGTTGTTTTCCACTTCCTCGTTGGTATCTTCTCCTACATGGGTCGTCAGTGGGAACTCAGCTATCGCTTAGGAATGCGTCCTTGGATCTGTGTTGCTTACAGTGCTCCTGTAGCCGCAGCTACCTCCGTATTCTTAATCTACCCTCTCGGTCAAGGTAGCTTCTCCGACGGAATGCCTTTGGGTATCAGCGGAACCTTCAACTTCATGTTCGTGTTCCAAGCAGAGCACAACATCCTAATGCACCCCTTCCACATGTTGGGAGTAGCAGGTGTATTCGGTGGTTCACTGTTCAGTGCAATGCACGGTTCTTTGGTAACCTCTTCTTTGGTTCGTGAAACTACAGAGAGTGAGTCTCAGAACTACGGCTACAAGTTTGGACAAGAGGAAGAAACCTACAACATCGTGGCAGCTCATGGCTACTTCGGTCGTTTGATCTTCCAATATGCTTCATTCAACAACAGCCGTTCCTTGCACTTCTTCTTAGGTGCATGGCCAGTAATCGGTATCTGGTTCACAGCATTGGGAATCAGCACCATGGCGTTCAACCTGAATGGATTCAACTTCAACCAGAGTGTAATTGATTCACAAGGACGAGTAGTAGGAACCTGGGCAGATGTGCTCAACCGCGCCAACTTAGGATTTGAAGTAATGCACGAGCGTAATGCTCACAACTTCCCCTTAGATTTGGCAGCAGGTGAAGCAGCTCCAGTTGCACTAACCGCTCCTGTAATCAATGGTTAAGAGTAACTAAGGTTGAATACACAAGTATTAATTCAATCTTTTGATTCTTACTAACTTTCAGCGCCCTCCTTTAAAGGAGGGCGCTTTTTTTTGCCTTTGCTGTGAATATAACTCAGTACGGGAAGGATAACAAACAGCATTTACTTGACAGAAATTTCACTCTGTTGACCATTTCCTGAAACCCAATTCTTAGTTGATAAGACAAAACCAGAGCAGTATTAGGTCAAATTCTGCATTGCAACAAGTAAAATGCCTGTAAGCAATAGTTATGAACAAGTTATATTAGGCAAGATACTTGAACTTCCTGGGGTGTATTATAGAGCAATTTTTATTCGGCTATAGTAAACAATTTTGGTTTGAAGACAAGAAGGATATGAAGCGTATTCAACCAAGTAACAAACCACTATATCTTTAACTATCGCTTTAACAAGGTGGCAGATAGAACAAAACCAGTTGGGCAATGAATAGCAATCAAAAGTCAGCTACTAAAGGCACAATTCTCATTGTTGATGATATACCAGAAAACCTACGCCTTTTATCTAAAATACTCACAAAATACGGATATCAGGTAAAGAGGGCAATTAACGGCTTGCTAGCATTGAAGGTAGTACACTCAACTCCACCAGAGTTGATTTTGCTCGACATTAAGATGCCACAGATGAATGGCTATGAAGTCTGTCGAGAATTGAAAGCCTCGGAACAGACACGAGAGATTCCGGTGATATTCCTGAGCGTTCTTAATGATGTTTTGGACAAAGTCAAAGCTTTTGATGTGGGTGGTGCAGACTACATTACTAAACCCTTTCATGAACAAGAGATTTTAGCTCGTATTGAGCATCAACTAACCATTCGGAGGCAAAAAAAACATCTTCAACAAGAAATTTGCGATCGCCAGCAAGCGGAGACAGCATTACGTCGCTCTGAAGCCAAACTGCTAGCTGCTCAAAGAGTTGCTCATTTTGGCAACTGGGAATTTGATTTACTCACCCAGCAATTTACTTGGTCAGAAGAACTATTTTGCATTTTTGGTCTTGATTTTAGCCAACCTGAACCATCTTATATCGAATACCTCCAGCTAATTCATCCCGATGACCGAGAGTTGATGGAACAAACCCTAACTCACTGGCTTAGTTTAACAGAATGTCCTTTTAAACCAACGAGCAAGTCCTGTGAATTAGACTTTCGGATTGTACGACCTGATGGTTCTATCCGTTATATTGAGGCAAAGGGAGAACCTATCTTAAATGAATGGGGACAACTAAGGAAATTCTTTGGGGTGGCGCAAGATATCACCCAACGCAAACAAGTTGAGGAAGCTCTGCGACAATCAGAAGCACGAGAGCGAGACAAGGCAACTCAACTAGAACTCACTTTAAATGAATTAAAGCGAACACAATCTCAACTTGTTCAAAGTGAAAAAATGTCTAGTCTCGGACAAATGGTTGCAGGTGTAGCCCACGAAATTAATAACCCAATCAGCTTTATTTATGGCAATCTTGATCCTGCTAGTAAATATTTCCAAGACCTCATTGACCTAATTCAGTTCTACCAACAAACTTACCCTAATCCGACACCAGAAATTGAGGAGTTAACGGAGGAGATTGAGTTGGATTTTCTGGTATCAGATTGGCAAAAATTGATCCATTCCATGCAGGTGGGAGCTGAGCGCATTCGAGAGATTGTTTCCTCCCTAAAAAACTTTTCTAGACAGAGTGAATCAGCTCTCAAACCTGTAGATATTCATGAAGGCATCGACAACACCTTACTCATTTTACAACATAGATTGCGAGCAGTGGGCAACCATTCCTCTATTGAGGTAATTAAAGAATACGGTCAACTTCCTCTAGTGAGTTGTTACGCCAGCGAGTTGAATCAGGTTTTTATGAATTTGCTGAGTAATGCCATAGATGCTCTAGCGCCTCCCTTTGCTAAAAATAGCTTGTCAGAATTAATGGTTAATCGCAAATGGTCAATAAAGCCAAACAAAAAACAATCGTTGAATCCTAAAATTTGGATTAGTACAAAAAAAACTGGCATAAAATTGCCTCATCAAACATCACAAATATTAGAAAAAGTTGTGATTCGGATTGCAGACAACGGTCCAGGAATTAATGAGCAAGTTATCCACAGAATTTTTGAACCATTTTTTACTACGAAGCCGGTGGGAAGTGGTACTGGTTTAGGATTATCTATCAGCTATCAAATTGTGGTAGAAAGACACCGTGGTAAACTCAGTTGTTTTTCTGTTGAAGGGCAGGGAACAGAATTCATTGTGGAAATTCCAGTAAATACTAGTTATCCTACTTTTCCCCTGTATAAGGTACAAGGATAAACTCCACACTTTGCTTTATTTTTAAGTAACTGACAACCCTGTAATGCTTTTTTAGTTGCATTTGCACTTATTTTTGATAACATTTTTTATATATAATAGCAAGAATATTTAAAACTATAAAAAATAATGGCTGAACTCAAACTCAGGTCAAAAGATGCCAATTTTCTCAGACGAATTATTGAAAGTGCTTTGTCAGAAAGACTACAGAGTATTAAAGCAGGGATTAAAAAAACAGAAGAACGCCTTCAGCAATTGGAAATTAAATATCAATTATCGACAGAGGAATTAATCACTCGCTTTAATAATGATGAATTAGAACATAATTTTTACTTTGATGAATGGATCGGAGAATCTAGAATGCTAGCACATTTACAACAAACAAAAGAATCCATAGAGGAAATTGATTTTGTTGATTGAAGATTATTTTCAACAGATTCAGTTTTTCCTTGAATCCTCCCCAATCGTACAATTATTTAATCTTGAACTAGACAAAAGAGGAATGTATGAAGGTTTTATCAATGGATAATGGATAATGGATAATGGATAATTGATAATTGATAATTGGTTAATTTGGTCTAAGACCTCTTCATTTATAAAGAAAATAAAAAGAAAATATTTTCCTAAAGTTCAATCCTCTTCTTTCAAGGAGAGGTAATTATCCATTATCCATTGTTAATTATCAATTGTTGAACAGAGGAAAACTCAATTTTAAAGATAACTCCTTGCTCTATTTCCGGGATTTTTGCTGAATTAAGGTATAATTTTAAGATAAAATTTGCAAAATGTTAAGCTTCGTATCACCCTTACTGCTGCTAGAGAAGAAGACAGGTTAGCTTGGGTTCAGAACCTCATTTTCTGACCAGACCTAAGTTATGAATACAACTGAGAATAAACTTGAAGTCCCTAGAACTACCAGTAATGTAATTCGCCTTAAACCCCAACAGTTTATTCATGTCCTGGATAACAATACAGGTGTTACCCGATTGGAGGTTGGTCCCCAAACTATTACCTTGCGGGATCATGAGCGACTTGTCTTAACACCTCAACCAATGATTGTGGTACCACCTCGGTATTATTGTGTGGTTGCCAATCCAGTTCTCCGGGAGGAGACGCATCAACCTATTTCAGATGAACATGGTCAGATTAGACTATGTTATGGCGATCAAGAAATTCGCTTTACTCAAGATCCTTTTCCTCTTTATCCAGGGGAGGAACTATTCGGAAAGGTAACGAGACTACAGGTTGTCGAAACTAATCAAGCACTACGTCTGAGAGCGATTCGGGATTTCACAGATACGATAACGGTAACAGTAGAAGGAGAAGTTCAAAGGGAAACAATCGACCGTTTAGCAGGAGATGAATGGTTATTTGAAGGACCGGGAACTTATCTTCCCCGTGTAGAAGTTGAAGTTCTAGAAACTATCACTGCCCAGATTGTTAAAACTAACCAAGCCTTGCGTCTGCGGTCAAGGCAGAATTGTACTGATCGTCAAGGACAAAGACGCAGAACAGGGGAAGAGTGGCTAGTAAGGGAAGAAGGAGCTTACTTGCCTGGGGTAGATGAAGAAGTCGTTGGCATAATTGATGCTTATGTTTTGACGGAACAAAAAGCACTATATCTCGAAGCTCAACGCACTTTTACTGATGTTTTTAGTCGGCAACGAAAAGCAGGAGATGAATGGTTAGTCACCTTTGAAGATACAGAAATCCACATTCCCGATGTTTATGAAGAGGTGGTAGGGGAAGTTACAATTACGACTCTGAGCGATCGCCAATGGTGTATTGTTGTTGATCCGATTGATCAGTCTGGCAAACCTCAGCTGGGAATGCAGGAAGTGCGTCAGGGAAGAACTTCCTTTTTCTTGCATCCTGGTGAATCCCTCAAGGGAGGTATCCAAGAAGTTTATGTTTTGGGGGAACAAGAAGCACTGTTACTTCAAGCAAAAGAAGCTTTCCGTGAAGGTGAAGGGGATGATGCCATTGCTCGTCAGCCTGGAGATTTGTGGATGATTGCCGGTCCAAGAGACTATATTCCTCCGGTAGAAGTAGAAGTGCTGGAGAAACGTCAAGCTATTCCCCTGGATAAGAATGAAGGTATCTACGTTCGGGACACTCAAACAGGAGAACTGAAGTTAGTTGGTGGTCCTCAAGCTTATATGTTAAGCCCCTACGAAGAGCTTTGGGAAAAAGAACTGCCCACAGTGGTAGAGAAACTACTCAGACAAAAAATTGACCCGTTTTCTGACCGGGGTCAGCATCCTGTAGTTGGCAGCAATGAATCGGAGCAAACATCTCCGATGAGCAAACGTTTACCCCAACGGGATAAAACTAAAGCTGTGGTCTTTCATGTGCCACAAAATGCCGTAGTGCAACTCCATGATTATAAGAACAGAACGGCAAGAACTGTATTTGGACCAGATTTGGTAATGCTAGAACCAGATGAAGCCTTTACTGTGCTGAGTTTGTCCGGTAGCAAACCCAAGCGAGCAAATGTGATTAAATCCTTAGCCTTATTATTAGGACCTGATTTTATGACGGATATCTTCACCGTCGAAACCTCAGATCATGCCAGATTGCAGCTACAGCTCTCTTATAACTGGTACTTTGATGTCGATCGCCAAGATGAACAGACAGCAGCTAGACTGTTTCAAGTACCAGATTTTGTTGGAGATGCTTGTAAAGCGATCGCTTCCCGGGTGCGGGGTGCTGTAGCTGGGGAAAAATTTGACGAATTTCATCGCAATTCTGCTCGGATTATCCGTCAGGCAGTATTTGGCATCGACGCTGAGGATCATATTCGGGATGAATTCCGCTTTAGAACTAATAACCTGGTAATTACCAACATTGATATCCAGTCAGTGGAACCAGTAGATGAGGAAACGTTAAAGAGTCTGCAAAAATCAGTTCAGCTAGCAATTCAAATTACCACTGATGCTCAAGAAGCCGCTGCACGCAGGGATGCAGAACGTATTGAGCAACAAGCTAAAGCCAGACTAGAAAGACAGGTAATAGTTGATCAAGGTGCAGCGGAAGTAGAGCGGAAAAAGCTCCTGGAATTACAAGCAGAAAACGCGGCAATTGAGTCCACCGGACAGGCAACGGCAGAAGCTAGAGCCAAAGCACAAGCGGCTCAGATTCAAGGAGAGTTAGCAGTTACCCTAGCTCAGCAAGAAGCGGAAGCAGCGCGGATTCGTCAGGAAGCTGAGTTAACCCAACTAAGAGCAAGGCAAGAGGCAGAATTAACCCATCAGCAAGCACTCAATAACCTGGAGATTGAAAAAGCTGAGCGTATAGCTCAAATCACTGGTGTAGAATTTCAACAGAAAGTCGAAGCAATTGGCCCAGAAACCCTAAAAGCGATCGCACAAGCAGGCCCTGAAATGCAAGCGAGGTTGTTGGAAGGACTTGGTATTCAGAGTGTTTTGATTACTGATGGGAAAAATCCGATTAATCTCTTTAGTACGGCTAATGGTTTAATTAGTCCGATGGCATCAGTTGATAGTTCTGATAGCTAGCATTGAGTCTACTCCCGCCTATTTTATACGGGAGCGTTCAATAAGTGCGATCGCACTTTAAGTCTAGAACACCGGATTCAGTATTCCTATTTACGCCAAAATCGAAATCTCAGGGCGAAGCATTCGGAGTGAAAAACTAGGGTTTGAAGGATAAAATATCGCCCGAAGGCTTCGCCCCTACATGTAATTTTGGTTAGTGAATCGGTGCTCTAGGACTTACACACTCAACTGTCATACTGAGGTGATAGTGAAGCATCTGGGCATCCTCGGAGATCCTTCGCTATCGCTCAGGATGACATAATTCCGTTACGGTGCGTAAGTCCTATGACTAATGAAAAGTGGCGAACCACTATCCCTCCGAAACTTCAGAAAGAATTGGTTTTTCGCCACTTTCGTAAATCTTGCTATGGATAAAAACTTAACCGAGGCAAACCTAGAGTTTCTTCCCAACCCATTATCAGATTTAAACACTGGATTGCTTGACCGGCTTGACCTTTAATTAAGTTGTCAGTAACCGACATCACAATCACTCGGTTAGTACGAATATCAACTTCGACACCGATATAACAAAGATTAGTGCCACAAGGCCATTTAGTTTGGGGATAAGTACCAGAAGGTAAAACCTTCACAAAGGGAGATGCTCGGTAAAAGGCAGTGTAAATTGTCACTAAGTCTTCCCGTACCAATCCTGGATCTCGGAGGGTTGCATAAACAGTTGCCAGTAGGCCCCTTACCATCGGCATCAGGTGAGGGGTAAACTGTACCATAACTTCATGTCCTGCCAGATCATGGCAGATTTGCTCAATTTCTGGAGTATGTCGATGACGAGCAACTCCATAGGGGGCAACAGAGTTGTCAGCTTCTGCCAAGAGTAGGTTAGTTTTAGCCGCACGTCCACCACCAGAGGTTCCAGATTTAGCATCAATGATTGCAGTGTCTGGTTCAATGAGACCTTGTTTTAACAATGGTGCAAGAGCTAATAGACTGGTAGTGACGTAGCAACCAGGACAACCTATCAACTCAGCTTTGGCAATGCGATCGCGATATAGTTCCGGTAGACCATAAACCGCCTTTGCTGCCATTTCCTGGTCATGTCGTTCCCCACCATACCAATTTTTGTAAGTCTCTAAATTTTTAAACCGATAGTCAGCGGACAAATCAAGAACTTTACATCCTTTCGATAGCAGTGTTTGTGCCATTGTATGGGCTAAGCCATTAGGCAGTGAGAGAAACACTGCTTGACAGCGACTTGCTATGGCATCTAAATCAATCGGCTCAATTGTCAGATCAACCAGATTACCTAAATGAGGATATAGATCGGAAAACTTTTTACCAGCACTGCTATTTCCCCCCAAATAAACCACTTCAACTCCAGGGTGCTCCATCAACAGCCGTACAAGTTGCACGCCGCCATAACCTGAAGCCCCAACAATGCCTACGGATAGGCGTCCTAAATCCCCCATAATATTTCTTTCCTAAGAGAGCTCAAACCGTAAATGCTTAACATTTGCTGCATTTTAGTATCAAAACTGCTTTTTGGTGATAGAGCTATCTGGGAATTTAATTAAAAATTTATTAATACTGCCTCGTAGGGATTTTTTCACAGCAGAAATTTGTGCTTTCTGGGAGAGGAAGACGAGGAGGCAGATGGGGAAATTAAAGAACGAATTGATACTCCTGTGCCCTAATAAACGGGATACAATCAAGTAATAACACACCTTAGGGGCATCTAGCTCACACTTTTAAAGTGAAATTGTCTGGAACTGATTCGTTTGAATTTGACTCAATTGATGCAGCGTTGGCAGATTTCAAGGCTGGTCGTGCTGTAGTAGTGGTTGATGACGAAAACCGGGAGAATGAAGGAGACTTAATCTGCGCTGCCCAATTTGCTACCCCCAACATGATTAATTTTATGGCGGTAAAGGCACGGGGTCTTATTTGTTTGTCTCTAACAGGCGATCGCTTAGACGCCTTGGATGTGCCTCTAATGGTTAGTCAAAATACTGACACCAACCAGACAGCCTTTACCATTAGTATTGATGCAGCAACACATTTGGGAGTCACTACTGGCATCTCTGCTGAAGACAGAGCCAAGACAATTCAAGTTGCCATCAACCCAGAAACTAAAGCAAAAGACTTACGACGTCCTGGTCACATTTTTCCGATTCGTGCCAAGAAAGGAGGGGTCTTGAAACGGGCAGGTCATACTGAAGCAGCTATTGACC
The DNA here is from genome assembly GCA_010692635.1 of Symploca sp. SIO2C1. Taxonomy (GTDB): domain Bacteria; phylum Cyanobacteriota; class Cyanobacteriia; order Cyanobacteriales; family Coleofasciculaceae; genus Caldora. The sequence goes on along the minus strand of JAAHGL010000014.1, from coordinate 44,545 downwards.
TTGCTCGACTCGCAGGTTTATATCTGGGGGGTGTTATCTGTGAGATTCAAAATCCTGATGGTTCAATGGCACGCTTGCCAGAGTTGATCAAGTATGCTAAAGAACACAACTTGAAAATAATCAGCATTGCCAATTTAATCAGTTATCGTCTCCAGTACGACCGCTTTGTTTACCGAGAAAGCATTGCTAAATTGCCCAGTCAGTTTGGGAATTTTAAGATTTACGGCTACCGCAATACCCTGGATAACTCAGAACATGTTGCGATTATCAAAGGAGATCCAGAACAGTTCTCTGATAACCCAGTAATGGTAAGGATGCATTCTGAATGCTTAACAGGAGATGCCTTGGGTTCCCTGCGCTGCGACTGTCAAATGCAGCTACAAGCAGCATTAAAGATGATTGAAAATGCTGCTCAGGGAGTGGTAGTTTATTTGCGACAAGAAGGACGTGGGATTGGTCTGGTGAATAAGTTGAAGGCTTATTCATTGCAGGATATGGGACTAGATACAGTAGAAGCCAATGAACGCTTGGGATTTCCTGCCGACTTGCGAGATTATGGTATGGGAGCACAAATGCTCAATGACTTAGGGGTCAAAAAAATTCGCTTGATTACCAACAATCCCCGCAAAATTGCTGGTTTGAAAGGTTACGGTTTGGAAGTGGTTGATCGGGTTCCTTTGCTGATTGAAGCCAATGACTACAATTCCACTTATCTAGCAACCAAGGCTCAAAAACTAGGTCATATGCTATTACAGACTTATTTGATCACCTTGGCAATTCATTGGCAAGATTCCCCTGAGGAAATTACTGAGCGTTATCAACGCTTGGACAAGCTAAGACATTTGGTTCATAGCCAGAACTTATTATTACAGGAGGAAGCACGACCTTTAGCGATCGCACTTTTTAGCAAACCCTCTTTAACTATTCATGTGGGCTTTGATCAAGCAGATCTAGCGACACCAGATTGGTATAAGTCTAAGGCTCATCCCTATGTACAAGCGATCGCTAAAATTCTGGATACTTTAAGTCAATGGTCTCAAGTAGGATGCCTAGAATTTATAGTATCTTCTGGCAGTGACCCTCTAACCAACTTACAGGTTCAGCTAGATCGACAAACTTTCCCCTTGAAGGTGCAACCTTCTTGTGTTTGCGATAACTTAACCACCCAAAAGATCTATAGTTTTGCAAGAAATTCCTAACAAACAATTGTGGAACTGGCATCTTGCCAGTTATGCCATGCGCACTCAACTATTATCCTAAAGTGATAGTGAAGCATCACCGGCTGTCTGGAGATCCTTCGCTATCGCTCAGGATGACATAATTCCCTGACAGTGCATAAGTCCTAATTTAATAAGGGTTTTAGCAGTTGAGTGAGTTACTCAGTAGGGTGGGCATTGCCAAGCGTAAACTTGAAAAACTCAGTTGATAACCGATTTGCAATGCCCACCTTTCGGTAATCTACTTTTTCACCCAGAAAATGCGTAAAACTTCTCCCTTTGACGGATAAATAAATAGAGAGACAAAACTTAAAATAATACCATAATTATTCTGCATCAGCAACCAGCCCTATCTCGGCAAGAATACCGCAATCGTCAGGCATTACTCACTAATACCAAATCCGGTTATTGTGGGGTACTTATCAAAATCACCAAATCTTTTCCAGACAAAGGCTTTGATTTTTTTTAATAGACCCTTGGTAAAGCGGATTTGGTATAAAGTTAAGAACTTTTGGGTTAAAGGGGCTCTAGAAAAATCTCTCTACAAGCAGGTGCTGATTAAGTTGGCGTTGGAGGAAAGACTGGATGCGATCGCAAATCCTTGGAGTCCAAAATGCCGCCTAGGCTTCTGGCGGTTTAGCTAAAATAAAAGATGCTAACCACTGCACAACTCTGTCTTTAGCAGTTTATGTCCATCACTTGGCGTAGTTTACAAAAGCTCCTGCGGGACAATATTTCAGGTAATAATCCCCTCACAGTTTCCTCGGAACAAGCCCAGGAACTGACTGAGGACTTCCTGGCACGGGTTGAGTCCCTACCTGGAGCCGAACGAAATAATGACTGCTACCAATATCGCTATCGTTCCCACTCTGTGTCAGGCTCATCCGACTCGCCGCCATCCGACACCTTATGTTGTTGTGTCTTGTTAGAGGAATCCCGGGAGCGCTGGTATCACCATCACACCCATTTACATTTGCTGAGAGACTCTGATCAACAACTATGGGTAAACTTAGGGGGTCAGCGATCGGAAGCACCCATTTCGGATATTGGCGAGCTCGTCACCGTAGCGCAAGGGTTTCTGCAGCGAATTGACAAGCAAAAAGCCTTGGCAGCCAAGCGCCAGAAACAGCGAGATCTGAAACTCCAGGCAATCTTGGCTCAGGTGCGCAAAATTGCAAAAGAAGATCAATTTGACTTTGCCACCGAGGTGGATAGCGTTAAACTCAAATTGATCATTCGCCTATCTGACAATGACTACTTTGCCATAATGATTCCCTTTAACCAGTTCAAAGAGGTGTTACCCAAATTGCGCACAGCGATTCAAGCTCTCCGAGAGACTTACAACAGTGGCGTTCGCTTTAAAACCCATCTGAAGCGAGGCTATCGCCGTTCCGATTGGGTTCGCCATCAAGACTTATAACCAGTACCCGGGTGAGCGAAATTTTGGGTGGAATTTTCGAGCTTTGTATCCTCTCAAATCATCACTTCTCCCCATCTCCCCATCTCCCCATCTCCCCACCCTCCCCACACCCCCATGCCCATCCGCATTGATGCTCACGAACTCCATCAAGTCCTCGAACTGACCCCACCGGAGCAAAATATCCTCCTGGTGGGTAAGCACGGCATTGGTAAGTCTGAAATCATTAGCCATTTCTACCGCCAGCGCCAAAAAATGCCCGTTATTCCCTTCTTTCTGGGACAGATGAGTGATCCAGGGGATTTGATCGGCTTGTTGCACAAAGATGAGCAGACGGGTCGTTCCGTTTTTCTGCCTCCCTACTGGTGGCCCGCCCCCGACCAAGCGGTTGTCCTGTTTCTGGATGAACTCAACCGCGCCCGTCCCGAGATTTTGCAAGCGGTTCAAGACCTCACCCTCAACAAAACCTTGGCAGGCAAAACCTTACCCACTGGAAGTATTGTCATTGCTGCCGTCAATGCGGGGGAAGAATATCAACTGACTGAACTCGATCCAGCCCTGGTATCGCGGTTCAATCTCTACGAATTTGCTCCGACTGTGGATGATTGGTTAATTTGGGCCTCCGAACATGATGTGGATCCACGAGTGCTCACGTTTATCCAGCAACATCCAGAGTACCTTGATGGTGATAATCCTGACGCCGATACGGCGATCGCCACCGCAGGCTTAATCAAAACCCCCGATCGTCGCGCCTGGGTCAAAGTCTCTGATTTTATTCGCAACCACAAAGGGCTGGAGGATATTCACTTCAAACTGATCGCGGGCATGGTGGGGAGTCGAGCCAGTCTTGCCTTCCGCCAAAGCCTCGCCAGCCAACGGGGACTGAGTCCGGAGCAACTGCTCTTGCAGTTTTCCAAACATCGCACCAAGCTCAAAGCCCTCGAAATTCACGACTTTGCTAGCTTGAACGAACAAGTCTTACTCTGGCTGAATGCAGGGCACTGTCCCGAAAACCGGGGGGATAGTGCCCGGAAAAATCTGTTGAACTATCTCCAGTATCTGCGGAAGGCCAAACAGCAGGAAGCGATCGCTCATTTTGCCTCCCTGGTTCAGAGCCCCAAATTTGGCACTGCCATGGGATTTGTCGCTGAATCCATGGACTTGATTGATTTCTTGTCAGAGTATTTAGAGGCGATCGATGTATGAAAATCTCGACTCTTCAGCGCATTGCTCGCATTATTGAAAAGTGGCTGCTAACTGAATGCCTGGTTCTGGGTTGAAGCAGCGAACTGTTCGGTAGAGCGGAGTGAAACCCAACGGCAGCAAGCGGTTTGCTGGGTTGAGGAACGAAACGCAGCCTACAAGGCTTTAACCGTTTCAAGTATAATAGTTCAAGCCTTGCGGATTTATACATTTTGTACTGCGTTGCTCATGCACCGCAAGCTTACCTCAGCTTATTCTCAACATTTCCATATCTAACCCTGTACGGAAGAAATTTAATGTTCTTGGCAAAAGCATTTTCTACTACTGCATTCTCTGGTGCACTTGTTTTGAGTACGGTAGGTTCAGCACAAGCTGTCAACTTAATTTCCAATGGTGACTTTGAGGCAGTTGATATTTCCGGCAACTATACAACCTACAATTCGACAAACGTACCTGATGGTTTTGGCTGGTCTATTTCTGATGATTTCGTCTATTTAGTCAACAGTTTTTGGAGTGGTGTATCGGGAACAACGAATCCAGATGATTTTGACCAAAGTTTGGAACTTAGACCAAACGTTAATCTCTCACAAAGCTTTGACACCCAGATTGGTCGAACTTACGAACTCAGCTTTTTTTATGCCCATGATTTTTCTAACGCGCAAGGGCGTGCGTTAGGGCACTTTGACATTGTGGGAACTGGATCTTTGCTATCAGAAACGCTTTTACACGATATTCCTTCTACACAAGCGGACCTCAATTTTTTACAGTATACAGAGCAGTTTGTTGCAGATAGTGAAAGCACTACTCTTACCTTTAGTGGCGATCCTTCTAATGGTCTGCATGGCTTTGTGATTGATGGTGTTCTTATATCCGAAGTATATCAAGATGCTACAAACTCAATTCCTGAACCATCATCGGTTACAGGCTTACTTGGTTTGATCGGATTTGGTTTTCGTGCTCTTCAGCGAAAACGATCCTGTTAAGCTCAATACGCACGTACCGACAGTGTCTATAACGGTTACTCGGTCAAAGCACAACAGAAATGTCTGGCACACCTCAGGGGTCACTTCAAAAAAGTAGTCAAGTTGAAATCCGGCAACAATCAGGCATTGGGGCAAGCCTTTTTAGATTTGATTGATGAAGCCTTTGCCCAACATCAACAATGGCTGCCAACTCAGGATGAGTGATGGAGTTTTTTCAAGCCGCCTTGATGGCTCAAACCTCCTCGGGGCAATCTCTGTCATTGTTGAGGTGAACCTATCCCTTGAACAAGAGTCGAAGATGAGGCCATGATTGAACTCAACCAGGTTGTACCCTTGCCAACCGAGGCTTTAGCCTACTGATCATCCTATCAATTATGTGAGGCAATCCCTATGCAGAGGAAAAGAGCCTGGGCGCACTCGCCGCTCTGAGTTCATTCCCTTTGCCACGTTACTTTTTCACGGCGAGTACACCCAGGCTGATTGATGAGTTAAACACAGACCTGAATCCTTACCTTGCAAATATCATGACTGGCAATCGTCTACTATGTTAAATGGTGAGTAATTGCTAATCCTATGACAATAGCACCCATGCCCATAAAGCAGTATGTTAAGCAACAAAATAACGGATATTGGCTTGAAGGAACACGCATTTCCCTTGACAGCAATTCGATTTCAAGCTGATGCTGAATCAAACCGTTATCTGCTTAATCGATGTATATGGAACCTAAAGGGACTTTAATTTTTTTCTGCGGCAAGATGGGCGCTGGTAAGACTTCAATGTCCATTGAGCTGTCGAAAGATAAGAACACAGTTTTGCTATCTGAGGACACCTGGCTATCTCAAATTTATCCACACCAAATTGCATCATTCGACGACTATCTCAAATTTTCTCGCCAGATTCGACCTCTTGTAAAAAACCTGGCCCAAGATATTTTGCGCACGGGAACTAATGTAGTAATGGACTTTCCTGCAAATACCGCTTCACAAAGAGATTGGTTTAAGAATTTAAGTGCCGAAGTAGAATCTCCATATGAAATGATTTATCTCGATGCCAGCAACGAAATTTGCCTGAAACATATTGCTAAAAGGCAAAAAGAACAACCAGAGCGTTCTAACTTTGATACGAAAGAAGTTTTCTTAAAAATAACTCAATATTTTGAGAAACCTGAGGAAACAGAGAGATTGAATATTAGAAAAATTGAAGTACGGACATAACAATCGCATAAGGTAGTGACGATACCGACCCTTACCTGCGACTTTTGAGAGATCGGGAATTAGCCCTTTCATTACACCAGTTTCAGACCCACATTCCGCAGATTTCGTGGTAGAAATAAAGACTATTGAGGCTGACGGGGTGACAACAAGGGCTCAATCCTTTACTGAATAAACTTTTGAGGTATCGTATAGTATTCTAAAATATTGTTATATTCTGAATAATTGCTCACTAATGACAATGAGTACTTTGTTACCCTCTTTCTACGAATCAACTCTAAAAAATCGGTTAAAACGGTCAGAATATCTTATCAGATGTACATTATAGCCAGAATTGTCACCCCGTCAGATCGATCTGGAGTCGTAAATCTTCGACAGGTATTGCGACAACTAGATCGACATCCCCCATAAAGAAAGGATTCGGCAGCGCGATCCTCCTCTCGCTTAAGGCGCGTTCCTTCCCCTTTTGCTGATAGAGACTGGTTACAGGAAAATGCGAGCAACTGATTGCAAATGAATATAATCTTTGAAGCGCATCATTGTGCTATGGTATGCTGTCTGGCATTGCTGAATCCGGGGAGTTAACAATTTTCCTGTTTTTCAATAACCAGAGGAGAAACTACTATGATTAAAGGAGCTCTTACAGCCAGCGTGGTCGGGGTTCTTTTTATGGGTGGTCCGGTAATCGCGCACCCAATCTCAGAAGCCGAGATCAACCAGGCGCAGAAAGTGTGGGGTGACGGCATCGTTGCGATCGGCAAAGCCTATTTAAATCAAGGCAACTATCGGGCGTTGGCAGCAGATCACGTAGATACGCTCTACGGTTACGACGAAGGCACCGTCCTCTTCAAACCAACTAAGGCTTCGGCTGAGCAGTTTCGCCTCACTGAGGACCAAGCGCTCTCCTATTTCGTTGGCGGTATCATTGATGAAGACAGTGGCTTCGCGTTGCAGCCATGGAGTGCGGTTCGCTTTGAAAATGCCGAGATTCTCACTGACTCGGACTCTGCTGTTGCCATGGGCAACTACTTTTTTACGGATGCAACGACTGGTAAGGAAGTGAAGGTAGAGTTCACATTTGGGTATATTCGTGGTGCCGACGGCAATCTCTTGATCAATCTCCACCATTCAGCACTCCCGTACAAACCGACGAATTGACGGTTTGATTCAATAGTCCGAAGCTGAAGCTGTTGATAGCTTTTACGATCGCCACTTGATTCCCTTATTCAAGATAATTTGGCGATCGGAGATATTCAGATTCAGTCAAAAATAGAACTCAGGCGACCTATTGCCATACCAAAATTCCTATATTTTTTTCTCAAAATGCTGATATTTTCAGGGGCGATCGCTACTCTGTTAGTCGCAGTACCACCATTCTCATCAAATCGATAAAGATTCTAAATCTCGATAGTGCGATCGCTCGCTGTAGGTTGGGTAGAACGAAGTGAAACCCAACACTCAAAAGAAATAACCTTTATTCGCTGCCAATGTGAAGAGCAAGTGAGTAGGCAATTCCCTTGTCAGAATTCCAAGCGTTTCAGGTACTCGTGAGAGCTGTTGGTGTTGGGTTTTTCTAGGCTCAATTAACTTCTCACCAAACCTGCTAAAACCCAGCTAAAACGACCCAGATCACCTATCCCAATCAAGTCCGGGAGAACAGCTGTTTTTGATTATCTCGTTACACCGCTCTTCTTCCTGGAAAAAAACGCCTCTTGGCGATCACTTCCCAATTTTGTATTATTCAACAATTAATAATGAACAATGGATAATGGATAATTACCTCTCCTTGAAAGAAGAGGATTGACAATCAGGAAAATATTTTCTTTTTATTTTCTTGCATTTTTGAAGAGGTCTTAGACCAAATTAACCAATTATCAATTATCAATTATCAATTATCCATTGATAATAATGCCAGAGAATTCTTTATGAATTCGTTCGATTGGCTTGAGCAGTAGCATAACAAATCAATCAACCACAGATTTAGCCTCTATAGCTTTAAGTTTTTTTATAATTTGTTTTCTTTCTCAATGAGAGCTCAATGGTTATGCATCATTGTGGAGTAGCATTTTGGGTTGTGTTTGTGATAATTTAGCATAATATTTCCTGAATAACCTAATCTGATACCACATCATATGCAGAAAACGGTAGTTTAGACGTCATTTAGCAATAATTAAGTTGACATGAAATTTGGTAGCTTGTTGATGCCATCCCACCCACCGGAAATTGCAATCCGTGAGGGACAAAAAGCAGATTTAGCAGAACTCGAACGCTTGGACGCGATTGGTTTTGACGAAGCATGGATTGGAGAGCACTTTACTGCTCAATGGGAGCCCTGTCCGGCGCCAGATCTGCTGATTGCGCAAGGGCTATTGCGCACTCAAAACATTCGCCTCGGTCCTCTAGGTCATCTACTCCCCTATCACAATCCAGTCGAACTTGCTCACCGAGTTGCCTATCTCGACCATATGGCGGGTGGTCGCTACCAGCTTGGTGTTGGCATCAGCGCTCTTCCTTCTGATCGCGACCTATTCGACATCAAGGCTGCTGGAGGGCGTAATCGTCGCATGACCTTTGAATCACTGGAGATGATGACCGGGCTCTGGACCGAAGGTCCCAGCAGATTCACGGGTGAATTTTGGTCGATGGGAAAGCCTGAAAGCACACTACCAGGGCTTGGCTATCACCTCACCCCCTACCAGACCCCACATCCGCCGATCGCTATCGCTGGTCTGACTGCGGGGTCTGATAATCACAAGCTGGCTGGTGAGAAGGGGTATTTGCCAGTCAGTCTGAGTGTGGATCCCGATTTGTCCATAACCTCCCAACATTGGGACGCGGTTGTGGAGGGTGCCAAGCGAGCCAACCGACAGCCCAATCGAGATAACTGGCGGATTGTCCGTGATGTTTATGTAGCACCCACTGATACAGAAGCACGGGAACTTGCGATCGGTGGCGCAATGGGTAGGTGCTGGCGCGAATTTTTGCTGCCAATCTACCTTGGCCTCGGCCTGGGACCCATCCTTAAAACCGATCCAGATATGCCGGATTCGGCAATCGATCTTGATTATCTTGCCGACAATCTTTGGCTCGTAGGCTCGCCAGACACTGTAGCCGAGCGCATTGAATCACTTCAGGACCAAACAGGTGGTTTTGGTTATCTCACAATTGTCTCCTATGACGCTACTAAGGAGATCGAGCCCTGGGAGCGTAGCCTTCGCCTTTTGCTCGAAGACGTAGCGCCTCGTGTCCGAAAGAGACTGAGAGCGGAGGCTACGGAGACCTCCGTGGCTGCACGATGAGTTACGTTGCGATCGCTACCGAGCAGTTCGATGCTGTCATCACCTTCTATGGCGATCAGCTCGGTTTCCCGGTGGTGGAACAGTGGGATCGTCCGAATGCGCGTGGGGTGAGGTTCGACCTGGGTGGCATGCGGCTTGAAATCCTAGATAATAGCCGCAAACGACCTCCACTCAATCTTGGCTCTCCCAACGACCGTTGCCACCTGGCGATCGAGGTTGATGACATTGAGGCTACGCGGCACAACCTCAACATCGATACACCTGAGCCACAGTCTACTTCTTGGGGAGCCCGGCTCTTTCAGATTCGGGCTCCCGATGGGCTGCCCGTAACTTTTCTTGAGTGGGTCGATACCACCGTGCCAACGGCTTAGGAAATCCGTAGTCGGCTTGCCAAAAGAACAAATTGAAATTGTTGCGCCGATTGACCTACGCGATGCATTAGTATTTTCTTTCTCAGAGATCGCCTTACTTGTTATTTATTAGTTTGACCTTCGACCTGAACCTTGGCTATGAGGAAATTTGCTCGTCAGCGCATTGCTCGGATTATTGAAAAGTGGCTGCTCGTGGAGCCATTGTTGTTAGCAACCTGGACCAGTCACGCTTTAGTCCCCGAACCCCGCATCCAAACCATTCGCGTTCAGCGGGGTTGCATCGAGTACAATCCCGGTTTTATCGAGCAGCTGAGCGATCGCCACTTGGAAGCAACATTACGTTTCGAGGCGCTGCGAATTCTCCTCAAACATCCCTACAGTCGCCGCCAAGCGCATTCAGCCATCAGCTATGCTGCCAGCAATTTGACGCTACAGGAATATTTGCAAACCGAACTGCCGTTTCCGCGCGCGCGGGATGTGTTTGGCGATCGCAGCTATGATAAACAGTTCTTCGAGTTCTACTACCACCAACTGCTTGACCAACAACCACCCACCGCACCAACCTTCAGCTCAGAAGGGACAGCATCCGGAGCGACGACAGCGGGTATGGGTACAGCTGAGACCGCACCCGCGTCGGCAGCTTCTGAATCTGAATCTTCTGAACCAGAATCTGAAGAGATTTCAACCCCAGGCGATCTCCCCAGCGATCTACTTTTAGTCTATACTGACCCAAGCCTGAGTGGGGTCGAAAATACGGACCAGTGGGATCAGGATGAATTGTTGAGCGATCGCCTGGATGAGTTGGTAAAAACGACCCAAGCCAATGACAGCTGGGGCAATATTGGGGGCAAATTGCGGGAACATATCCTGGCGAATCTTCACCCCAAACTCGACTATCGGGCTGTCTTGCGCAAGTTTCGCACCTCCATCCTCAGCCAACAGCGACGGCTAACGCGCATGAAGCCTAATCGCCGGTATGGGTTCACCTATATGGGAAGTCGTCGCGACTTTACAACACGATTATTGTTTGCGATCGATGTCAGCGGCTCTATGGGCACAGAACAGCTCCAACAAGGATTTTCGATGATTAACCGCTTTTTCAACTACGGCGTACCTGCGATTGATGTCATTCAATTTGATGCTCAGATTACCACCGACGTCATGATCTTCCGTCGAGCAAAACATGAAGTCCAACTAACGGGACGTGGCGGTACGAATTTTGCGCCAGTCGTGACCTATATTGATGAACACCGCGATTACGATGGCCTGATCATTTACACTGATGGTTATGCCCCTTGCCCCCAACCCCCCCAGAATCGTCGCACTCGCATCCTGTGGTTGTTCGTTAGCGAGGAACATTACCGGAGCTGCTATCCAAATCTACGGCACTTAGGGCAAGGGGCTTATCTCAAAGCCAATGCCCCAGCTAGAATTGAGTAACCTTATAGCTAATTGAAAATCCACATCATCTAAGACAATGTGGAGAGAATTTGAACCTGAAGTATCGGCTACTTATCACAAACGTGTCTTTTGGAGAGGCTTTTATTTTGTAGCTAGCTGTGGTGATGTAACGATAGAACAGCTTAAAAAATATGTGCAAAATCAGGGCGTGAGATCAATTTCTTTTCCACCACAGTAGTAAACAGTACAGATAAATACTTCATTCCTTGTTACTTATTCTCCCAAGCCCTATATAGTTGACCACCTGAGACATTACATCTGATTAACCCCTCGCAATGACAACAGCACGAAAGCATATTCAACTGCTAGCATACAGCTTCGTGACATGGCTCACGTTCTACCTCATCGGACTTCCTGAGTACTACCAGCAGTGGTATCTCTGGGCGAAGGTTTCAGTCCTGTTCATCGTAACGGTGATGTACTTTCCAGTCACGCGATACACGCTGGTGAAGTACTGGAGCAACGGAAGGCACCTAGCGAATTCGTGCTGGCTTGCTCTTTATCTAACGCTTCCGCTTTTCGTTTACGACTATCTGCTACTCGGCTGGTACAAAGGTCTTGGGATCGGATTTGTTAAGCCCTACTGGTATCTCACTTTCTTCTACTTCTCTTTTTGGATTCAGTTCCCTGCGATTGGTCTGTGGATGGAAAGGGAAACCCTCCGTACTACCGCCAAGACAGCTGACGGTGGCTAACAAGCCGTTGCACTGGAGCAGTGGGCGGTTTGCTCCCTATTTTTCGTAAATTCTTCGCCACCGCCCGGTGAACTTGGTCATTAGACCTCGACATTACGACATTACCTCACCATAGTTCTCCTCTAGTGATGCTTGAAAAGTCTTGTGTTGCTGTTGTTGGAGATTGACGAGAATGCCCACCCTCATGATTATGTGTGATCGCAGATCTTGTAGGTTGGGTGCAGCGTTTTTAGAGAGTTAACAGATAGTTTATGATTCAAACCAGAAGCGGAACCCAACAAAAGTCGATACTTTGCATGATATAGATATCAGGGATGCCTGTTTTGTAAGCACTTTTTCTATTTACTTCGCAAAGCATTTTTGAGCATTATGCTTTTTCCTATAATTTAAATCTTGGATACGGTAAGGTGTCCCGCACTTAAATTGGTATAACAAAAATCAACAAGTAAGCAAATAATAGAAAATATACCAGCCAAAAATCATCCAATACTAAAGCAAAAAGAAAAACTGCAAAAAGCTCTTAAAACAGAAGAGGATGGAGAAATTAGAGAAAAAATTATAATTTTATTGTTATTGAATAGTCGCAGGACACAGCTAGAAATTGCTGATTTCTTGGGTTGTTAAAAGAACAATGAAGGAGGGTTAATTATCAAATGGAGGCGAAAGCTCAAAAACAAAGATAATAAAATTATCACAGTTTAAATGCGGAACAGCTTAACATAAGAACCACTGTGCTCAAACCATTAGATTTTGAGATTTTAATAATTCTTCGCAATGTAGACTTTACTATGAAGAGACAGTCAACCCAAAGATAGAGCTGACATTTAATTAATTTACGCATAATGTGAATTAGATGCTCAAAGTGTGCGATCTTTTTCAGATAAAAATGTTCACTTTTGAAGCCAATTTATGAAAGTCTTGATATCATGGAGCTACATTTAATCCACATTAGAAGTTGAATTTGGTTTTGCTATTTAGAGGGCAATAAACAACATCGTAAATTTTTTCATCAAGAAAATAGCATTGTTTCATCAAGAGGTTTCTTATGTCTGATCGTCGTCAGGAATCTTATGCTGTACGTCTTGAAGCTGCAGAGCTAGCAAGGAGTCGTCAGCATCCAATCCACCAAGCAAATAGGGATGAGCAAAGGTATGCTGATAGCCAATATTTCATGTCCTTTACAAAAGGACTGCCTCATAATCCTGAAACAGGTTTGCTCCAAGAAGCCCAGGATTTTGTAGAGTTTCGTCGTGCGATCGATGATGGCTTTATTGATCCGTTCTCTGATAGAGTTCGTCATGGAGCCAGGTTTGAGGTAGTAGATGGAGTGATACAGATCTGCCTACCAGCACCGGAAGACATCAGGCAGTGGGAAGTTCCAACAGCGGGAGTTGTTTTTGAACTTGAGGGACCAGATGCCCAGGCTGTCACTATGGCTCCTGCACCTCCGTTGTTAAATGCAAGTGGTAAGACCAATCCAGAACTTGTTTTGGAAATGGCTGAGGTCTACGAGCTTGCCATACTGCGAGATCAACCCTTCAATGACTTTGAATGTAATAGCTCCAATCCTGAACTTAAGAATTCCCTAAACCGTCTCAATAACCTCAGTTACGTAAAAAAACAGACTGGTCGTCCGCGTAAGGTTGATGATAAAGGTGAACTGGATGCTCAAACAGTATTCCGAGGTTCTTCTCCAGGTGTTGAGGTGGGTCCGTATCTCTCTCAATTCCTGCTAGTTGGTAATACCGATCTTAATGGAGGGGGTAGCGTCGCTGAGGGGAAAATCACTTATGGGGTACTGCAAATCGATCAGAAGGTGGCGATCGCAGAACCGGGCAAAGATTATATGGTAAGCATGAAGAGCTATGTTGAGGTTCAGCGCGGTTTGAAACCCCCCCGAGAAACCTATGGTTCAACCAAGGGTTCTCCCACAATGCCTCCTACGCGGCCACCCCGTCGCTTTATCTCAACTCTCCGTGATTTGGCTACTTATGTACATTACGATGCACTATACGAAGCCTATTTGAATGCTTGCATCATTCTGCTTGGTATGGGGACACCCTTTGACCCAGGCTTTGATCATCTCTCTGGTGTGGGAGAAGCGGCAAAAAGAACTGAGACAAAGCGTAACGCAGGTGGTTTTGCTCTTTACGGCGGACCGCACATTTTAAATTTGGTGACCGAAGTTGCTACGCGGGGCTTGAAAGCAGTTCGTTTTCAGAAGTTCAATAATCACATTCGGTTACGGCCAGAAGCTTTAGCAGCTAAAATTGAACTGGTGCGACGCAATAGTCTTCCAGAGAGTAACTCTAATCACATTGCTGATGGGAAAATTCCTCCTGTGCTCAAGTCGGATATTTGTGCCTTCAAGAAAGATCTCGAAAGTACTCTGAGTGCTATTGCTGCTCTTCCCAGAGATCCAGGTCAGGAAAAAGGAACTTATTTCCTACCAATGGCTTTCCCAGAAGGATCACCCATGCATCCGGCCTATGGTGCAGGACATGCCACTGTTGCTGGAGCCTGTGTCACTATCCTCAAGGCATTCTTCGACACCAGCGCAGTTTTAGCCAAAACCCGAGGAGGAGCAGCTGCCTTCAAGCGATTAGAAACTGGTGATACTCCGATTGCTTTCCGTGCTCCAAATCTGACCGGTCCTGGAGCTGGAGAGGGGGTATCTGCTGATTGCCTCGTTAGCTATACCCCAAGTCAATTCCTAACCCTCGAAGGTGAGTTAAATAAACTGGCAGCCAACATTTCCATTGGCCGCAATATGGCTGGAGTTCATTACTTCACCGATTACTACGACAGCTTACGCATGGGAGAAAAAATCGCGATCGGAATCCTTGAAGAACAGGCGTTGACCTATTCCACCGATCCGTTCGTGCTCTCCGTGCCGACTTTTGATGGTGATTTGATTAGGATTGGTCGCCGATGAATCGTTTACCCCGCCGTTCAGCTAGGATACGACCTCCTGCACGAGGGCGTTTGGCCACTGCCCCTTCCCTTGGTCGGAACCAATCGCCTATGATTATTGTTCGTCAGCGTCCGGCAATTTCAGGTCGTACACAGATCGTAAATGAACCTGACCGTGATGATCTCCATTCAGATTGGATTTCCTTTTACATACGATGGTCAAGTCTTTTCAAAGGACTTAACCGACTCTGGAAATGGTCGGTAGCGTTGCTCATACTGATCATCTTGTCGATTTTGTTTGGCATGCAGCTCTAGAACACCGATTCAGTATTCATATTTACGCCAAAATCGATATCTCAGGGCGAAGCATTCGGACAGTGGGGCAAGGGTTTCACTTTAAGTTGACACCCTTGCCTAATGCTTCGCCCCTACATCTAATTTTGGTTAGTGAATCGGTGTTCTAGTAGACAACTCTCATATCATGTCCGGTTGAATACTTATCATTAAGGCTGACGCTCCAGACGCGGAGACGCACCGGACTCGGAGAAGTTTTTATTGTAAGCGATTAGGCGGACATGATATCAAACCGTATTTTGAGTAGAAGGGGAAGTCTCACCTTAATGGGTGAGGCTACGTGATTAAGAGGAGAACGAAAAAAAGTATATTTTGGGATAACGCCCTCGGTAGGATTCGAACCTACGGCCAAGGGATTAGAAATCCCTTGCTCTATCCCCTGAGCTACGAGGGCATAATAAATGAGCAGTCACATACAACTACAACAGATGTTAATTACTCAAGGTTGTGCACTTCAACATTCCTCCCAATAGCAAAATAAATTAACTTCTGCGCACAATTCCTCAAGATTTAGCATATGATCATTGATTCATCAAGTAGTAGTGATCTGATAGTATCAAGCATTGTATCGGTGGTTGGCATTACCAGGCAACTACCACTAACAATCAACTTGAGCAAACTACAGACTCTAACCTCTTGACGCTCAAGGTACACTATAAACCAAAGATCATCAAATGCTTGTCTCAATACTAGTAAGACTCAAGGCGATCATCCCAAACCAGAGATTTAGTGAAGAGCTAGTGCTTTGTGCTTATTGCGGCTCAGTGAAACCCTGACACCAGCATTCTGGATAGAGATATAGTTACTTGGGTATTAGCTACAACCATAGCATTCCCATCCCCAATCCGGTCAGCACTCATTTGCCAATGTTATGTTTATTCTCAAAAGGCAGGATGTTGAAATCTCTAGCATTCAGCACCCAAAGCGGGAGCAGCAAATCCCGATTCTTAGTTATCAGGGGCAAACTTTTCGTTTGATTAGCGTGTTTAGTGCCCAACAAGCAGAAGAAGCAAAAGCTTTCTGGCGAGATCTCACTGATAATCGCGGTAAGGCATGCGTTTTGCTAGAGGAACCCGATCGCTTCAGTGTTTGGGGAAAAATCCGTCTGGAACAACTGGGGAAGGAAGCTGGTCCTGACTCAACTGTTTTGCCATACACCCAAGCTTGTCTTTTACTGCTACAAACGGTTTTCATAGATGTTGAAGACCTCTTAGGAAGCAGGCAAGCTAAGTTGTTCCAAAAAGATATCACTGAGATCTTTCGGCAATGGCACTTCCCGCAAGCTGACTCCTCTGAAGCAGTCAATCACTTGCTCACAATGGATCCATTAACTACTTTACAGGTTCCCCCTTGGGAAGAACACCATCTGATTACCCTACTGCAGGAACTTCATCGTCTAGGGAAAGAATATTTTGGCAGTACTAACTTTGCTGAGGGAGTAAACGATATATTGCAAGATATGCCAGATAATGACCAAACTCAGTTCATTCAGTGGCTGCAATCATCTCCTCTTGGTAAACTATGGCGATAACCTAAAGAGAGAAGATGAAACACTTGTCTAGTAGTTGGAGAGTAAGAAGCAATATTTACTGGCTGATAACTTTGAGTACATCAGCTTGGGGTGAATTTCATTGATAGTGATAAGAGTGAAATGACTATGAGCAGCTCCGTAGAAAAGTCATCTTTTGGTATTCAATCCCTGCTAACCTCTCAAAATCTGGTTTATGCGGGAATTGCTTGGGGAGTAATATCCCTATTATTTTTTCTACTGTTTAGCATCAGTGTTCCTGGAGAAGAAAGTCCGCTGTGGTACTTGATTGGTACATACATTCTCGAATTAATTCCCTTCCTCGTTGCTGCGCTCCTCTGCTTCAGAAATTGGCGTAGCCCTCAGATTGCCAGTGGATAGCCTCACCAGTACCACCATTGCATTTATTACGAGTGCCAGAACAGGAAAATATATTACCTGGAGTCACCGGATCACCCTGCGTTGTCTCAATGATGCCACCACTAGTTAAGCTGATGTCGCCACCTCTGACAGTGCCAATGGATTGTATGTCATCTACAAGAATGTCGCCCCCAGCATTCATGGTAATATTGCCACCATAACCATTGTCAGTAAACGACAGTACATCGGTATTAATCGTAATGTTGCCACCAGCATCGACAGTGATATCACCACCATTCCCACTACCTGTCGGTGTACCCTGCCAAAGAGTAAAAATGTTTGATGCTGTAATGTCGCCTACAGCTTGCAAAATCACAGGTCCACCATGTTCATTATCATCAAAGGACCAGGTTCTGATGCTTCCTACCTGAATACTGCCTGGTGGCAAATTGGGAATTATTGCAGGGAAAAAGGTTCCTCCTGGCGTTACTTGTATGGGAGGAACATTAGCCTGATTGTCCAATTGAGTTTTACCTGCTTGCAAAACTAGTGCTCGACTAGTAGTTAAAATATCGAAATGTGGATCTGTTGGAGGAATAAATCCCAATGTGTCCGGTTCTGTGATTTGGATATCGCCACCAGAGATGCTACCTGTAGCTTCCACCTTCAGTGCCGCACCTACGTAATTCCCCAAGACAACATCTCCATCAACACTAATAATAGGGTCATAAAGACTGACAAAATTTCCCGGCTCCCCTGCCAAGTTGAGCATCAGGAAATTACCGCCACTGCTAAAGTGAGCATCCCCAGAAATATTACCATCACTGACTAATACCATCTCGCCTCCACTCTGGAAGGGTGTCTGGGGATGATTCAACGCGAGAATATCGATTGCCTGATTACCTTGAAGGTACAAATATCCTCCCGCTTGAGCCAAAAAGGGATTTTCCTCACTATCCCGAATCAAGACAGTATCTTGCGCCAACAAGCTCAGGTTCCCAGTAGTTTGGAACTGACTCTCCACCAAAGTCAAATTATTAGCAGCCGACAGCAACGCCGTGCCAGCTGTTACATCCTGAGCTACCACATCACCATTTTCTACCCGGAAGCCAGAACCTGCCAGCTGCACTGTACCATCCGGCTGCACCACCAATCGAGTCTCGACATTGCCAGCAGTGCCATTGAGCAATGAAGGTAAATCCAGAGCACTTATCGGCAACACCTGTCCATTGATATCCCTTGGCGGTTCTACCTCCAAACTCAGCAGGTGTCCCTCTTGACTAATCCGAATTACCTGTTCCCCTGGTACCGCCGCAACAGTAATATTTCCTCCGGGAGCACTCAACTGTCCAGTATGAATAACACTACCAGCAGTTAAACTTAAATCTTTGCCTGCTGCTACTGCCAACTCACCAGCATTAATAATACTTCCTGGTTGAGCTAAGTCAAAAGCAAAACTATTGGGGGCACCAATTAAATTGTGGTAGTCATTATCACCGAAAGCATTAAACCAATTATCTCCACCAAAGCCAATACCAGTAGCAGTAGTCGCAGTGAAAGAACCAGGAACATTTAAGCTGGCATCAGTACCAAAGATCATCCCGGCTGGGTTCATCAAGTAGAGGTTAGAGTTGCCACCAGTTACCTGAATTAAACCGTTAATAACTGAAGAGTCGCCACCGACAACTCGCGTCAGAATATTCTTTATCTGAGGATTAGCCAGAAAGTTAGCAATCTGACCCGAATTTAGCCCAAATTGCTCCAAACTATGAAACAAATTTATTCCTGAGGGAGTACCACCGTGGATATTAAACTCATCTCCATTAGGGGTAATAATCGTGCCAGTGCCATCAGCAGCGGGAATAATTGGTTGAGCTGTAGCAAGGCGAGATTCTTGATTTAATAATCCAGATGGAGGTAGAAGAGATACTCCCAAATCCAGCATCGAAAATCCTACAACTGAGATGCCTAGGATTAAAGGACTAATTTTTCTATCTGCTAATTTAGTCCAATTAGGTTTGGGTAAATGAGAGACTTGAGTATAGCCTCCTGTTCGCAAGTCCTGGTTAAACATAGTAATTATGAATCTTTTCCCAACAGTCGTTTACTTACCTGATAGAGGCTGAAAAGGATTATTTGATATCAAGGTTATGCTAATATACATATCAAGGAAAAGATTACATTTTATTCAAAAAAACCAAACTAATATTCCCTATTTATTTTCTCTACAAATAAAAAAAATCGCAGAAACCAAAAACAATATCCTTGCTTGATCTGATCGACTGTAAAGCTGTCAGGGGAAAATGGATCGAGGCAAGGGCAGTATCCGCATCGATTCTTTGTCCGTTGAGTAATTTCCTGTCTCAGTGCTGAAGAGATTCGTTGATATTCAGAACATCTTCAATCAGAATTCTTTACAAATTCATGAATATGCCTAGCGACTAAAGCTGGTAGGGATTCTGGTAAGTCATGCCCTCCATGACTAATCATCTGTAACTCTATTTGTGGGCTGTTTTCAGCATAAATTTGAGAGCGGGCGATCGCTTCAGGATGATCTTTTCTACCTTGTAAAATCAAGGTTGGCACTTTGAGATAGTTGAGTTTATCTTGCAGTAATTCCGCTTCAATTTCTGAGGAGCGTCGTTGGAACAATAATTGACAAGCAGTGGGTGAACTGAGCAACTGCTGTCGTTGTTGTAGAATTTGCTCAATAGGTTTGTGGCGTCCCAAGAGTTTGGCGAGGGGAAGGAGCGATCGCAAAACACCATAAGCGATTGGTGGACGTCCAACTAACCACCGTGCCCATCTCCAACTCTTTTGCTGTCCTTCTAGTAAAACGCCCTCTGGTGCGATTAAAACCAAACCACAAACTTGCTCCAAATATTGTAGAGCGTAACTAGCAGCAATCCAACCTCCTAGGGAGTGACCAATCAAATATACCGGCGATAAGCGTAACGCTTCTAGATATTTGAGTAAACACTCAACTTCTAGCTGGATTGAGTAGTGGAGCTTGGGTTGCTCGGATTCACCAAATCCCAATAGATCAAGAGCAAAACAGTGATAATCTTGACTCAAGTGTTCAATAACGGGTAACCATTGACTGCTCTCGCTCCAAGAACCATGCAAAAATATAAGAATCGGTCCTTGACCGATTTCCCGCCAGAAAACTTGTCCTGAGGGCAACTTAATTCGAGAATTACGTAGAGGTAGATCCATCCTAAATTACAATATTTTGTTTCTAAATTAGTCCAGAGCAAGATCAATCCAGATGCTTACGAAAATAGTTGTGAAGCAGTCTGCTTTTGTTGCCATCAGCCTTCAAGCAACGATTGTCTTACCATCGAAATAATCTTGTAACTGAAATTTGTGATCGTGGCTCAAGTCGTCCTTAGGAATAGCTGAGGGATCAAAAGCTTGAACATCCTTGATCTCTAAAATATCCTGTACTTGCATTGTTCCTTGAACCTCGGCTTCTACCAGAACGCAAATAGAATGAATTCTAGGATCGCGATCTGGTGAGGAGTAAACTCCAACCAACCTACGAATCTCTAGTAACTCCAGTCCAGTTTCTTCTGCCAACTCTCGTCGTACTGTTGTCGGAATATCTTGACCCCAGTCCACCATACCTCCTGGTAATCCCCACTTACCATTATCGCGACGCTTGACTAGTACAATTCGCCCATCTGGCAAGATGGGAACAATGCTTGTACCAGTTACAGGATGTCGAAAAATGATTCCTAGTACTGTTTGTAAAAATCGCCAAATTTGACCCATTGATGAGAAGCCCATAGAGCCTGTGAATTCGGTTGCTTATCGACTGCTATAATAGACGGTAGGGATGCAAGTTCGGTAACGTCAGTGATTGAAAAAGCAAATTTTGCGCCTATCAACCTGGAACATCTGAAAAGTTGCATCAAAGTCTGCCAAAAATACTTGGTTGTCAATACCCACTAAACTTTGAGGAAGTAAAATTCCGATACAGTTCGGCTATCCTTGTCACAAGCAAATAGCTGCTGGCGATTAGATTATGTGGGGAAAAAACTGTCAAGCAAGTAACTAGTGCAGCGCGGCGGAAATAAGTGACCAGTTTGAGATCGATAGAATCCTTACTCTATAAGCATTCTGAATTCTTCATTCTGAATTCTTCATTCCACGCAGTGGTACTAGGAATTCCTTATTGTGTTATTGGAGCGGTATGTAGTACGGTAAGGAAGACCTCACTATACAGCTATGTATCAGTGTTGGTAGAGTATTACTGAGCCTCTTTGCCTAGTATAGTATTGGCTTGATAGACAAACAAAACTAAATATATGGCAAGAGGCAAGTAAGATATTACTGTTGGTTATCAAGAGGTAAACATGGCAAAGCGCCGCAATCTCAAAAAGGAAAAGGCGCAGCGTAATCAAGCTTATGCTCGTAAGTTTCGTCAAAGGAAAAATACAGGTCGTTTCTCTAGAAACCGGCGGTATGGTAACAGACCTCCGAAGGATAGTACCAGTTCTCAAGGAGATGAAACAAACTCTGACTATCTAGAAGAGAATAAGAGTCAAGAATGAAAATTCAAGGATAATTATGCACTGGGAATTGAATAGTGAGCACTCAGCACTCAAAAGTTATAACTGGTAACTCTTGAGAAACATACTCAAAGCTAATGGCTAATGGCTAATTGCTAATTGCTAATCTCTGAATAAACACCGAGTCTCCGAGTCTGGCAATAGGTAAGAGACTTGTTTCTCCCATTCAATTGGGGGTGGGAAGCGCTCCTGGAGAGCTCTTAACTGAGTCTCCGTAATACCCAATAGCCCAGTTCCCAAAGCAATGTTGGGCCCCAGGTTGTTTGATCAACACCTGGGGTTCACTATTAATTGATACTAAATTCTAAATTCTAAATTAACTATAATGCGTATTGAACTCTCTACCTTCGTCTGTTGCAACTGAAATGCTCAAAAAACTCCCATTGACCTTATCCTTACTGGCTGGTGTCATCTTGAGTGGAACCATTGCCCGTGCGGCCATAGAACAGCAGATTGTCCAATCTAGAATAGCGGACCCAGACAATTCACAAATTATTGCTCAAGAAATATCCTCATCGGCAGCAACCCTGACTTTAGAAGATTTACCGCCTGGCTTCCAGCAACTGCCCCCAAGCTTAGTCTCTCAACTTGCTAGCCAATTTCAAGCCTTCTCCGAGCAACTAGCACCAGGGAACTTGAACCCAGAAAATTTCTTTGCTTTCGTCAATCCGGCAACTTTTCAAGTGGTGTTAGGTTTTACTGGGGATGTTCCTGAGCCGTCTGAGCAGATCAACTTTGATACCAATCTACAAAAGTTGGATGATCCACAGGCTCAGGAGCAAGTGATTGATTTACTGGCTGAGAAACTTGAGGAGTTTGGAGGAATACAGATTGAAAATTATGCTTCTCTGCCTGAGATGAAGACTTTGGCAGATGCCTCAGCTGGTATGACAATGTTAGTCAACATGCAAGGTCAACCTTTGCGGCTAGATATGGCCAGTTTTCGCCGTAATGATGTCGTAGCTTTTACTGGTGTACTCTACCCTAATGAACAGGAGTCTCCAATCCAAGTTGGAGAACTTGTCAATAAGTTAGATGAGCAAATTGTCAAAACTAGATAGGGCTTGGGAGAATAAGTCGTAATTTTCCGGTTGCCATAGGTGTTAGGTTTTAGGTGGTAGATAAGGTTAAGTAGGGCTTGCTGAATAAGTAACAAGTCACAAGTAAAAAGTAACAAGTAAGAAGGAATGAAGCATTTATCCTCGTGGGTGAGCACTTCCATTCCCCAAGGTTACTCAGAGATTTCCCATCAAAGTGCAAGGAAAATAAGCTTCTATAGACCATTTCCTTGCACAAGGCTTGGTCAAAAAATCATTGAAAGCACAGTCTGGTATAGCTTCCATACTTGTTCAGCAAGCCCTAAGTAAGCTAGCAAGAACATACCTCAACTACGAATAATGTAAAGAAAGAAACTATTCTGGTTGATTTAGAGACCTCAACAGGATAAATACAATCCAGTAGCACTTTAAAAAGTAGATCGGTATGCATATAAGTGAAATTACTCATCCAAATCAGTTGCACGGTCTGTCAATTCCTCAACTAGAGCAAATTGCTCGCCAAATCCGGGAAAAGCATCTGGAAACTGTAGCAACTAGTGGGGGTCACCTGGGTCCAGGATTGGGTGTTGTGGAACTTACCATCGGCTTGTATCAGACTCTTGACCTAGACCGTGATAAAGTTACTTGGGATGTCGGTCATCAAGCTTACCCCCATAAAATGTTGACAGGGCGGTATCACCAATTCCATACTTTGCGGCAAAAGGATGGTGTTGCTGGGTATCTCAAGCGTTGTGAGAGCAAGTTCGATCACTTTGGTGCGGGTCATGCTTCGACAAGTATTTCTTCGGCTCTAGGTATGGCCATAGCACGGGACCTCAAAGGAGAGAACTTCAAAGTAGCGGCAGTAATTGGAGATGGTGCTCTTACTGGGGGAATGGCTTTGGAAGCCATTAACCATGCCGGTCATTTACCCAATACTAAGTTACTGGTGGTGCTAAACGACAACGAAATGTCGATTTCCCCCAACGTTGGTGCTATTTCTCGTTCTCTCAACAAAGTGCGGCTGAGTGCACCAGTGCAGTTTCTGGCAGATAATTTAGAAGAACAGTTCAAAAGTCTTCCCTTTGTTGGTGAGTCTTTATCTCCAGAGTTGCAGCGAGTTAAGGAAGGGATGAAGCGTCTGGCAGTGCCGAAGGTAGGGGCAGTATTTGAAGAACTGGGCTTTACCTACATGGGACCTGTAGATGGTCACAATCTACAAGATTTGATTAATACCTTCAACGCTGCACACACCTATGAGGGAGCAGTTCTAGTGCATGTGGTAACCACCAAAGGTAAGGGATATGCGATCGCAGAAGCAGACCAAGTCGGATATCATGCTCAAAGTCCCTTTGACCTTGCCAGTGGTAAGGCTTTACCTTCCAATAAGCCTAAACCTCCCGGTTACTCCAAAGTCTTTGCTCACACCCTAGTAAAACTTGCCGAAAACAATCCCAAAATTATCGGTATTACTGCTGCAATGGCCACTGGGACAGGTTTGACTAAACTGCAAGAAAAATTGCCCAAGCAGTACATTGATGTGGGTATTGCTGAACAACACGCTGTTACCCTGGCTGCTGGACTGGCTTGTGAGGGGATGCAACCAGTTGCTACCATTTACTCTACCTTCCTGCAACGAGCCTACGATCAAATAATTCACGACGTTTGTATCCAAAACTTGCCCGTCTTTTTCTGTTTGGACAGAGCGGGAATTGTCGGTGCTGATGGCCCTACTCACCAAGGAATGTATGACATTGCCTATCTGCGCTGTATTCCCAACATGGTAGTAATGGCTCCCAAAGATGAAGCAGAATTGCAACAAATGATCGTTACTGGCGTTAACTACAGTGATGGACCAATTGCCATGCGGTATCCTCGCGGTAATGGTTATGGTGTTCCTCTGATGGAGGAAGGCTGGGAAGCACTTCCTATCGGTAAGGGAGAAATTCTACGCAACGGTGACGACCTGTTATTGCTTGGCTATGGTACGATGGTTTACCCTGCCATGCAAGTAGCGGAAATTCTTAGTGAGCATGGTATTGAAGCGACTGTGGTTAACGCTCGTTTTGTTAAACCCCTAGATACGGAATTGATTCTACCTCTAGCAGAGCGGATTGGTAAGGTGGTGACCTTAGAGGAAGGTTGTTTAATGGGTGGCTTTGGTTCAGCTGTAGCTGAAGCACTACTAGACAACAATATCTTGGTTCCTGTTAAGCGCTTTGGTGTGCCAGATAAACTAGTAGACCATGCCAAACCAGATGAATCCAAAGCAGACTTAGGTCTAACCAGTTCCCAAATTGCTCAACAAGTGCGGGAGGCTCTTTTCCGTAAGCAGCTTTCAGCTATTAGCAGTTAATAATTGTCATTGGTCATTGGTCATTTGTCCTTTGTAGGACTTACGCACCCGAGTGTTTGCGGAGCATGGTGCGGCAGCAGCAAAAGCAGCATTGCATCCCGAAGGTATTGCTTCGCAAACACTTTCACCGAAAGCGGCGGGAAGCCCACTCCTTTAGGGATGGGAGGGATAGCCGCCCGCCGCTTGGTTGTTTGTTTTTTGTTTTTTGTACAAACAACCAACAACTAACAACTTGCTAACACGAAATCCCCCGTGCTGTCTTCCGGGGGATGAGTTAACTCAGTGTGACAGTTGAGTGCGTAAGTCCTGCTTTGTACTAATGACCAATGACCAATCATTTATTAAGAAGATTAAATTTTTATTAAAATTATAGTGTATGTAAAGTAATACAACTGAAATACTGAAGTGTAAAGTATTATAACTAGAAAAGGTTTTTTGCATAAAATCACCGTCAAATCACTGAGAAATAAGTATAATAACCGCCAGATTGAATCTGGCTTCAATCAACCTAACAGGGGTGTAGAAGATGATTCTAATTCGTGAGATTGTTCACCAAGCACTCACTACTGGCTACCTAACTTTAGAAGCCGAAGAGCAACTGCGGCAGCTTTTACAAACTAAGTATGGTTCAGAAGATTTGAAGGCTTTTATGAAATTGCAGTTGGCAGCAATGGCTGGTTTAGTCAGACAAGAGTCTCGTGAGTCCAAAAGTTCTCCTATTTGCGTTAGCGCAACAGGAGGTGAAATTCTGCGAGTATAGCTGCCGGTGGAGCCTAGTATGATGCGTTCATTCAGATTCTCTTGGCGCAGCATGGTGGGCTAGCTGCTGCGCAATACTGTAAGGTTTAGGTATAGCAGAAAAGAAACTCCTCGTAAAGTTGCTAGGGTATAAGCGATAGAAATAAGCAAAATAATGGCAAGTCTGACCCCTCACTTCTTTCAATTGCTTAATTGAGAAGACTTTTAGCGCTTTGTCAAAATTTTTGACCTAACTCCCTTAGGGGGCACAGGGCTGTTTCATTCTTAGGAAAAGTCTATATTCCCCATAACTTGATTTTACGTGAGGAATGAAACAGCCCTGCCTCATCCTAGAGTGTTGGGTTTTGTTGCCTCAACCCAACTTATTAAGGTAAGGCTCTGAAAAAAATTCAGGAGATTAGCAATTATGGAACTGGTAAAAGGAGAGTGCCATTCGTTTCATCCAAATCGCCAAGAATTTCATCAGCAAGTACAGCTTGTCTTCGCTCGACAGCTATTTGATAAAGCCGAGTTAGTTCGGTAAACCTGGTGTTATCATCCGCATTTAGCAGACTCGTTTCCCGCTCTAAGTATTCGTCTACCTTATTTCTCAGGAGCGCAACCGGATCTTCACTTTTGAGGATTGCCAAAAACTCCCCTTCTGGAGAATTACTTGCCGGATTAAGGCTTTCCAAAGCAGCAACTGTTTGTGTAATTAAATTATTCACTGGTTCAACCTGAAATTGACTAGGAATAATATCAAGCTCAAACAGACTTTGTCGCTCTTGAGATAAGACTGGATTATCTAAATCAATCGCCAAGACAGCAGCAACGAACTCACGGGGAACAATATTTTTGGTAATGAGTTGGTCAAGGAAATTATTATCAATAAAACTAGGCTCTGGAACAAACCAAGCAAAGTTAGCATCACCGGGCTGCTGATCTGCTAATTTTACTCCAGCCTCATTCACTAAGCGCTCGTATTCTTCTGGTTTAACCTTGGCTTCAAATGCTCTAGCGCTATCAATTCTGAAACCTCCTGTAAATTGTTCTCCTAATCGACTTCCAGCAATTAGATCTGCATTCAAAAAGAAACTATTGGGAATGATGTAATCATCTGTCGGTTGTTCAGTAGTACTCGTGAATGGATGCAGTCTTGTGGTTGTATCACTGCTAATAATATTGAATTCAGTTGTTTTGAACAGAGGCTTCAATAAACGCTGAGTATCAGATATTTCGATGACACCACTGTCTTCACTAGTCAATTCATCAATTCTTTGAGAATTGAATTGTTTGATGGCAGAAATAATTTCTGATTCTAGAAACTCTGCACCTTTCAAATTTTTTAGTCGAATATTACTGACTACTGGCCAACCAATTGGTGGTTCAAACCTTAAATAAGATTGGCTTGATTCAAATGATTCCCAGTTATTCCAAGGCAGAAAGAGTTCTTTCATTATCGGCCCGCCGTTAACATGGCACTGTAGACAAGTCCCTTGGCGATTGGCAGCAGATAGGGTGTCAGCATTAACTGAGTTGCCTCGAAACTTCCAGGTTAGTGTGCCTTGTCTTGGTTCACTCAATCTATTGCCATTTCGATCAAGACGGTAGTAGTTATATCGCCCTCGCTGCTCATCCCATCCCCAGATCTCTAACTGCTCTGGATTATCTGAAAAATCTTCGGAGTTGAAGGGTACAGATATCATTACGTTAGGAGATAAGAAAATAGGGTTACCATTGTTTCGGTTGGAGCCTTGAAAAGTCAATATAGCTCTTCTATTTTGAGGACGGCTAGCATCGAGAATACGTTCGCTGACAACAAAGGTTTCCCGTTTGGTTGAATCTGGCTGAAGCAACTGTTCGATTTCAGCTAAATTGGTTTCATCTGGATGATCCTTCAACACTAAATTGAAAAAAGGATCCCCTAGTTCAGCTAACTCTTGGTCAGTTATGTTCCTTACCTGACTTCTATCGGTATTTTGGACGAATAATCTATCTGTAGATGTTTGAGCAAATGCAGATTTCTCTCCTATGCCAAACATCAGGAAGAAGCAAAGTGCAATTACCAGACATGGGAAACCAATTTTGCGAGAAATCTTGGAAAATTTCATATGCGAGCCTCCTGTCCAATTTTCGCCCAATCAGGTAATGAAGTTTCCGGTGCTGAGATAACTTTGGCATCAACGAATAAGCTTTGCGATACTTGAGCACCGCTTGTTATCGTTTCGCCATCCAGTGTCAGGCCATCAACAACATTGAGAACAGCACGTCGTCCACCACGGCTCAGACTCCAGACGTTACGATTGTTAGTCAAATCATTAATATCTATTCGTTGGCCATTGATGCGCCAAACACCTTGAAGCTCAACAATGTTAATACCTGCTGGATCCGACAAGCTCAAACCTTGAGAATTCCTCACCAAAGTTTGTGCTGCTGAGCAAACCCTAGGATCAGAATTGCGTCCGGGACCACAGGCACCTCCGACTATGCTACATACGGTATCTGGTGCAACTCCAGGGTTGGGAATACCACATTTATCCAAAAGATTAAATAGGGCACCTAGAGTATTAAACTGTTGAGTCAAACAAAGAATTCCTTTTTCTCCATTATTCCAAGGATTTCGTGGCAGATGGTTCCGAAATCTCCGAGAACGACCAAATATTGGATCTGAACTTACTCCTAGTAACTCTTGAACGGTAGGATTAGCACCAGGGATAACTTCTTTAACACCAGCAATCAGAGCGTCTAAGCTAACTTCAGCCAGAGCTTCATAATACTCAGGAAATTCCGTCGTAAAGGTTATTCGGGTTACTGAACCGCTGTCATCTTTTTCGGTTCTCCATTCAACATATTCATCCTGCCAACTAAATCTCTGTTGATCAATTGTTTCAAAGGAAACAGAAGCTGTTTTCGGGAAAGCAAGCCAACTAACACCTGTAATTGAGTGTACAGTTCCCACCGCAAGTTCTTCAAAAGCTTCTAGAAGTGTAAAAGAAGAGTTGGGTACACGAGCAGAATTGAGATATTGGCTTTGCAGAATGGCTCGATATTCATCTAATGCGCCTTGACTTTCCAGGAAATTAGTTTCTGTGGGGTCTTTATAGTCAAACATTTTGGTAATCCTTATTAAGATTTTGCTTGATGTGAATCATTTAAGAGAGATAGTTCTCTTGGACACCTTTTCTCTACATTTGGGTTTAACTCGTTTCCGGAAAAGTTCTGGTATTGATTTATGTAAAGGTTTATGGTGAAATCTTTCTGGCAAACGATATGCCACAATTACCGGTAAGGATAGCCGGAGATGAGAGTACCATGCCCCTCTTACTGAACAAAACTACCGATCAAAGAATCGTTCATCATGGAACATGGGAACAGTTTCAGTTAATTCAAAAGGGTTTTGATGGTTCTCCTGGGGTACACCTATTTTTCTATGATGGGACGATCGAGATTCTCATGCCGGGACGTGAACATGAAATTTTTGCCAGTATCATCGGCTACTTAGTGACAACTTTTCTTACGGAACAAGGTATATTCTTTCAGCCAACTCGCTCAATGACTCAGGAAAAGTCAGGAGTTGTCTCTGCTCAAGCAGACGAGTCTTACTGCATCGGGAGCGTAAAGCCAATCCCGGATTTGTCGATTGAAGTGGTTTTTACTAGTGGTGGCATCAGCAAGTTAGAACGCTATCAAGCTTTAGGTGTTCCAGAAGTTTGGTTCTCGGAAGATGGATTGCTCCAGTTCTATCATCTTCAAGACAGCAATTATGAACCCGTTGAGCGCAGCCAATTACCTGGACTCACTGAACTAGATCCCGATTTGCTCAAGCGCTGCATTTTGATGGCCGAAACTGATGCAGGGGAAGCTATTAGAAGGTTTCGTCGAGAGATAGAGCGTTAATCTCAGGGCTTCCATCAATAGAGAAACACGCTCAAAGCTAATTGCTAATTGCTAATTGCTAATTGCTAATCGCCCCTACTGCTCCTGCCTCGGAGTCCCCTGCCTCCTGACTTGAAAGTAGGGAATAGGGAACAGGAGTGCTCCTACTTTCATCACCTGGTGGTGAAAAATTTTTTCATCGAGACTGCGTTCTAACGCTTATAAGATTGCGATTTTATGGAAGTTTTTTGGAGCATTTAAACAAAATCAATTAAGTTTTGTTTATTTTGTTTAAGTATAAACTGGAAATTTTTAACTTACACTAAATTTATGTTGACATTTCTTAACATAAATATTGTAAATAATCCTTAACACATGAGTCCAAAACCACGTAATTAAGCAAAAACTGAGTTATGAAGCATTGAAGAACAAATTAAAGCTGTTTTTCTAGCTTTTGTGGTCAAATTACTAAATTTTTCGATAAAAGCCCTCTTACACTAAATTATCGAATTCTTTAAATAACTTTACGAACAGAAATGAAGAAAGGTATTAATATAAGTCTAATTATGTATAAGCTGACATCAAGTCGGGCTAACATAAAAAACAAACGATTGTAATCATTAAAACATGACAACCACATTAGAAAGACGCGAAGGTGGCTCTGCATGGCAAAGGTTTTGCAACTGGATCACCTCCACCAATAACCGCCTCTATGTAGGCTGGTTTGGTGTGCTGATGATTCCCTGCTTACTAACGGCCGCCACTTGCTTCATTATTGCCTTCATCGCTGCTCCCGCCGTGGACATTGATGGTATCCGGGAGCCAGTAGCAGGTTCTCTGCTTTACGGCAACAACATCATCTCTGGTGCGGTTGTCCCTTCTTCCAACGCTATTGGCTTGCACTTTTACCCCATTTGGGAAGCAGCTTCCTTGGATGAGTGGCTCTACAACGGTGGTCCCTACCAGTTGATCGTTTTCCACTTCCTGATCGGCATTTTCTGCTGGATGGGTCGTCAGTGGGAGCTGAGCTATCGTTTGGGAATGCGTCCTTGGATCTGTGTTGCTTACAGTGCACCTGTAGCTGCAGCTACCTCTGTATTCCTAATTTACCCCCTCGGTCAAGGTAGCTTCTCCGATGGTATGCCTTTGGGAATCAGTGGCACCTTCAACTTCATGTTCGTGTTCCAAGCAGAGCACAACATCCTGATGCACCCCTTCCACATGTTGGGAGTAGCAGGTGTGTTTGGTGGTTCCCTGTTCTCAGCTATGCACGGTTCTTTGGTAACTTCCTCTCTGGTGCGTGAAACCACCGAAAGCGAGTCTCAAAACTACGGTTACAAGTTCGGTCAAGAAACTGAAACCTATAACATCGTGGCAGCTCATGGTTACTTCGGTCGCCTAATCTTCCAATATGCTTCGTTCAACAACAGTCGTTCGTTGCACTTCTTCTTAGGAGCTTGGCCAGTAGTTGGAATCTGGTTCACAGCATTGGGAATCAGCACTATGGCGTTCAACCTTAATGGCTTTAACTTCAACCAGTCTGTGTTGGATTCTCAAGGTCATGTGGTTAATACCTGGGCGGATGTTCTCAACCGCGCTAACTTAGGATTTGAGGTAATGCACGAGCGTAATGCTCACAACTTCCCCTTAGACTTGGCTGCTGGTGAAGCTGCTCCGGTTGCTTTAACAGCTCCAGTAATCAATGGTTAATTTTGACCTAGGTATAGAGATGTAACATTTCACGTCTCTAGAATATAAAAAAGCGCCCCCTTCACTAGAGGGCGCTTTTTTGATAGTACAATTATTCTATATCTAAAGAAGGTAAAGGCACTTCCTTCTTGACCCGTCGGATAGGTAAATTAGCAATCAATGCTGTTGCTCGTTGGTTACTCTCTAAGGTGAACTCTAACTCTTCAGTATCAATTTCTACATAGCGAGAGACTACCTCCAAAATTTCATTGCGCATCGACTCTATCATTTTCGGGCTAAGGTCAGTCCGATCATGGGCAATTACTAGTTGGAGGCGTTGTTTGACTTGGCTGCGACTATTAGTGCCACTAGTCCAGGGAAAAAGTCTCTCCAGAAGTTCGCTAATCATGGGACTTGTAAGGGGTTATTGATATCAATTCTCTTGTTTGGTGGTGTTGGTTAGTCTGCTTTGATCAAGATAAAATTTGGGGTAAATATAGGTTGCTTATCTGGACAAAATTTAGCTGCGGAACATACGACGGAGGCGATTGATCAAGTTGTCGTGTTCCGCCATCAAGTCGAGGAAGGGAAGTTTATCACCTTCTAGACGACGGGCGATGTTATTGATTGCTATCCCAGGCAGGGAAAGTTTTTCTTCTATTACTAGGGGTTCACCCCGGTTGCTGGAGATAATAACCCGTTCATCGTCGGGAATAACACCGATGAGGGGAATAGCGAGAATTTCTTGGACATCCTGAACCGACATCATCTGATCTGCTTGCACCATTGACGGTTTCAGGCGGTTGACAATTAGATTAATTTTTTTAATGCTGTTGGCTTCTAGTAAGCCGACAACTCTATCAGCATCACGCACAGCAGCAATTTCTGGGGTAGTAACAATTAAAGCTTCTGATGCCGCAGCGATCGCGTTGCGGAAGCCCATTTCAATTCCTGCAGGACAATCAACTATGATGTACTCGTATTTCTTCGCTAATAGGTCAAGAAGCTTTTTCATTTGCTCAGGACTAACTGCTTCTTTGGTGCGGCTTTGAGCAGCGGGTAATAGAACTAGTCCTTCCTGTCGCTTGTCTTTTACTAAAGCCTGCTCTAAACGACATTGACCAGCTAGGACTTCAACTGCAGTATAAACTACCCGATTTTCTAGCCCCAACAGTAAATCCAAGTTTCTCAGACCAAAATCTGCGTCCACTAGAGCAACTCGGCGACCTAATTTAGCAATCGCCATACCTAAATTAGCAGTAACAGTAGTTTTCCCTACCCCTCCTTTGCCGGAGGTAATAACAATAATGCGACTCATGAATTCAACAAAAAGTTGGTCTTAGAGAAATCAAGGGCTCTGGCAATGCGAATGCCATTGGAGGTTATATAAGCCACCTCAGGATAGAACTGAGATGGTGGTGTTTCTGGTGCCCTAGCTACCGCATCGGCAATCCGTAGCTGGGTTGGCTCCATTTGCAGAGCCATAATCCGACAAGTTCGATTACCACTAGCACCGGCATGAGCAATGCCCCGCAGACGCCCCCAAATGAAGATATCTTCAGCAGCGATTACTGTGCCACCAGGATTTAAATCTCCTAGTATAACAATAGTGCCGGGATGGCGAATTTCAACACCAGATCGCACTGTCGTTTGTAAGTATAGAGGTTCTGCGAGCAACTCGGTAGATTCAACAGGGTTTTTATGGAGAGAATTAATAATAGTTTGTTGTTCGACTGAGTAACCCGCAGTAGCTGCAGCAACAGCTGTTTGCCGTCGGCTGGTAAAAACCCGGTGTAGTTTTAGCTGGATTTCACTCAGAGCATCTGCGATGGCTTGTAGTTTCTGTGCATCCAACAACTGATCATTCGCCATCAAATGTACTATTGTGTTCTCCTGCCAAAAGCGCTCACCGGAATTAAGACGATGTTTTAGCTGTTGCCAAAGATCAAGCCAAGTTGCTTCATCAGGCATTTCTGCTGACTTAGGCAAGATTAATAGTAACTGCTCTCCCTCCCGTTTGAGACGGATTTGTATATGACAATCTACTGCCGTGTCACTGGGGTAAACTGTGGAAACCGGTGATTGTTCAGTAGAAACTGGTGATTGTTCAGCAGAATCAGAAGTCATGCAATAACAGGCTAATCGTCGGCAGAACGACTATTCTAAACGAAATCATCCTACCTTAATAATGGAGCCTCCTAGGAGATTTGATTGGTGATTCCCGTACTAAATCTTGAGAAAACATACTCTCAACCTTGCTTTTGGACAGTTCCTCAAATTGCTATAAAAGAATTGTTAGGGTTGTGTTATCCTCTTGAGCACCGTAACCTATCACCTCACGGGTAAGTTGCGCTGTTGTATTGGTCTTAGCTATGGGGATCGCGCTATGGGAAACCCTAAAGCTTTAAGATTTCGTTAACAAATTAGCTTTTAATCAGAGCCTTTTTAGGAGTTGTGAATGCTGAGAGTAAGCGCCCCAAAAGTCAACTTTCCCCCCTTGACGTCTCCACCACACATAAAAACTCAAAAGCCAAAGAAAAACAGAGGACGACTCTTTCGATGGTGCTCTCAACTAGCTTTTTCCCTAGGCTTAGGCATTTTTGCCGCTTTTAGCGCTACTCCTGTGTTGGGAGCAGAGCGGATTGCCTTCTGGTACTCCCCCTTTGGAGAATTCTATATTTCCATTGAAGACCTAGAAATCTTTGCCAAAGAAGGTAGAATTACCAATGAATTTGCTTTTTATGCCAACCGTGTACCACCAGAACAGCTAACACAACTGCGGGAATTGCTCAACCAACGCTTTGATTATAGTCCCATAGTCGTCTATAAATTTAGTAACTCAACAACCGGAGAAACCATACTCAAGAAGCTGGGTCAAATAATCAAAGCAGATTTTGAGCGTAATGGCTTCCATGCCTTGCGAGCTTCCTTAAATCAAGCTGCTGCTTCTCCAGAAGGCTTAACTATTGTCAATTTCCTGCGCCAGTTCCCCTTAGAAACTATCCGGCTTGACTTAGAACCGATTAACCAAGTAATCAATCAGCTATCACTAGCACTCCAAGAAGGGAGTTTACTTTTAGCAAAGATTCAAGAGCAGGCAACAACTGAAGCTACAACCGAGCCGCCTGTTGATTTCTCCACGCTACCGGATTTACGTCTGACTGGCTCTGGGAAGTGGCGGAAAAATAGCTTTACCTTTACCAATCCTAGACGTGAGGAACCTGTTCCCTTTGACATCTACTTGCCTACTACTCCAAGGGAAGGCTTAACCGAATTTATAATTATTTCCCACGGCTTAGGCTCAAACCGTCATACTTTTGCTTATCTAGCGGAACATTTAGTTTCTCACGGTTTTGGAGTAGCAGTTCTGGAACATCCGGGTTCAAGTACCCAGAAGATTAAGGGACTATTTGCTGGTTTTGGTGATCCTCCAGAAGCAGAAATATTAATCAGCCGACCTTTGGATATTAAGTATTTACTCGATGAACTCTCAGCGAAAGCTCAGACTGAACCCAATCGATTCGGGAAACTAAATCTCCAGTCGGTGGGAGTAATTGGTCAATCTTTGGGAGGCTATACTGTTCTTGCTGCGGGGGGAGCTACCCTTAATTTTCCCAATCTTACTACCGAATGTGCCCAAGCAGAAGCTGGCATATCCTTAAATGTGTCACTGCTGCTTCAGTGTCAAGGACTAGATTTACCCAAAACAACTACTCGTTTGCGAGACGAACGGGTTAAAGCTGTGATTGCAATCAATCCCTTAAGTAGTGCCATCTTTGGTAGACAAGGAATGTCGGAAATTGAAGTTCCCTTGATGATGATTTCTAGTACTCAAGATGCATTTGCACCAGCAGTACCAGAGCAACTTTTCCCCTTTCTCTGGCTCACCACCCCCAACAAATATCTGGTAGTTACCGAAGGTGCTACTCATTTTTCTTTCCTGGGAGCAAAAAGTGGAGGAGCCTTTGAATTGCCTCCAGAATTGGTTGGTCCAGATCCGATGCTTGCTCAGCCTTATCTGAGTGCTTTGAGTACAGCTTTCTTTAAGACCTACATCGCTAATCAACCAGAATATGCTGTTTACTTGAGTGAGCCTTATGTTAAGGCAATTAGTGAAGATCCATTTAACCTAATTTTAGTCAAGTATTTGACAGAAGCTCAGATTCAGGAGGTAACTAGTGCCGCTGCGCGGAATTAAGAATTTAGAATGCAAGAAAAATAATTCTTCATTCTTCTAGTGAAATGTCCGACAGGTTACCGGGAGTCAGCGAGAAGCCGGCGCTATAATTTTTGATTTAGCGACGGGAGCTGTCACTTTACTACTCAAGAAACCCACTAAATTTTGTATGAATGATTGAGTGAGGTTTGATTTGGAAGTTTCTTCGGGCAATCCTCTACCTAAAGGCTCAGCGACTGGTATAGCTCTAGTAGAAATTAGTAAGGGGACTTCTTCTGCTAAACCCACTGCGATCAATTCAAATGCAATCTGTTGCACTTTTTCTACAGGTAGTCTTAGCTGCTTGGCGATTGCACTCAGAGAAGTCTTTCCATTGGCATATTTCCAAATCTGCAACTCTAGAGTACTTAATCGATAGTGGTATTTACTGGAAATAACAGTTACCAAACTGCTGTCAGGAGCAGGCAATTTATCGACTAAGGCATCCCAATTTGTCAGCGCTCGTAACCCGATTAATGTCGCCGCTGTTGTTGGTATACTCAAGCCTGTCATTTCTCGTGTCGGTAGTGGCACATTAAAGTCGATTTGGAATTTACCTGCTTGGAGTTGAAACAAAGCACACATCGACTTTAAAACTTGCACTTGAAATAACCATTTCAGTTGTTTGCTTTGCAACACACCTAGACTTTTGAGGTATGAACCTAAAGGTTGATTAGTTGAGCATTGTTGAATTAATCTAGTGAAGGCACGAGAGCTGATCCACCGACTTTGAACAATTAGTGAAACTAAACCCTGATCATCTAACCGCTTAGCTATGGCTACAATGCGGCCGTGGTA
This sequence comes from Symploca sp. SIO2C1, assembly GCA_010692635.1. Classification (GTDB taxonomy): domain Bacteria; phylum Cyanobacteriota; class Cyanobacteriia; order Cyanobacteriales; family Coleofasciculaceae; genus Caldora. Next base: position 8,248 of record JAAHGL010000014.1, on the reverse strand, counting down.
CACCCAAATATAATGAACTCTGCTCAAGGATATTGGAGTTGGGAGGCAGGCATAAATCCTCAGCAAAGCAGTTTTATGCCCTTTGTCAAGCAACTGACAAATTTCTGGCAAGGAAAAGTCTGTTAGGTAACCTGTAATGCACATAACTAGTTTGATTATAAATTTTTGCAACCTTGATATCCCCACAAGAGGAAATCAACACTATAGAGTAGTAAGTCCTCTGAAAATTGATAATTGTTCCATTGAAAATGGTCAATAACTATTGAAACATTGCATCATTTAACGAGATTAACTGGTAATTAATGACAATTCTTATACCAATTTACATTGATTTAAATACCATTTGCTTACCCCCAAAGACATGAGTAGTAATACCTTGGATCTGCAATTTGTATAACTAATATCAATTACTAATGGATAATGGATAATGGATAATTGATAATTGATAATTAATCAATCCTGAACTCTTCAACTCCTGTATTCTTGTGCTCAGTTTAGGTCAGCAGAAATACAAAAACTCCTTATTTGCCAAGATTCTAATTTACGTATCTCATCTTTTAGCAAGGCATTTTGCTCTCGCAGCAGGGCATTTTGCTTGATGAGTAACTGTTTCCGTCTGTGGATTCTCAGGTGATTTTGGATACGGGCACAAACCTCTTGATCAAACCATGGCTTGATAATGTAGTCTACGCCACCAACGTCAAAAGCTTTTACCTTATACACCACATTATTCAGAGTGCTGATAAAAATCACTGGTACTTCACAAGTTCGGACATCAGCTTTGAGGTGTTGGCAGACTTGATAGCCATTCATTCCTGGCATACTAATATTGAGCAAAATCAGTTCGGGAGGGTCTAGCTTGGCAATTTTCAATGCTATCTGCCCATTCTCAGCTGTCCGAACTTTATAGCTTTCTGTCGTTAGGGTTCTAGTTAAAGCAATCAAGTCTAACCAAGTATCATCAACAATTAGAATATTTCCTTTAATCATTTACTTTTTATAAGGCTCAAGCCTGAGATCTAGTTCTATACTTGCCAAATTGCTCCTCAGCTTAGTTGGTAATTGTGCAGAACTTGTGCAGATCGAGAGACTTGAAGAGAATTTTTATTTATCAACGCTCAATGCTAGAGCCTACTTGCTTTTAGCTGTCAGAGTTAAAGAGCCCAGCTTAAAGCTTCTGCTATCAGGTTAGCCAATTGCAAAGGATCGAAGGGTTTCTGCATCACTGCTCGTACTCCCTCACTCAGCTGTTTCTGTTCAATGGGCTGAGCTTTGGCAGTTAGCAACAGCACAGGGATCTGCTGAGTAGTGGTATCAGCTTGCAATCTTGCCAAGGTTTGAGTTCCATCAAGATCAGGCATCATCATATCCAAGAGGATAGCGTCAGGTTGCTGTGATTGGGCAATAGCTAAACCCTCACTACCTGAACTAGCGGTTAATACTTTCCATCCTGCCATCATTTCTAAACTCATCTTAATAACTTCCCGGATACGGTATTCATCATCAATAATTAAAATTTTTTTAGTTGTCATGGTTAGATAATTTTGCAAGGAATATTGTCTCTCTCAACACAGATTTAGTCTTGAAACTGCCTAAAGCATTTCTAGAGACTTTTTTCTGGCGACATCGCCAGAGTAAAGTAGAAAATACTACCAACTCCGGGGGTACTTTCAACCCAGATACGTCCCCCGTGTTGCTGCACAATACTGCGACAAATGGCTAAACCTAAGCCAGTACCTTCTTTTTGAGGAGAGTCAGAGACATTTACCTGTCTGAAAGGTTCAAAGATTTTTTCGAGTTGATCTGAGGGAATCCCTCTTCCTTGATCTTTAACTTTAAATAAGATGTTGGGGAATTGGGAATTGGGAATTGGGAATGTTTCCCTTGTCTCCCGTATCTCGCCAGGTTCGGCACTCAGCCAGACTGTACTACCTGGAGGGGAGAATTTAATAGCATTATTCAGCAAGTTAGTCAAAACTTGGATGATGCGATCGCGATCTGCCAACACGGGAGTTGAAATCCGAGCAACTGAAAGCTTCACCCCTGCATAATCTGCGATGGGTTGCATGACTTGCATCACTTGCTCAATTAGCTCAAGTGTCTGACAAATACTTGGGGTGATAACGTTTTTGCCAAACTTGAGACGCTTAAGGTCAAGGATATCGTTAACCAGACGCACCAAGCGTTCAGTGTCCAGCAACGCAAATTCTAACAGCTGTTGACCTTGTTCTGTAAGGTTGCCGAGTCGTTCAGTGGCAAGTAATCCGAGGGAACCCCGTAGGGAAGTAAGGGGAGTACGGAGTTCATGGCTAGCGATCGCCAGAAACTCATCCTTCATTCGTTCTACTTTTTTGCGCTCTGTGATGTCAACGTAGGCGATCGCTACTCCATAATCTTTAAGGGGAATAGGTGCAGCTGTTACACTTAGCCAAGTAGTCTCCTGCTCTGGTTTGACTACTCCCATTTCTACATTTTGAATTGTTTTGTTTTCTTTTAAGGCTCTTTTACAGGCAAACTCTGAAGCTACTATCGGTTTGCCATCAGGTCGAATAATTTGTTGTTGATACTGAGTTGTATTAGTACATAGCACTTTATTTCCCTTGTCTTCCAATCTCCGCGTCTCCTTACCTCCCTTATTTGTCCTATCTACTAGGTGATTCTGCTGTACACCTAATATTTCTAAAATCTCCTCTGAGGCTGGATTAGCTTCTATGATATTGCCTACTTTATCGGTGATAGAAACCCCAATAGGCAAAATTTCAAATAGGGTTTTGTATTTCTGTTGGCTGGCTTGGAGTTCCTGCTCTATGTGTTTTTGAGGACTAATATCAACTATAGAACCAATCATCTCTAAAGGACAACCAGCTTCGTCTCGCACCAATTTCGCTTCATCCCGTAGCCATCGATAAGTGCCATTTTTATGCAAGAAGCGGTATTCATGGATATCGCGTCCCTCCTCAAACAAGGGAGACAAGTTAGCGAAGATTCTAGGAGCATCTTCAGGATGAATCCGGTTCACCCAAAACTTAGGATCGGCTAACCATTCTTGAGTAGTGTAGCCTAAAATATCTTTGCTGTTCTCGCTAACGAAGGTGGTGGGGTAATCGCCATCAGGATGACAGGAGTAGATTATTGCTGGGTTGGAGGCAATAAGGTATTGGAAGCGTTCTTGAGTTGCTCTTAATGCATCTTCCACCTGTTTGCGTCTAACAATCTCTTGTTGCAATTTCTCAATGGCACTCCCTAGGTAGATGGTTCTTTCTGCTACAGTAATCCCCAACTCTTCATTTAGCTTACGTACCGCCTCTTCTGCTTGTTTGTGATTAATAATGTTTTTAGTAATACCTAAAATAGGGTCATACATCCAAAATAATTCTCGGATATGTTCTGCAAACTGATGGAACTTTTCCTCACTCTGTTTGAGGGACTCTTCTGCTTGCTGATGCTCAGTTATGTCGCGGGAAAAAACTGCAAATCTGGCAACTTTTCCCTGAGCATCAAACACTGGATAGATCAAGTTATCCAGCCGTATACCATTCCACCTATCTTCAAAATGGATAGGTGAGCGCGTTTGCACAACCTCATCAAATCTGACCTTTCTCAAGTTGGGTAGCTTAGGTAGAAAGAGATCGTAAATGCACATACCGATAATTTCATCAATCCTCTTACCTAATCTTTGAGCAAAAGTTTCATTGGCTACTAGAATGATTCCTTGAAGATCTGCCAAAATTACTGACTCAGTGGTAGTGTTGAGGATACTTCGCAACCTTTCCTCAAAATTATTGATTTGCATAGAGGATGTTAACTGGCGAGCAGTTAGTAATTCTTCATTCTCCATGGCGAATTTCCCATTCATACTTCATCCTTAATACTTGATTTTCCTAATTCCAGACATTTGTCTCAACCGTCGGACTCGCTGCAAATGACTAAAAATACGAGTCTGTAGTTCCAAGCCTAATACTGATTTACTAATGAAATCATCAGCACCAGCAGCAACCAATCGTTGCATATTCCCTCGATTGGAATAACCTGTAAGAAATAGAATGGGTAGCTCGTACCACTGAGGATCGTTGCGTACTACGCGGCACAATTCAATGCCATCTAAATCAGGCATGATCAGATCCAAAATCAGTAGATCTGGTGATACTGTTTCTAAAGTTTCCCAGAAATGTTGGGGCTCAGTAAGGGTAGTGATTTGGAGTTCTTTTGACTCCAATCTATCCCGCAACAAAGAGAGAAATGTAGGGTCATCATCCACTACCAATATTTTCCCTGACATGGAGCCAGATTGTTGCAGAGTTTGATAAACCATTATCAGAATTTGTTCTAGGGAAAAAGGTTTATGCAAAAAAGCAACAGCTTCTGCTCTTGAAGCTTGTAGGCGATCGCTCAACTCCCCACGCACTGTTAGTACTAAGACAGGTATAGAAGGTTTCAGGATACTTAATTCGGCTAAGAACGTTAAACCATCTTCAATTTCGTTGGGAAAGATCAAGTCTAAAATAATTAGATCCGGATCAATACGTTCAATTTCTTCTCTACCAACGGATAAGCTGGAGGCTTCCTCTACCTGAATTCCCCAATCATTCCCTAGTTTATGTAACTGTTGAGTGAGCTCTGTATCATCATCAATGATTAATACTAAAGGACGCTTTCCTTGTATTTCTATTGAAGATGGCTCCCTTGGAGCAAAAATTGTGGAAGACTGTGGATCCAATACCTGAGGTAATGTAGCTAAAAGTTCCTCAAACCGCAATACCTGCTCTGAGTTTAGAGGTGTCTTAGTTAGGAACAAATTTTCAATTTCACGGCAAATCTTGGTAGCTTCAGCCAAACGCAAACTCCCCAATAATCCCACCAGATTATGAACTGTTCTGATGGCTCGTGAACGAAGAAAACTGGTTTGCAATCTTTCTACATTCATAGCAATCTCCTCCAAGAATGCTATATCCTCAAAAACACTGTCTTTGAAATGTTCCCAACTGCGTCGCAGTGCTGCTAAGGTTTGTTGTTCCCTGTTAGAAAATGACTGGAGGTTGGGGATATTTTTCTGGTATCTTTGTATCTTTGTCTCCCCTATATCTCCAGCTTTCTCTCCCTGCTTAAGTCGATAACCCAAACCGTAAATAGTCTCAATTAAATCACGTCCAGCTCCCGCTGCTTTTAGCTTATTTCGCAACCCTCTAATATGAGATCTGATAGTGTTTTCAGTAGGAGGAGTTTCAAAAAACCACAGGTGTTGGATCAGATCATCGTAGCCAAATATCCGATCACTGTTACGAAGAAATAGCTCTAATAGATGATATTCTGTTGGGGTAAGATCTAAAGATTGATCGCGATAGGTAACCTCATTATTACTGGGTATTAGAGATAATTCACCCCATTCTAGGGTTGAGAGGAGGGGATAATTTATTCGTCTGAGTAAGGCACGAATCCGAGCTAGTAACTCTTGCAAATCAAAGGGTTTGATTAAGTAGTCGTCGGCTCCTGCATCTAAACCTTTGGCTTTATCAGTAGTAGCATCTCTGCCAGTTAGTAATAAAATCAGCATCTTGAAGCCACGGGAGCGCAATTGCCTACAGAAGGTAATGCCATCAACCCCAGGCAGCACAATATCTAATAGCAGCAAATCATAGCGAAAAGTATCTAGGAAGTGTAAAGCCTCTTGACTATCCCCAGCTATATCAATAATGTAATTTTGTTTAGCTAAAGCATCGCCAAGGCTAATACGGAGCTCGTGATCATCTTCGATTAGCAAAATTCTCATAGTAGTTGCACTCTTAAAGGAAAGCGTTAGTACTACAGTTTTATCGCTGCTCTAGAGAGCAGACATAGGAGAGACACTATTTTGGATCTACAGTGCCCACCTTCAGGTTATTCAACCGGATATGATATTACACCTTGACTGGTGTTTGATGATTCTCTTCTTCTTCCACTGCCTTAGGTGGCTGTCGGCTTTGATTTGTAATTAGACGAGCTCCACCTTGGCGACTTAAATAATCCCAGCCCCACTGAATCATCACCAACAGTTTATTATCAAATTCAATCAAAAATAAAATGTGAATAAAAACCCATGCCAGCCAAGCAGGAAAACCAGCAAACTTAACAAAGCCCAAGTCTGCTACTGCTGCATTCCGTCCAATTACCGCCAAACTGCCGTAGTCATTGTAGTGGAAGGAAGGTAAAGTCTTCTCCTGTAGTCGCTTCTTAAGTAAACGTGCGACATAGCTTCCTTGCTGCATTGCCACTGGTGCAACTCCCGGTAAGGATTTGCCATTTTCGTATTGGTGGGGAAAATTTGCCAAATCACCGATCGCAAAAATATTCGGATGTCCTGTTACACTCAAATCAGGCTCTACTATTACTCGTCCTGCACGGTCAAGTTCTACACCAGTAGATTCTGCCAGCACTGCTCCCATGCCAGATGCTTTCATTCCAGCTGCCCAAAGGATTGTTTGTGCTGAAATTTGTTCAATTTGCTCACCTCGACGCATGGTAACCAAGTTATCCTCAATATTGGTAACTAGAGTGCCAGTCTGTACCATGACTCCCAAATACTCTAGTGAGGCTTTGGCTTTTGCTGATAATTCAAGGGTATAAGGGGGCAAAATCCTATCCATCCCTTCTAAAAGCAAGATTTTGGTTTCTGAGGTGTCGATATTACGGAAATCTTCTTTGAGGGCACGGTAAGCTAGTTCTGCTAGTGACCCTGCTAATTCTACCCCTGTTGGTCCACCTCCTACCAAAACAAAAGTTAACCAGGCACGCCGTTTTTCAGGGTCAGTTTCTTTTTCTGCCGCTTCAAAAGCTGAAAAAATACGACGCCGCATTTCTAGGGCATCTTCTATCGTTTTCAAGCCAGGAGCTTTCTGTGCCCATTGGTCATTGCCAAAGTAATGATGGCTAACCCCAGTAGCAACAATTAGGGTATCATAACTTAGTTCTTCATCGTGCAGTTGAATTTTCTGTTGTTTGGAGTCTATACCAGTTACTTCTCCCATCAGCACTTTGGTATTTTTATTGGGACTGAGTATCCCTCGCAACGGTGAGGAAATGTCTCCAGGAGATAATTTGCCAGTAGCAACTTGATAAAGCAAAGGCTGAAACAGATGAAAGTTTCGTTTATCAATAAGCGTGACTTTAACTGGTGCTTTTCTTAGTGCTTGGGCTGCATAAAGTCCACCAAATCCACCACCAACTATTACTACGTGATGAGGAGACTGGGTTTTTGTCTCATTTGACATAGCAAGCTATTTCCTATATTTATTTTGTTGAGGATTAGTTGCACTCGACTAGCATATTAACAATAATGTCAATATTTTTTTACATAATTTTATGTTAACAATTAAGAAATGTAAGTAGCAAGATATATTAGCATCAACCGCCAGAAGCCCCGCTCCATAGCCGTAGGCTTGGAGACAGGATGAATGGCGGGCAAAATGAAAGTAGGTAGAGCGAAAAGTTAAGCCTTCCCTTGGTTTTCAACATACTTTTTGAGAACATCAACGGTTACCCCACAACACGAAGCGATGAAATAAGACTCGTTCCAAAAAACGTGCCTTCTTCTGTGGGCAACAGGAAGTTTATCCTCGAATTGTTTCCTAATTAATCGACTGGTTACGGTTTTAAGGCTGTTAACAAATTTTGACAACTGCATTTGAGGATAGAACTCAAATAGCAAGTGAACGTGGTCGCTTTCACCATTAAACTCTAGTACGACTACTCCCTACTTGCCAGATAATTCCTGTGTTATTTCTCTCAATCTTTCAAGTATTGGTTGGGTAATTGCTTTCTTGCGGTATTTAACAAAAGCGAGACTTGACCAATAGCAAGAAGATGTTCCCAGAGTACAAGGGAATTCATTCTCAAGTGCTTCAAGACTGCATCAAAAGGGTGAAGTTTGCTTTCGATAGATGGTTTAAATCTGACGTTAACGGCAAAAGACTAGGAAAACCTAGATTTAAAGGGAAAGGGCGTTATCGTTCCTTCTGTTTTCCTCAGATGAAAGAGGGTTGCATTCAAAGGAACAAAGTGCTTTTACCTAAAATAGGTGTTATCAAGTTCATCAAACATCGGGACATCCCAGATGGGTTTAAAGTGAAGACAGCTATTATTTCCATAAAAGCTGATGGTTACTACATAACTTTCAGCCTTCAAGACCATACTGTCCCTAACATTAAACCCAATGTCAATCCTGATAAAACTATCGGGATTGATATGGGATTGAAAGATTTTCTCATCACTTCGA
>JAAHGL010000139.1:16231-18574 GCA_010692635.1 Symploca sp. SIO2C1 | reverse complement strand
TTTCCTTGCACTTTGATGGGAAATCCCTGAGTAACCTTGGGGAATGGAAGTGCTCACCCACGAGGATAAATGCTTCATTCCTTCTTACTTGTTACTTTTTACTTGTTACTTGTTACTTATTCAGCAAACCCTAGTTAGCGCCGGTTTCATACCAAATCCGGTTTAAAAAAGGTATTCTTTCGCCCCCTAAATCCCCCAATTCTGGGGGACTTTGAATTATTTTTACCCTGATCTGAGAACCGGATTTGATATCATATTTCAGATCAGATGCTAAAAGACATCCACCTTCAAGTTATTGGCTCAGATAATAAGCCAATAACTTGAGCCAGACTAAGGGGTTGGAGGCGCAGGCTGATTAAAGTTAACCGATCCAGAAGTTGCCACTGAATCACCATTATTCAATGCGCTCAGATTTGCAGCACTGGTTTGGGTAATATTTAGCGTTGAGCTATTATTTGCAGTCAGATTGATGTCATCGAAGAAGACTCCCGTAAAGTTGTTCCCAGAAATGTTGGCATTCAATGTGTTATTGTCCTCTGCCAACACACCCAAACCGGCCTCAAAGCCAAAGAGAGGTTCAGTTAAGTTAGTGTTGTTAGTCACTGTGGCATTCAACACTCCGTTACCATCCCGTGCAATCAGTTGTATGGCAGTAAAGAAATGGTTATCAATAGTGTTGTTGTCAATTAAGACTGTTTGTGAGCCATTTACATCCTGCAACACTCGAATCCCTATCCCGCCGTTATCGGTACTATCCCCATCAATATCATTGTTGCTGATGGTGGTCACTGATGTAGCGTTATCGTTGTTGAGGACATTAATCGAGTTACCGTTGCTGTTGTTAATATCGTTACCGTATATCACAACTGTGGCATTACTGTTATTCGCGTTATTAACCACAATCGAGCCAGCGCCAAAGGCATCCCCTGCATTGAATGTACTATCCTGAATCGTTAGGTCTAGGGTGGCTGTATTATTGGAGTTGACGGATACTCCCACCGAACCGTCTTCATTGATGTCAAAGTTACTGTCATCAATCAACAGGGTGAAATTAGAGGTGCCGTTGGCTTGAGCAAAAATGCCATCCTCGCCAAAGTTTCCGCTATGCTCTTCCACATCCAAACGGCGGATGGTGAGGCTATCAGTAGTGCCATCATCCGTGGTGTTATTGAGGATGTCGATTCCATTTTCGTTAATTTCATCCAGGCGGACATCTTCAATCAGGTTAGTGCCAAACAGATTGCGGATATGGATGCTGTTCTCAGCATTACCGTTACCAGCCTCAATAATCTCGCTGTCCTCATAGGTGAAGTTGGTCACCGTGTTGAGGTCAATGCCGTGGACACCTGTGTTACTGATGTCCACCTCGCTAATGGCAATGTCACTCACATTGGTGCCGCTAATCCCATCACCGGAAGTATTATCAATGTTGAGCCCGCGAATTGTATTCCCTGATGCCAGGGTAATGCCGTCGCCACTAGCATTGGTAATCACTGGATCAGTGCCTCCGATACTGGGGAGAGAACTACTGCTAAAGGGAGCCAGGGTAATGCCCAGTAAAGCTTCTAGGGAAGTCCCGGTTGCTCCTTGACCAATCAAGGTTTGATTGTCCAGCAGGGTAACACCACCTGTGTAGTTGCCGGAGCCACTGTATAGGAAAATATTGTCACCAGCTTCAGGGTTGTTGCCCACACCATCATTCGCCGTATCGAATGCTGCCAATGAGGTGAAGGGATTATCTAAGGTACCTTCGTTGGTGGACCCAGCTGCACTGTTGTCAATGAACCAGATTACATCGTCCACTGTGAATTCTACTTCGGCTACATCACTTCCCCCAGCATTAGAAAGGGTGTAGAAGAACGAGTCGGTTCCGTCAAAGCCTGCTGCTGGATCGTAGGTGAAGGTACCATCAGCATTCAGCAGAACTACGCCACCATTGCTAGTAGTGATCATATTCGAGCCATTTGCTGCGTTATCTCCAGCTGTACCTGCAGTCGCACCAAAGAAGACACCGGTAAGAGCACCAGTATTCGTATCATTGTTGAGAATGGAACCGGTAATGCCCACATCAATCCCGATGTTACCGGTGACATCAAAGGCATCATTAACTGCATCCGGAGGAGCCACTTCCACCTCATCAGTGACGCTAACTACAATATTCTGAACATCAGTCAATCCCCCAGAATCAGTAACTGTAACCTGGAGGTTGTAGTCATTATCTGCGTTAGCATCTGATGGCGCTTCAAAATCCGGGGCGGCGTTGAAGGTGACGACACCGGTGTCACTATCAATACTAAATAAGGCTGAGTCTGCTCCACCAGTGATGCTGTAGGTGAGTCCACT
>JAAHGL010000139.1:0-16056 GCA_010692635.1 Symploca sp. SIO2C1 | reverse complement strand
TGGAGATTGTAGTCATTATCCCCATTGGCATCTGATGGCGCTTCAAAATCAGGAGCCGCGTTGAAGGTGACGACACCGGTGTTACTATCAATACTAAAGAGTGCTTGGTCTGCTCCACCGGTGATACTGTAGGTAAGTCCACTGCCTTCGGAATCATTATCATCGGTTGAGTCAACATCAATAGCCGAGGTTTGATTCTCTGGTACACTCGCCGTGGCTGAGCTGGTAATGGTGGGAGCAGCGTTTTCCACCTCATCGGTGACACTAATTACCAAATCCTGGACATCAGTCAATCCCTCTGAATCAGTAACTGTAACTTGGAGATTGTAGTCATTATCTGCGTTAGCATCTCCTGGTGCTTCAAAATCCGGGGCGGCGTTGAAGGTGACGACACCGGTGTCACTATCAATACTAAAGAGTGCTTGGTCTGCTCCACCAGTGATGCTGTAGGTGAGTCCACTGCCTTCGGAATCATTATCATCGCTTGATTGAACATCAATAGCTGAGGTTTGATTCTCTGCTACACTCGCTGTACCTAAGCTGGTGATTGTCGGAGCAGCGTTTTCCACCTCATCAGTGACGCTAATTACCAAATCCTGGACATCAGTCAATCCCTCTGAATCAGTCACCGTAACTTGGAGATTGTAGTCATTATCCCCATTGGCATCTAATGGCGCTTCAAAATCAGGAGCCGCGTTGAAGGTGACGACACCGGTATTACTATCAATACTAAATAAGCTAGAGTCTGCTCCACCAGTGATGCTGTAGGTGAGTCCACTTCCTTCGGAATCATTATCATCGCTTGAGTCAACATCAATAGCTGAGGTTTGATTCTCTTCTACACTCGCCGTGGCTGAGCTAGTGATTTCTGGTGCTAGATTAGAAGTAGGAAATATAAAATCGGTGATATCAAACTTATTAGATCTTACTCTTTTGAACTTTGCTAAAATTTCGCCATCATTTGGATCACCGGGTTTATCAATGCGAATAATAGTATTTTTACGACCTTGGGGAATAAATTCCAAATCATCGAAGGTGAGTCCACCCTCAATCTTAATTTTATCAGTCCCATCTCTATAGTCCAACACGATATCGGTTCCATTGCCTGGAGCCAGAACAACAGTGTCTGAACCAGACCCTAGACGGATGAGATCATTGCCTAAGCCACCATCCAGCAGATCGTCGCCCCTACCACCATTGAGATAGTCATTTCCTTCTCCTCCACTGAGGTCATCATCACCACGATCACCCCAAAGAAAGTCATGGCCAATACCGCCAAATAGCCAATCGCTATGATTCCCCCCAAACAACCGATCATTGCCGATACCGCCGTCTAACTTATCCTCGCCATTCCCCCCAAACAACCGATCATTGCCGATACCACCGTCTAATAAGTCCATCCCGCTGCGTCCGAAGAGCCTGTCATTGCCCCCTAATCCAAAGATTTCATCGTTAAAATTAGTTCCGAAGAGTCTATTATTTCCAGCATCTCCATTCAGGACAACGCCATTAACAGGAGGGTTAAAAGTGTCACCAGACATTTGGTAAGAGCCCCAAATCAACTACAATATGCACAAAGATATGCAGTGAAGAATTACAATACTGCTCTTGCTTAACCAATAGCAGTATTAGCCTGCACCGATTACTATCACGCTATCACTACTGACTAAAAACGTCCGTAATTTCACTGATTCTTCATGCAAACTTCGCACATTCTTCATGAAAAAATATTGTGACCTGAGCATAAATATGTGTATATTTAATGTCTATGTTAATGACACCGGTATAAGGATGATCGGCAATAAACCATAGCAATTGCAAGGCTTTTGGCTAAGACGACTTCTCTTCCTATAACCCCTGCCACCAGCGGCATTCATAGCAGGTGGCACTCCGTCTGTCAGGCGCTCTCTTGTTACTTGTTACTTATTAAGCAAACCCTAAGTAGGGTTTGCTGTATGAGTCTGGACGCTATAGCAGACATGACTTTCAAGCATTTTTGTGCTCAATAAGTGCAAGGAAATGGTATCGATGGGCTCCAGAAACCTTGCACTTTCATGGGAAATCCCTGGGTAACCTTGGGGAATACAAGTGCTCAAAACGAGGATAAATGCTTAATTCCTTCTTACTTGTTACTTTTTACTTGTTACTTGTTACTTGTTACTTATTCAGCAAGCCCTAAGTACCATTCAACTACGGGTTTAAAAAATCTAAATGTTCGCCAGGTATTTGCTGTAGTTCAGTGGGAGTTCCTTGAACCTTTAATTCACCTTTTTCCAGAAACACTACCCAGTCAGCCCGCAAAATTACCCGTGGGCGATGACTGATGATAATAGTGGTTTGACCTTGGCGGGAAAACAGCAGTTTATCAAGTACCTTGGCTTCCAGCACTGGATCAAGGGCACCTGTAGATTCATCCAAGATTAACACAGGGGGATCTGTTACTATTGCTCTGGCGATCGCTAATCTTTGTCGTTGTCCACCAGAGATGTTTGCACCAAACTCCCCTAGCACCGTCTGATATTTGTCAGGCAGTTCGCTGATAAACTCATCTGCCATAACTACCTCACAAGCAGCTACTACTTGCTCAAAGCTTACCCCTGGAAAAGAGAACCGAAAGTTTTCGAGAATCGAGCGGCTCCAGAAATGGGGTTCTTGAGGTACTAATACCACCTGTTGGCGTAGACATTCTAGAGACAGATCCTGTTGATTGTAGGAACCAAAGCGAATATTCCCCGACTGGGGTGGATATAGCCCCCCCAGTAGTTTTGCAAAAGTACTCTTACCGCAACCCGATTGCCCAATCAGTGCCGTCACTTTACCACCGGGAATTGTCAGGTTAAAGTCTTGCAACAAGTTTACCCGACCAGCATGATGGAAATTCAGGTTTTTGCAGACAATATCAGCATTACCCGAAAGGGTTGCCCAGGGCTTTTTCTCCATGTGCTCATCTTCAGGGGTAGCATCCAGAACTTCTGATAGACGTTGAATGACAACCTGAGCAGTGATAAACTCATTCACCAACCCCACCACCGAGCCAAGAAAACCTAAAAAATTGCCACTCAAACCACTAAAGGCAATCAGTTGACCAATGCTGAGGCTACCATTGATAATCAAAAAGCTGCCCAACCATAGCAAACCAATATTCGTCAGACCAGACAGCAGGTCAGTAGCCAGACCGCTATACAAATCTAGCTTAAATTGACTCCAGTTGAGGTTGGCTAAGCGGCTAAAGTTACGCTGATATTCATCCCAGGCTTGGGGAGTAGCTTGGGTAGTTTTCAGCACCATGGAACCGCGAAAGGTTTCTACCAAAAATCCCTGGTTCTCGGAGCCTTCAATGATTACTTGGCGGGCTTTGCGGCGTAGGGCGGGTAAGAAGAGCAGATTAACACCAATCACTAGTAAAAACGCCACAATTGATGCCAAGGTAAGTACCCAACTGTAGAGCAGCATTACAACCAAGGAAATAATGGCGATAAAAAACTGGCTGGGTAGCTCCAACACAACTTCCTCCACAAGGTCATTAACCCGGCGAACATCGGCAATGCGGCTAACGACTTCTCCACTGCGACGGGCATCAAAGTAAGATAGGGGTAGCCGCAGTAATTTATAGCCATAGTCCAGCAGAAGTCCTAACTGCAATCGCTCAGCAAAATGCCCTACCAGGTGAGACTGCACCAAGTCAATCCCACTACGAAACAGGTTGATTGCCACTACACCAATAACCACAGTTGTCAGTAGTTGGGTGTCCCCTCGCACCAGCACATCATCGGTGAGGAGCTGCATCATCACCGGCATGGCTAAAGCTAACAGACCAATGGCAATGTTAATAGCAATGGCTTCTAGTAAAATAAAGCGATAGGGCCAGACTCGTTTGAGAAAGCGACCAAATCCCTCAATTTTGTCATTGGGCTGCTCATAAAACCGCTCTTCATTGGGTTCTAGTAGCAGCATCACCCCATTACTCCAGCCCTCCAGCAATTCTTTGCGGCTGAGGTAGTGTACCCCCACTGCGGGATCAGCAACTACAAACCCTTTGTGCCGCCTGCTATAGAGCACCACCCAGTGATAGCCTTTCCAGTGGACAATAGCTGGTAACGGAATCCGCTCTATACGCTTGAGTAACTCTGGAGTTGCCCTCACCTGGCTGGCATTGAAGCCCAAAGCCTCTGCTCCCCGCCGCAAGCCCAGCAGCGTTGTCCCCCGTGCTCCAGTGCCGACTGCTTCTCTTGTGCGGCTGAGGGCAAAGGTGCGACCATAATGTTTAGCTACGGTAGCAAGACAAGCTGCACCGCAATCTTCTTCACTATGCTGGAGGACAATTGGAGTTTTCACCCTTGTCGTTTATTAAAGGTCACACAAATTATCCCTGATATTATGTAGGGTGCATTAGGCGCTTGGTTGCTCAAAATAACGGAAAATTTTCCGCTTTTGCGCCGTAATGCACCGTTATTGGTCGGTTGGTGTGTTACGCTTCGCTAACAGCACCCTACATCCTCACAGTCAGTCTCGCTCTGCTCTAATACTTTGGTATCTAGGCTTTCTGCTTTATCGTCGCTTTGGCATTGAGGTTTTGACTTTTGCGATCGCGCCCTCTTAATTCACATTAGACGTTGTAGAAAATGCTCTATTTCCATATTAAACAATTATTAATTATCAATTATTAATGAATAATTTTTGCCTTAGGCATCTGCTCCACCACCCTTGTTTCCTTGGCTTGTTTGCAACCATTCGTAGGCATAGTTTTGGTCAAATTCATAGGTCTTTGTGGTATAGTTACCCCTTGCCTGGGCTGATTTCCTCAGAGCAATGCCTTCCCGTAGCCGCTCGATCGCTTCCGGATATCGCTCTGCTTGCAATAGCGCATACCCCAGATGAGTCAAAATTTCCGCTTCCCCTTCGCGATCGCTTAGGGTTTTGGCTAGTGCTAAACTCTTTTGATAGGATGCAATTGCCTGGGAATAGCTTGCTAGAGCGGTATAAGTATCTCCCAAAATCGCCAGCGTCGCTTTTTCTCCTTGGGGTTCTTGCAGTTGACGATATTGGCTCAGGGCATTTTGTATCGACTCTAATGCCGCTTGGTATTCTCCTTGACGAAATTGTCCGATGCCTTGGATTGAGAGTTCATTCGCTTCGACTAAACTAATAGCATGTTGGGCAATTTTGTTGGCTTGCTCATACTGTTCGGCACTAACAGCAGAGACAGCAATTTTATCCCATATTCCCTTCTTCTGATATTGTTCAATCTCTATCCTTCTGGCAATCTGTATCCCTAGCTCAATCTGTCCTGCGATCGCATATTGAACTGCTATAGTCGATAATGATTTTAGCTATTGTCAGGGCTGGAGCATTACGTCCGGCTGTAGCATGTTTCAGCGCTAAAGCTTTGAGCTCAAGATCTAACTCTAGAGTAGCTGATGAAGTTTGAAAGAGCGATCGCAGATTTTGTAAGATTTGCTCATTAGTCTGTTGTTGATGATCCTGAGCATCTGTCTGTAAAGCTGCTAAGCTAGGCTCATTTTGTAAGGCTAAAGATCTTTGAGTAGATTTCAGGTTGGGGTTATTTGGGAGAGTAATATCAAGTTCGGATAAACAGTTATAATTCCCTTCTACCTTGCAACCTTCTTTCTTCCCTCCTGCTTCCTGCCTCCTGCCTTCTGGCTTATTGCCACCGAAGTGTAAGTATTCTACCGAACTTGATATAAGTGTTTGTGGTGCTAAAGCAGATGCTGGCAACTGAAGAGCAACCGGCAGACAGAAACCAAAAATAGTAAGGCTGATTCTTTCAAGAGGCATAGTCCATCAGTAGAATTAACTATAGATTAAGGGTTAAAGGTTAAAGGGATAAGAATTATGATCCAAACTATCATCAAACCTAGTCAAATCATTCCACCTTTGGAAAATGGGGATAAATTAACTCGTCTTGAATTTGAAAGCCGTTATCAAAGAATGCCTCATCTGAAAAAAGCAGAATTAATCGAAGGAATTGTTTATATGGGATCGCCTTTAAGAATTAAGCAACACGGAAATCCTCATATTCATGTTGCAACTTGGCTGGGTACTTATGAGGCAGCAAATTCGGGAGTTCAGGCAGGAGATAATTGTACTGTAAGACTGGATGCAGAGAATGAACCTCAACCCGATGCTTTACTGAGAATCAAAGAAGGGGGACAATCAACAATTAGCGAAGATGGATATGTAGAAGGTGCACCGGAATTAATTGTTGAAATTGCTGCTTCTACAGTTTCTATCGATTTACACGATAAGCAAAGATCTTACCGACGGAACCAAGTCCAAGAATATTTAGTATGGCGAGTTTATGATCAGAAATTTGATTGGTTTAGGTTAAGACAAGAAAAATATATCAAACTGCAACCCGACGAACAAGGAATCATCAAAAGTGAAATTTATCCGGGTTTGTGGTTAGATGTACCGGCATTATTATCCGGAAATTTAGCCAAGGTTTTGGAGGTTCTACAACAGGGACTCAGGAATCAGAATGAGGATTAGCATTTATAAATACTAGTGCAGCGTGGGGGAAATAACCAGTCAGTTAAAAAAGGTGAAAAAGCTTACTACACAAGCTTTCTTTCCTTCTGCCTTCTGCCTTTTTGCACTAGAGTTTCTCAATCTCTGTTCTAGTGAATCCTGTTGCTTCTGCGATGGTCTCAATATCTATTCCTTTCTGTTTGAATGTTCTGGCTATGTTAACCTTTTCCTGCTGTTTGCCTTTCTCCATGCCCTCCTTAATACCTTCTTCTCGACCTTCCTTGATACCTTCTTCTCGACCTTCCTTGATACCTTCTTCTCGACCTTCCTTGATACCTTCTTCTCGACCCTCCTTGATACCTTCTTCTCGACCCTCCTTGATACCTTCTTCTCGACCCTCTTTGATACCTTCTTCTCGACCTTCCAATCTTCCCTCTGAGCGCGAACCTTCGATCATACTGATTTCATAGCGCCTGTTCTCCATAAATCTTAGGTAGTTTGCTCTTTCTTCTTCACTCAGGCTATCTACTAGTAAATTTTCTTTCGCTTCTGTTAAACCTTGGGCTGTAAATTCTTCTTTAATTTGACTCTTTTTTAGAAAATATATCCATTCATCCAAGGTATTCTTCGCCACGTCGTCAAAGTTGTTGACTTTAATCACATAATATTCCGGAAAAATCTCAGATACTTTTTTGATATTAAACAGTTTCTTCTGTCTTATTGATGGCCCTAAAGAGTCTTCTAAGTGAAGTCCATGAAAATCTATTTTTCCTTGGTAAATATAATCATCCCCCTGTCCCAGAGAAAAGTAGACTATATTCACTGAATAGACTTTTTTAACCTTACTGTAAGGTTCTCCTTTTTCCAGAAAGTCGGTAATTAATTTTGCTGTGCCGTAGAGCATCCGATGAAAATAATCTTGCTCTGTATTGTTTTGCACTTCAATGAGAATTAATTCACCTTGGTCATTTTCTGCCAGAATATCGACTCGATTGAGCTTGTCATCCTCTGCTTGTGGATTGCCTTCACCTTCGAGTATTGATTGTATCTTGATTTGTTTCCCTAATAACTCGCTGAGGAAACCTGCCAAAACTACATAATTAGCTTTGTTTCTGAGTAATTTTTTGATCGCCCAATCAAATCTGATGTGTGTTTGGGGCATAAGGGCATCAAGGGGAAGAGTACTTAATCTATTGTGACAGATTTGATTCTAATGATAACTACTAATTTTTTTGAGAAACCACAAAGACACAAAGTTCACAAAGGGAAAGAGGAGAGGTAATTATCCATTATCCATTGTTGAACAGCGATCGCCTCTGACACTAGCGGAGCTGATTGCCATTATTTTCTGCTATAATATTTTTATGATGCGAAAAGTGTGCGCACATATATAAAGGGTAATTGACGTGGATGTTAAGCGATCGCGCAATTGCCTACAGCATCAGTAAAGCTGAGCACAAATATTACCCAAACCAAATAAACTGAATGTGGAACTGGCATCCTGCCAGTAATCGGTTTTCATGTCCAAAGGGTTGTAAGTTGTTACTGTAAGCGATCGCTTGTTGACGATCTGGGGATTTGTTGCGTTAACTTGGGGATGGGGTTGCAATATTTTGATCTAGTTCACATTAGACGTAAATTTAAATTCCCAGCCTCAGAATGGACGAAAACCGCTCACAGGCTTACCTGAAACTGATTCAATCCCTGTTGGATTCCCCTCGTGGGGAAGAAGCTCAGATTTTGCAAGCTAATTCGGAACTCGTGGATGCAGGATTAGTACAGGTGATGGTATCCGTGGCTGAACATCTGGCAGCGGAGGGGAGCCAGAATGCTACAAGGTGACCATTGGGCTGGTTTTGTATCAAGATTATTGTAAATAGGGTTTAACGGTGACCCTAAACTCGCCCCTACAAATGTACGGAACTCCCAATTCTACATTCTAAATTCTAAATTCTTCATTCTTAATTCCCATGTCCCCTGTTCAAGAAGCTATTAAACAATCAGAAACTTACCAAACAATCGCTACAGATGTTATCTTTCCCCCAGGCGATTTATATAGCGATGAACCTCCCTTGGAAACCGAACTACACCTACGACAAATTATCTTATTCCTCTCCTGCTTAGAATTACTGTGGCGCGATCGCAATGATTTCTATGCTGCTGCTAACCTAACAGTTTACTATAGCCCCAAACAACTAAAATCAGAATACTTCCGAGGTCCCGACTTTTTCGTCGTCTTGGGAACAGAAAAGAAAACCCGTAAAAGCTGGGTGGTTTGGGAAGAAGATGGCAAATATCCCAATGTTATTGTCGAAGTACTCTCCGAATCGACAGCAAATACAGATAAAACCACTAAGAAAAAGATTTATCAAGATACCTTTCGCACTCCCGATTACTTTTTATTCGATCCAGAGAACTTAGAGTTGACTGGCTTTCATCTAGTAGACGGCAAATACGAAGAACTAGAACCGAATGAGCAAGGACATTTATGGAGTCAACAGTTAGGATTGTATCTCGGTATTCATGATAACTTTGTCCGCTTGTTTACCCCAGAAGAACAACTTGTCCCAACACCGGAAGAATACGCAGAATCAGAACACCAGCAAAAAGAAAGGCTAGCTGCCAAACTACGAGAATTAGGAATCGACCCTGAGACAATTTAATTAGGTTCTATGATTTGTCTCAATTAATGGCAACCAATGAGCGCCAACTTCGCCTCAAAAAACTCAAATCATAATTGACAAAATTACCAAAATATACTATAAACTACAATCAGTGTTTAGGAGATATCCAAGCTCACTACACTGCCCTAACTACTAATACAACTAACTAGGAAATTTGCTTGAACAAACTGGCAGACCTTAATGAGTTTGAAGATTGCTCTGTTCAACAATTGATAATGAACAATGGATAATGGATAATTACCTCTCCTTGAAAGAAGAGGATTGACAATCAGGAAAATATTTTCTTTTTATTTTCTTCATAAATGAAGAGGTCTTAGACCAAATTAACCAATTATCAATTATCAATTATCCATTATCCATTGATAAACTGTCATGGGTTCCCCCTTGCATTGTACCCATGTTCTTTAAGCCTCCTCCTCTGCATCAAGTTGACGGTAATATTCCTCTCTAACTTGAAAGTAGGCAATAGGCAACAGTAGGGGCGAATGGCCATTCGCCCCTACTTTTATGCATGGTGGTGAAAAAAATTTTTTCATCGGGAATGCCTTCTGCCTTATTAATCCTTAACTAAAACCCGTTACCAATTAGTATAAATGGAGCCCAATAATAGGGGTGGGAAAAACCCGCAGTAGGACTATTCCCACTGCCGGAACTTGATACTGGGGCAATTGTTGCTCTCTCCTCAGCATTTTCCGTAACTTCAACATTTCCCCAAATCATACTCAACTGAGCTTGTCGTAATGCCTCTGCTTTCGTCATCGGTGCGGCGTTAGTTCCTTGAGCTAAATTGCTATAAAACTGTTGCATTAATTGACTAGTACTGGCATCATTAACTAACCACAAAGAAGCCATCACGGCTTTAGCTTTACCCCGCAGGAAGTAAGAGCTAATACCAGCAATTTCCACTCCATCTTGATCTGGTCCTCCTAAAGCGGTTTCGCAAGCAGATAACACGACTAGGTGAACATCCCGCAAATCTTGTAAAGTCCGAATATCGGCAATGGCTAACTTCTCCCCAGTGCCTAAGACTAAATAAGAATCTTCAGGATTTCCTGGCACAAATTCACCGTGGGTGGCAACGTGTAAAATGCGATGCTCTTGCAGGTTATCTCGCAAAGCACGGAAATCGAAGGCTTCATTGAGTAACTGTAAGCCGGGATAAATTCCCTGTTGGTCATTGCTTGATTGTCGCACGATCGCATCTAATTCTTCTGGTACATTAGTTAGGGCGTTGAATCCTGGCACTGCTTTGGATAAACCTAGTCCTAAAACTGGGGTATTTTCTTTTCCAGGAGGTAAGCGCTCGCTCATATCTGTTAAGCCAGCTGACAGTACTGTGGAAACTGTGTAGCGCTCGATTAGATATTTCTCCCCATCAAATAAGGCTGCCATGGGGATATAACGAGTTACTCTATCTAGGGAAAAGACAAGGTTTTGTATTTCAGTGCCATCGCTAGTGAGTTCTGGTTCAAGGGGTTCAATCAACCATTGATAGAGTTGCTTGCCTGTGGCTTGGAGCTCCTCGATACTAGAGTTGGGGTTTTGGAGTAATTGGCGAAACTTCAGCACTGTTTCCCCTAACTGGCGGCGATTCACACCCTCAACTTCGATACTATTAACTACCACTCCTTGAGATGCCCAAAGTAGCCAAATTTTATCTTCTAGTACTAGAGGATAAATCAGTACTGTACCTGGTTGAGCCTCGACAATTGCTTCGGCTTCTGGGAGAAAGTCTCCAGGATTGAGGGTATTCGGTTCTTGGTTACGGCGCTCCCGGAATTCTTGTTCAATTACCTGAATCTGTTGATCAAATTCTCGTACCAAAATATCCCGGCGATCGCGTAATTGGCTAAGCTGGTTACAGCGCTGTTGTTCACACTGATAAATTTCTTGACCGAAAGCAATCAGGCTATTACTCTTAGTTTGGATAGTACCTTCCGTGGGATTGAGGGGAATATCTTCTGGTTGTTCTGTGCTGTTTCTAGTAAAATCCTGTAATTCCTGTATTTTCAGTAATTCTAGCACCTGCTGCGCTTCCAGGATGCGGTCTTGGGAGAGTAATAAATCAGCTAACTCTCGGTAGATATCCGCCGTCTGGCTACGCTCTAAACCTTGTACGGCTTGGAGAAAGGATTCCTGTAACTCTGTCGGTAATCCCCGTAAGTTACGCCGAATTTGCTCTAATCCATTAACTGCTTGCTTGTAGTGAGTTATAGCAGTTAACGGGAGATTGAGGTCACGATATACTCGTGCTAAACCAGCCTGAATCTTGATATCAGCTCCCACTGCCTCGGTGTCGGCAATCACGGTTAATCCCTGACGGTAAGCAGCTACCGCTTGCTCCGACTGTCCTGATTTACGGTAAATATCACCTAAAATCGTCAGTAAGAACCCTTCCATAGCTGAAGCTTGTTCTTCTGTGGCAATGGCTAAACCTGTTTTTGCTAATTCCTCAGCTTGGGCATAATCCCCCAAACCACCATAGCCGATACTCAAAGCGGAGAGGGCTGATACTTGTGCCGGAGGACTTTTGATTTGCTGGGCAACTAGCAAGCTCTGTTGGGCTTGTTCAATAGCTTGGGGTAGGTCACCTAAGGCAAAATAGGTATTAGCCAGATAAACTAGGGCAAAGGCTTCGGCTTCCCTTTCTTTGAGTTGCTGGGCAATAGTTAGAATTCTCTGGGCTGACTCTAGTGCCTTGGGGTAATTTCCTAAGAAAGCATAGGTATCTGCCAAAGCATATAAAGCCGTCATTTCCGGCCAAGGATTGCCAGAAAATCCCAGGAAGGCAGTAGAAGCCTTAGAAGCGATCGCTAAACTGGCTTCTCCTAACTCTATCGCTTTTTCGGGTTGGTTGAGGGAAATATAAATCTTACCTAGAGTACCTAAGGCGGTTGACTCCAAGAAGAGATTGTTAGTCTTTTTGGCAATAGCTAACGCTTCTTCAGCAAGAGCGATCGCTTTTTGTGGTTCCCTGAGCAAGCCATAAGCATTCAGGAAACGGTAAGCATCACTAAGATTCACTAAAGCTGAGCCTTCAATGTAGCGGTTTTGCAGTTTCCTGGCAAGGGTGAGGCTAGCTTGAGCCGATTCTAAAGCCTGCTCATACTCTCCCAAACGGCTATAAGCTCGACTCAGGGTATATAAAGCATGACCTTCAGCATAACGATTTTGCTGCTTCTGCGCCTCTGCTAAACTAGCTTTGGCTAACTCCAAGGCTTTTTCGGGTTCACCCAGGGCATCGTAAGCTTGGAACAAAGTTTGAGCAGTCCAATTCCCCACAAATGGTTGCTCTTTAGATAAAGCTAGAGCCTGCTGACCATATTCAATCACTTTTTGGGTTTCCCCCAAACTCGTATGCACCTGAATCAAACTCCATAACGCCCATATTTCTGCTTGGGGATTGTGCTGCTGTCGAGTCTGGGTAAGAACTTCTTGGGCTAATGTTGCTGCCTTTTCTGGTTCTCCCGCTCCCAGATAAGCTTTTACCAAAGTATTTAAAGCCAAATTTTGAGCCGAGGCATTTTGCTCCTCTTTAGCTAGAGTTAGAGCTTGCTGTGCTAAATTAATCGCCTTTTGCGGTTCTCCTGCTGCCAGATAAGCTTGTATCAGTACCCCGGAAGTGAGGTTTTGAGTTAGGGCATTTTCCTGCTGTTGACTCAAGGTTTGTTCAATTAATTTAATCCCTGCTTCCGTTTCCCCGGTTGCCATGTAAGCTGTGAAAGCTTGCAGTAACATGCCCACAGCCACACTCTCAGCAATTTTATTTTCCTGCTTTTGGGCTTGAGTGAGGTAAGTTTGGGCTAGTTCAATCCCTTGTTGCACTTCTCCCGCATTCAGGTGAGCTTGAAACAGCAAATTAATAGCAAAGTTTTCCGTTAACGTATCTTCTTGCTGCTGAGCTTGAGCAAGTACATCCTGAGCTAGGGCGATCGCTTTTTGGTTTTCTCCAGCCCTGGTGTAAGCTTGAAACAGCATATTGAAAGCCTGACTTTTCACTTGAGTATCTTGCTGTTGTTGAGCTTGAGCAAGTACATCCTGAGCTAGGGCGATCGCTTTTTGGTTTTCTCCGGTCCTGATGTAAGCTCGTAATAGTAGATTGAAAGCCACAGTTTGAGCTAAAGCATCCCCCTGCTGAGCCAGAGTGACATTTTCTTGTGCCAAGGCGATAGCTTTCTCGTTTTCTCCTATACGTAAGTAAGCCTCAATCAGAGCATTTAAAGCCTTGTTTTCCATTGGAGGATTCTGCTGTTGGCGAGCCAAACTCAAAGCTTGCTCACCAAATTCCGCCGCCTTTTGATCTTCCCCAGCAGTTGAGTAAGCCTGCACCAAAGTCTCCAAAGCCCAACTTTCTATGGGGGTATTTTGCTGCTGTTGAGCTAAAGCAAGAACCTGCTGAGCCAGTGTAATGACTTTTTGATTGTCTCCAGAAGCGAGGTAAACTGCACGAAGTTGAAAGAGTATGCCCAAAATCTGCTGTTGAGCTGGGGGATTTTGCTGCTGCTCCAGCCAGCTCAAGATTTCATCTGCTAAGGCAATGGTTTTTTTTGTTTCTCCCAAACTTGTGTAAATCTGAAACAGCATACTGAAAGCCGCGCTCTGTGCTGGAAAGTTTTCTTGCTCTCGAGCCAGAGTCATAGCTTGCTCTGCTAAAGCAATAGCTTGTTGTGTTTCTCCTGCATTCAGGTAAATCTGCAATAAAGTATTAGTAGCCAAACTCTGGGCTGAGAAATCTTCTTCTTGCTGTGCCTGAGTCAGAGCTTCTTGGGCTAAGGCGATCGCTTTTTGTTTTTCCCCAGTACTCAAGTACGCTTGAGTTAGTATCCCTAAAGCCCAGTTTTGAACTTGGTAATTTTCCTGTTCCTGTGCTAGGGTAAGGGCTTCCTCAGCCAACTCAATCACTTTTTGAGTTTCTCCCACATTTAGGTAATTAGGCACTAACAGCCCCAAAGCTGCAATTTTTCCTTTGATACTTTGCTGTTGCTTGGCAATAATCAGAACTTGCTCCCCTAATTCAATGACTTTTTGGGAGTTTCCCGTAATCACATAAGCTTGAGCCAGGGTAAATAGGGCATAAGCTTCCAAGCGAGGATTTTGCAGTTGGCGGGCAATAGTTAAACCCTCCTCAATCTGCTCAATTCCCTTTTGCCCCTTACCACTGATACTATAAGCCTGACCTAATGCCGATAAAGCCCAGCCTTCTAACAGAGAATGGGATAATTGTTGAGCAGATGCTAAACCTTCTTCCAAGTACTCCAAAGCTGTCTGAGCTTGACCTTGGCGAGTGTAAATAATGCCAATATTAACTAGAGTTTCTACTTCTCCTAAGGAATCATCCACCTGTCTACGGATTGCCAACGCCTGCTGAGAAAGCTCCAAAGCCTGAGAAAGCTCCAAAGCCTGAGAATAGTTATTCTGGCTGAGGTAAACTCCCGCCATATAGTGCAAAGTTCTCGCTTCCCCAGCCAGCTCCTTCACTTCTTTATGAATTGCCAGAGCTTGTTCTAAAGTTTCCCAAGCCTTGTCCTCTTGATCCAAACCGTTATAAGCTAATCCCAGAAAACTGAGAGTTTCACCAACTCCTGTGCGATCGTTAAGTTCTTCTCGAATTGCTAAAGCTTGCTGTAAAACCTCCAAAGCCTGAGCATATTCTCCTAAACCGTTGTAGACTTTCCCCAGGTTAGTTAGGATTTGACCTTGCTCGGTAGGATTATCTAATGTTTGATAAATTACCAGAGCTTGTTGGTAATTCTCCAAAGCTTCACGATACTTACCTTGACGATATTGCTGCTCTGCTGTTTGTAATAACTCTTGTGCCTCAGTTTTACTTGTTGGTGAGGTTATATTTTGGGCTAAAGCAGTGGAAATTTTACCAGTAATTCCCAGTAATTCCAGAGGAGTGAGGGAAAAAAGCAAGTTAGCACTTATTATGCTGAGGAATGTCAAAGATTGATACCTGGGAGGAATCTTCATGACTAATGGCTAGGTAGGGCTGGCTCAATAAGTTAAATCTGTTTAATCTATCATTTTTTCCTGTACTTTTTACGCAACAAATTATAGCGTTGCGATCGCTAAGTGGAAAATTACCTAACACCTGCCACCTATTCCAGTACTCGATAATACATTCTTTGACTGATGTTGAGTTACCCTACACCAAGGTAATAGTAATCTATTTCATTTAATAAGATGGTAGGGGCGGGTTCACCTACCATCTTTCGGTATCGACAAGCCAACTACCTAAACCCGCCCTGGTCGGATAATCATCGTATCATTGACCGGGGCAGGTTTAGTTAAATTATCGCTTAATAGTAAAGTTTTGGGTGAACCCGCCCCTACACATTTACTTTCCGCTATAATATTTTGATTCTTACTTTATGATCTTGAACAAAGTACGCTCGCGATCTTGTAGGTTGGGTTGAACGATAGTGAAACCCAACAAAGAGTAATAACTTCTCTCATGAATGAATTTTGAATTCTGCTTTAGTGCGATCGCATCTTTGGGCAACATGTTTTATGGTATCCTTTTTTATAATGGGATAGGTGTGCGCCTGTAAGGTCTAGTCAGATAGGAAATGCAGACGCAATCTTCCGAATAGCTACACTTATTGATCGCAGATTAGGTACAACAAAACCTAACACCAATACTGGCAAGATCCACTTCCACAATAGTTAGGGCTTGCTGCATAAGTGTGGAAGCTATGCCAAACAAAGCTTGCACTTATTTTGCAAGCCAAATAAGTGCAAGGAAATTATACCTTTTGGCTCAAAAAGCTTGCACAATTGAACAAATCTGGGAGCTAATCGAGGGGTAATTCACTCATTACTCATCACTCATTACTCATTACTCATTACTCATTACTTCAAAACCCGAATCAATCGACTT